>DNFT01000018.1:0-24430 GCA_003486385.1 Eubacterium sp. | reverse complement strand
GGGTAAGGGGGATGCTTATGTCAGTGGGAGTTAAAAGCTCCCACTGACAGTTCGCAAAGCGACTACGTTCATGAGCAAGTAGCGAAGCGGATTGCGAATGTCCGCTTTACTTTTCCATCCTACGGCAGCTCATACTTCTCCTTATACCAATGTACCTTAATCCTGAATTCTTCATTGTCTTTGCTCTTCACATTGTCAAGATACTCATGTGTATCGAAGCCGTCATTTCCCACCACCTGTATCAGGCAGACTGCAATATTCGAGCAGTGGTCGGCGACTCTCTCATAGTTGGTTATAAGGTCGGTGAGCACGAAGCCCAGCTCGATTGTACATTTGCCCTTTCTAAGCCTCCTTACATGTCTGTCCTTCAGCTCCGCCTTGAGATAGTCCATGACCTCCTCAAGCGGCTCGACATTGCCCGCCGCCTCCACATTCTCCGTGGTAAAGGCATCAAATGCCATATTCACAATCTCATGTATCGCAGTCGTGTAGACATTAAGCTCAGCCGCTGCCTTCTCGGAAAAATGAAGCTTCTTGTCTCTCATCTCCTCGGCAGCCTCCTTGATGTTCACGGCGTGGTCGGATATTCTTTCAAAGTCTCCAATCACATGAAGGAGCATTGACACTGTCTGGCTGTCCTTCTTCGTGAGGTCTTTTCCATTGAGCTTTACCAGATAGGTTCCAAGCTCATCCTCATACTTGTCAACGATATCCTCATAATGAAGTACCCTCTGTGCCTTATCCTCATCATAGCTTTCAAGAAGCTCCATCGACAGGAACAAGCCATCCCTTGCCACATCAGCCATCTTTACCGCAACATTTTTACACTGCTGCACTGCGAACGCAGGGGACTCGAGGAAACGAGGGTCAAGCACCTGTATATCCTTCTCGACGGAACCTGCTTCCGCCTTTTCCTGCACTTCATCCTTATCCTTGATTGTGAGACAGGCAAGCTTTGCAAGGAAATCGCCGAACGGAAGGAATATAATTGTCGCAGCTATGTTAAAGCATGAGTGGACAAGTGCAATAAGCCATGCGTTCGCTGTCATATTAAGTATTTCAAAGTGTAAGAATGCATTCAGAGTGTAAAATACCACCATGAAAATAATTGTTCCGATAAGATTAAAATAGAAGTGTACCAGCGCGGCACGCTTCGCATTCCTGCTCGCTCCCATCGCGGATATGAGTGACGTCACGCAGGTACCGATATTCTGACCCATTATAATAGGAATTGCCGACGCCATCGTGACACCACCGGTTGCACAGAGTGCCTGCAATATACCGACGGAAGCCGATGAGCTCTGGATTACCGCTGTCAGCACCGCTCCTACAATCATGCCAAGCACAGGGTTGGTGAACATGGTGAACATATTGGTAAACTGTGGAACATCGGCAAGCGGCTTAACTGCTGCGCTCATCGTATCCATTCCGAACATGAGTATGGCAAAGCCGACTAAAATAGTTCCTATATCCCTTTTCCTGTCCTTCTTGGAAAATAATATGAAGGACGAGCCTATAACCGCAAGTATGGGCGAAAACGAACTTGGCTTCAACAGCGATACAAAAATATTATCACTTTGGATTCCCGTGAGTGCAAGTATCCATGACGTGATGGTGGTACCAATGTTAGCACCCATAATAATTCCAATCGCCTGACCCAGCTTCATAATGCCGGAATTGACAAATCCGACTACCATTACAGTGGTAGCCGAAGAGGACTGGATTACAGCAGTAACCGCAGCCCCTAGAAGCACAGCCATTATTCTTTTCTTTGTAAGCTTCTCAAGCACGCTCTCAAGCCTGCCTCCCGACACCTTGGCGAGTCCGTCCCCCATTGCATTCATGCCGTATAGGAAGAGCGCGAGTCCTCCAAGCATATTCAAAACACTGAAAATATCCATTCCTGCCTCCTTTTTTTCTGAAATAATTTTTACTGAAAAATATAAAAGTTTTTAGTTATTTTTTACAATTACGGTATAAGTACCCGTCTTCCGGAATTTCATAAAAAAATAAAAGTTTTTCACGCTGTCCCGGGCAGCAGCATCTCACCTACGGCGCCGTCCATCAGGTATAACAAACACAGCATCCAGCACTCTAACCGAGCGAGCAGCACACCTACAGCGCCGTCCATCAGGTATAAAAAACATAAATCCGTCGGCACCTATTAAATCTTATATATCATGCCGTAACGCATAATGCAATAGCCAAAAGTCCAAAAGCATTTATCAAATACATGCTAAAGCTTATGAACCCTTGACTTAAAGCTATATTGCTCACCTCTCACCGGTTATCGAAAAAATTACCCACTCTGCGATGTTGGTCGCATGGTCTCCGATTCTCTCAAAGTACTTTGCAACCATCAGAAGGTCTGTCGCCTGGTCGCCATCATCCGGGCGGTTATGTATAATCTCTATAATCTCTTTTTTTACCGTCATAAACAAGTCATCAACAACATCGTCATGTTCAATAACCGCATGCGCCTTGTCTAAATCCCTGTCAACGAACGCCTGAAGGCTGTCGATAACCATTATCATTGTCTCTTTTGCCATCGAACGGATATGCTCAAGGTTCTTTATATAAGGCTTCTGTGACATAGCTATCGTCAGCTCCGAAATATCCGCTGCCTGATCGCCGATTCTCTCCATATCGCTCACCATCTTCAGCGCTGCCGTGATAAGTCTTAAATCACCTGCCACCGGCTGCTGGTGAAGAAGAAGCTTATAGCATATATTCTCTATGTCCTTCTCCTTCTGGTCGACATCCACATCGAAATCAACCGCCCTGTGTGCCTGCTCCACATTCTGGTTCACAAGCGCACCAACCGCATTCTGTATAGCTTCCTCAATAAGCGTCCCCATATTGATGAGCTCACTGTTAAGCTGTGCAAGCTCCTTGTCAAATCTGCTTCTCATCTTACTATCCTCCCATATATAATATTGGATATTTAACATTCTATTATTTTAAACATGGCGCAATTTAAGAATTAAGTACAGCAATCATCTATTTGATAATTTGAGCATTTCACGAAACAGTTTTAAATTTTTCTATATTGCAAGCCGGGTGCTTTTTGCCAGCCGGCATTTATCGGCTGTATTTCAACCGCTTATGTGCCGCTGCGAGGCAAAATGCAGCGAGAACGTGCCCGGCGGTAATATAGAAAAAATTTAAAACGTCCGTGTCATCATCACCCGAATCTTCCGGTAATATAGTCCTCCGTCCTCTTATCCTTCGGCTGCGAGAATATATTGTCCGTGCTGTCCTTCTCAATCACCTCTCCGACGAGGAAAAATGCTGTATCATCGGATACTCTTGCCGCCTGCTGCATGTTATGTGTCACAACAACAACTGTATATTTTTTCTTAAGCTCCTCCATAAGCTCCTCAACCTTGAGTGTCGATATAGGGTCAAGGGCGCTGGTCGGCTCATCCATGAGAAGCACCTCCGGCGAAACCGCAAGTGCACGCGCGATGCAAAGACGCTGCTGCTGACCGCCTGAAAGACCAAGTGCTGACTTCTTAAGTCTGTCTTTTACCTCATCGAATATAGCCGCACCCTTCAGGCTCTCCTCGACAATCTGGTCAAGCTTGACTTTATTCTTTATTCCATGTATTCTCGGCCCGTAAGCCACATTATCATATATGCTCATAGGAAATGGGTTAGGCTGCTGGAATACCATGCCGATTTTTTTCCGGAGCATTGAGGTGTCAACCTTCGTGTCATAGATATCCACACCGTCAAGAAGC
Source organism: Eubacterium sp. (assembly GCA_003486385.1). Taxonomy (GTDB): domain Bacteria; phylum Bacillota; class Clostridia; order Lachnospirales; family Lachnospiraceae; genus CAG-882. The sequence goes on along the minus strand of DNFT01000018.1, from coordinate 20,687 downwards.
ACCTGCCCCTCAATACGCACTCCCGGCACAAGGTCATTCATCCTGTTCAGGGTCTTTAAAAATGTCGATTTTCCGCAGCCGGAGGGTCCGATGAACGCTGTGATTGCGTTTCTTTTTATCTCCATATTGACATTCTTGAGTGCATGATTCTCACCGTACCACAAATCAAGCTTCTTTATATCCAAAATATTTTCCGGTAAATTCTTTTTTTCATCCATTTATATGTACCTATCCTTTCCTGTTCACATCGAATCGTGCCGCAAGCCATTTTGCGATAAAATTGATACCAAGCACAACCACAAGGAGTACCAGGCCGATTCCGAATGCCTGACCGTATTTTCCGTCCGACATACGGAAGTACATCTCTATTGTGAGTGTACCGCCCGCCTCCCTGATTTTCATGAAGAATGCCATGAGACTCTTCGGAAGCTTGTAGGCTGAACCCGCAGTGAACAGGAGTGCCGCCGACTCGCCGACGATTCTTCCTATCGCAAGGATAATTCCGGTGATTATTCCGGGCATTGCCGAGGGCAGGATGATGGTTCTTATCATGTGCCATTTGCCTGCGCCCATTCCAAGCGCTCCGTCGCGGTAGCTCTTAGGAACCGTCTTTAACGCCTCCTGCGTGTTTCTTGTTATGAGCGGAAGCACCATGAGTGTCAGTGTGAGTGCTCCGGTGAGGAGCGAATATCCAAGGTGGAACGCCTGATTGAAGAGCACCAGACCGAACATACCGAATATGATTGAAGGTATTCCCGCAAGTGTCTCCGTTGTGAACTCAATTATCTTTACAAGCTTTCCCGGTCTGGCATACTCATTCAGGTATATGGCTGAGCCAACACCGATAGGTGTGGCAATGACTATCGTGACAACCACTATGTAGAGTGTGTTTACTATATTGCCTGCGATGCCGGTTGTTCCTTTCAATGCGCTTCTCTCTGTGGTGAGAAAAGCCCAGTTGACATTGCTTAAGCCTTTTATTGTAACATAGATGATTATTCCGACAAGGATTCCCACGGATATCAATGCTGACATATATATAAGCGCGTATGCCACATTGTCAAACGGACGCTTTTTCTTTACAAGAATTGAATCAGCCATCTGCCTTTTCCCCCTTCTTCATCATACGGTTCAGAACCAGATTGATAATCATGATAAATACGAAAAGTACAAGTCCGATTGTGAAGAGCACCCTTCTGTGTGTATCCGCCGAATATGCCATCTCACTGACTATCGCCGTCGTGAGGAAACGTACCGAATTAAACGGAAGCGGCACATTCACGGCACTTCCGGCAACCAGAGTAATCGCCATCGCCTCACCTATCGCACGTCCTATACCCAGTACAACTGCTGTCAATATTCCCGACTTAGCCGCAGGAATAATAACCTTGAATATTGTCTGGATATGTGTGGCTCCCATCGCGAGCGAAGCCGCCTTGTAGTGCTTCGGAACCGCACGAAGCGAAGACTCACTTATATTTATAACTGTCGGAAGTATCATCACCGCGAGCACCAGAACCGCTGATATAAGGTTCGAGCCGCCCGTAAACTGATGTGTCTTACTTCCGGCAAATATTATTTTCTCAAGCTTGAACATAAGAGGATTTAATACCATGATTCCTATAAGTCCATAGACAATTGACGGAATACCTGCAAGCAGTTCGATTGCCGGCTTAACCACCTTAGACAGCTTCTGTGGCGCTACCTCCGCGAGGAAAACCGCTGTCAAAAGTCCTATCGGAACTCCAATAACTATCGCCATCGCTGTACCCACAAGCGAGGTTAAGATGACATACAATATTCCAAAATGTGGCTCCGCCGCTGTAGGCGCCCACACCGTGCCAAACAGGATTTGTGCAATTCCGACCTCCCCAAGAGCCGGAAGACCTTTTATGAACATATATACCGTGATGGAAATTACCGCCGCCACAGCCACAAAGGCAGATATTGTGAAGATGACCTTAGCGATAACCTCTATGAGATTTTTTGTTATTTTTCCTTTAAAAATATTTATCTGTGCGTCACTCTGAAAATTGCTCTTTTCAAACTTATTTTCAGTCATTCTTAACGCTTTATCATTTCTTTTATCAGTATTTACCGGTACATCCCTATCTGTTTTCTTACCTGCTGCCGGCTCTGCAGCAATCTCAATCGCCGGATTCGGACAGTTTATCACTTCAGCTTTCATATTTACCTCATTTCCCAGCCACTATATGGCAGATATACCACATAAGAAATAGACACTTAGCGGCAAAGGTGTAATGCTTAGCACCACACTCATGCCGCCAAAATTTTTTTAATTTCAGGTTATTACAACGAAGGCTTTTTAACTGCTTTTTGTGATAACCTTTTTAAGTAGAAGCGTTCTTATGTATTTTCCAATATTTCTATTAGTCTACTGTGATAAGTCCGACTGCCTTTACTACTGCCTTTCCTTCATCGGACTTGAGGAAATCGAAGAATGCCTGAACGAGCTCATTCTGCCCGCTTATCTCACCCTTGGTAGCCATAACAAACGGTCTGCAAAGGAAATATGTACCTGCAACAATGTTGTCCGATGTAGGAGCTACATCATCAAGGTTAAGTGCATTTACGGAATCATCAAGTACATCAAGTGATACATAACCGATTGCGCCCTCTGTCGAAGCAACCTTAGCCATAGCTGCACCTGTCGAATCGCACTCTACAGCGTACTTACATGCATCCTCAACCTTTAAGATTTCCTCGAATGCTCCTCTTGTACCTGAACCTGCCTCACGACCTACTACAACAATCGGTGTATCGCTTCCGCCAACCTCGCTCCAGTTGGTTACAGCGCCTGTATAGATGTCTGAGAGCTGCTGCTTTGTAAGACCTGCAACAGTATTATTCTTGTCAACGATAACGGCTATACCATCGATTGCCACGATGTTCTCAACAGCTCCGCCGGACTTCTCGCTGTCCTTTAAGTTTCTTGAAGCATCACCTATATCGCAGCTTCCGTTAAGAAGTGACTCGATACCTGCCGATGAACCTGAATATTCAACCGTAACTGTCACGCCGCTGTTAGCCTCCATGAAGGTCTCTGCAAGTGCATCCGCAAGCTTCTGCATTGATGTTGAACCTGCAAGTGAGATTGTACCGGAAAGCTTCTTATCAGCTTCAGCAGTCTTTGTCGTCTCCTGCTCTGCCTGCTGTGTTGATGCTGCATTTGAACCTGTTGTTGTTCCGTCTGTTGCATTATTTCCCGCTGTATTGCTGTTACAGCCTGTAACCATCATCATCGACATAGCAGCACATGCAACCATTGCTGCACACTTCCTAAATAAATTCTTCTTCATTTCTCTGCCTCTTTCCAGCCGCAACACGGCTTACATTCTTTTTCACACTTTTTTCTTTTCTTTTTCATAAACGAAGCTGTGTAAGCTGTGCGTATCATTGCTTCACCTCTCGTTTACAATCAGCAGTCTACTACCCCTGTGTAAAATCCCCAATCATCCGAATGTAAAATCCGCGTAAAAGAAATCTGGGACAGGGGTCAGGTCCCTGTCCCAGATTAGTATAAGTAAAATCTGCGTAATCAGCTATCATGGTTATATGTAATAAATGTAAAATCTATGTAAAAACCACAAAAATGAAACCGGGGTTTCGGTTTCATTTTTGTGGCTGGCTGGGACAGGGGTCTGACACCAGTGTCCCACGGCTGGTTTCCGGCTTCCGATGTTTCCTGACTTCGGTTGGGACACTGGTGTCAGACCCCTGTCCCAGCGATTCACTGCTTGAAATAATTTCTCGAATATTTATACCTCTTAGCCATCACATCGGAGCCTGATGATATGATTGCATCCGCCTCCTCCTTGGTGAGCTGCTTGGCGTTCCCGGAGTAATAATCTCCGTCCCAGTATGTATCCTCATATATATGAAGATAGGTATTGTAGAGCATTTCCGTGTCTGTAAAGCCTGTAAATTCCACATAATACCAGTTCGAGGCACCGCCGGAGCCATTCCATGTAGCATCCGTCTTTAGGTCTAAAAATGCTCTGTAATTGATATCATACACATAGACCTTATCGCCGTCTGTATGGAATATGTAGCACTTCTCAGCGATGACTGCCACCTCGTTAAGACCATCCCCATCAAAGTCAAGCACGCTGAAACTCTCTGCCTCTATTCTCCTTCCGGTCTGCTCATACTGCATGTCATCCAGGGCGTCCACATTCTCTAAGGCTTCTCCCCTATATATAACCTCTTTTGTGCCTGCAAGAGCCTGCTTTACCGGTTCCGGCACGGCATTTATGACTTCCTTGTTAACTGTGAGTATGTTTCCTATATGACATCCGCTCTCATCAAAGGTGAAATCAAAATCAACATTCCAATATGTCTCCGCTGCGCCCGGACTATACCAGTGATAGCACAGTCTCTTTTCCGTGACCACATTCTCGAACATTTCAACACTATCGGCATTGCTTCTGAGACCGAAATAAACTAATTTTTCATCGCCGTTCACATCAGAAAATATACCGTCCTTTCCGATAGCGGTAAAGCCTTCGTTGACCTCCTTCTTAAGCTGCGCGGCATACTCCTCCTTCAGATACGCACTGAAAATATTTGACGCATCTGTGCAGTAATATGGCGACAAATCCTTTTCATTTTTCAAATCATACACAAAGTACAATCCAAGCTCCCTGTCATGCGCCTCTAAAATAAGCTCCTCACTGCCGTCCCATGTCATATCGACAAGCCCTATGCTCATTCCGACTCCGCCGCCAAAATGCTGTATCGCCCACGCAACCTCATCTGTCCTGCCATCATACTCAATAGTGAGCTTATTTTCTGCCACGCTGTAAACAAGGCACACATCACCGACAGTGTATATCTCATCCCAACTGTCGGTATTCTCATTATATCTGTAGTCCGCGCTGTGTTCTATGTCCTGTCCGTACTGACCGCCAATCAGCGGGCAGGTAAGCACCTCAGTCGGCTTATCCGGTATCCTGCCGGGAGCTTCGCTTGCCGCTTCACCGGTTGAGTTTTGTGTGTTTCCTGTAGTTTCTGTTTTCCCACTACTGCCATTTTCCGCCCCGGACTGTACAATATCGGTCTGCATAATGCTCTCCGTCGGTTTCTGCGCCGCCGTATTCCCGCTTCCGTCTGCCCTTCCGCACGCAGTCATAAGGACTGTCACCGCCAATGCCCCAAGTGCCAATGTTGTTTTTTTCACCATTTTGTAACCTCCCACGTATGTCTTATGTATATTTGTAAAACTCACCTCTATGCACACTATGTTAGCACTTAACTGCACATCAGTGGTTACAAAATCCTTACATTTGGTTACAAAAATATTAATTTTAGTTACAGGATTGTTACAGATATTTCGCTATTGTTACAAAATGGGACACTGGTGTCAGACCCCTGTCCCAAAAGCTGGGACAGGGGTCTGACACCATGTGTCCCACTAACCTATCGCTTTCTTCATGCTCCTTACATACTCACCGACGTACTTCGGTGCGTCCTTTCCGTACCGGGCTGCAAGCTTTACTATGGCGCTTCCGACTATTACTCCGTCGGAGACTGCCGCCATCTGCGCCGCCTGCTCAGGTGTGGATATTCCGAAGCCTACCGCGCACGGTACGTCCGTGTTTTTCTTAATCATATCGACAATCTCGCCGATATTTGTTGTAATCTCAGAGCGCACGCCTGTGACGCCAAGCGATGACACAAGGTAAATGAATCCGTCCGCCTCGCGCGCAATCATCGCCGCACGTTCATTCGATGTAGGCGCTATGAGTGAAATGAGGTCTACATCATATTTTTTACAGATAGGAAGGAACTCATTTTTCTCCTCGTATGGAATATCGGGCAGGATAAGTCCGTCGATTCCGATTTCCTTACAGATGGAGATAAATTTCTCACTGCCGTAGGAAAATACAACATTTGCATAGGTCATAAACACCATAGGTGTGCTCACTTCCTTCCTTATCTCCCTCACGAAATCAAAAATCTTGTCGGTGGTCACTCCGCCCGCAAGCGCGCATATATTCGCCTCCTGAATGACCGGTCCCTCAGCCGTAGGGTCTGAAAAAGGTATTCCAAGCTCTATTATGTCCGCTCCGTTTGCGCTCATCTGTTTAACTATCGCCGCCGTGGTTTCAAGGTCGGGATCCCCGCAGGTTATAAATGGTATAAATGCCTTGCCGTCCTTAAATGCTTCCTTTAATCTACTCATTGATATCCTCCCCTCTATAGCGTGCAATAGCCGCACAGTCCTTGTCTCCTCTGCCTGAAATCGTTATGACTATTATCTGGTTCTTATCCATTGTCGGTGCAAGCTTCTTAGCGTAGGCAACCGCATGTGCCGACTCGATTGCAGGGATGATTCCTTCCATCTTAGACAGATACTCGAACGCGTCAACCGCCTCGTCATCAGTGACAGGAACGTACTCCGCCCTTCCTATATCGTGAAGATATGCGTGCTCAGGTCCTATTCCCGGATAGTCAAGCCCGGCTGAAATAGAGTAAACCGGGGCAATCTGTCCATATTTGTCCTGGCAGAAATATGACTTCATTCCGTGGAAAATGCCTTCCCTTCCGGTATTTACCGTCGCCGCTGTCTCGAAGGTGTCGATTCCTCTTCCTGCTGCCTCACAGCCTATAAGCCTCACGTTCTTGTCATTTATAAAATTGTAAAATGTCCCTATTGCATTGGAGCCACCGCCGACACAGGCTATAACCGCATCCGGAAGCCTGCCCTCCTTCTCCATGAGCTGCTCCTTGATTTCCTTTGATATGACCGCCTGGAAATCGCGGACAATCGTAGGGAACGGATGAGGTCCCATAACCGAACCGAGACAGTAATGCGTATCGTCTATTCTGTTCGTCCACTCACGCATAGCCTCTGATACCGCGTCCTTGAGTGTAGCCGTTCCCGATTTTACCGGTATGACCTCGGCACCTAAAAGTCTCATTCTGTATACATTGAGCGCCTGTCTTTTGGTGTCCTCCTCGCCCATGAACACAACACATTCCATTCCCATGAGAGCTGCTGCCGTCGCAGTCGCAACTCCATGCTGGCCTGCTCCTGTCTCAGCGATGAGCCTTGTCTTTCCCATCTTTTTTGCAAGAAGCGCCTGTCCAAGCACATTGTTGATCTTATGTGCCCCGGTATGGTTTAAATCCTCCCTCTTAAGATAAATCTTCGCCCCGCCTAAGTCCTCGGTCATCTTCTTTGCAAAATAAAGGCGGCTTGGGCGGTTCGCATACTCATTTAAAAGTGTGTTCAACTCCTTGTTAAATTCAGGGTCATCCTTATAGTGATTGTATGCCTTCTCAAGCTCTATAACCGCATTCATAAGTGTTTCCGGAATGTACTGGCCGCCGTGCTGGCCGAACCTTCCGTTTCCTGTACTTCCTGTGTAGAAGCTGTCATGTGAATCTGCCATGTGTGTTCTCCTTATCTATTGAAATATTATAATGGAATTGCAAAAATCATTATGTCTATGTATTGTGCCATCTGCATTTCTCCACGAACTGCTGCATTTTACCGCAATCCTTATAGCCATCCGTCTCCACGCCGGAGCTGATATCGACTGCGTAGGGCTGATATTTTTCTATCGCATCAGATACATTGTTAATGGTCAGGCCACCTGCAAGGAAAAATGGTCTTTTCATCCCCAAAATGAGCTGCCAGTCAAAGGTCTGTCCTGTGCCGCAGCCATTGTCAAGCAGGATAAAATCCGCCGGATATGAGTTCGCAAGCTCTATATCCTGTCCGCTTCTTATCTTAAAGGCCTTGATGACAGGTGCATCCGTCATGCATCTTATCCGCTCAAGATACGCTTCATCCTCATGTCCGTGAAGCTGTATCACTCTTATCGCGCCTCCGCTTACAAGCTGAGCCACCCTCTGCGGCTCCTCATCGACAAACACGCCGACCGGTGTTATGTCCCTGTCAAGCTTAGCCGTAAGCCCTGCCGCCTGCTCTGCTGTGACATATCTTCTGCTCCTTTGCCAGAAAACATATCCGATATAGTCCGGCATTAACCTATTCGCATATTCTATATCACATTCGCGCCTAAGACCGCATATCTTTATCTTCGACAATATCACTACCTCCCTTGGGACACGGACCAGACCCCTGTCCCAGATTGTGGGACAGGGGTCTGGTCCCTGTGTCCCAACCTGGCAAGCATGCCCTTTTTGTCATTTGACAGCATTAGTGTCTCGCCTATAAGCACGCCATTGACATTGGCGGCTCTTAGTATGTCTATGTCCGCCGCGGTCCTGATTCCGCTCTCGGCTATGAACATTACATTATCCGGAACAAGTTTTCTGAGCCTTTCGCTGTTATGTATATCAACGGTAAAGTCCTTGAGATTTCTATTGTTCACACCGATTATCCTTGCGCCTGCGTCAAGCGCCGCCTCAATCTCATGTTCATCATGTGCCTCGACCAGTGCCGACAGTCCCAAGCTGTCCGCTATAGCTATGTATTCCTTAAGTCTTGCCGTCTCCGTTATCGCGCATATAAGCAGGACTGCCGAAGCTCCAAGCGTCTTAGCCTGATATATCATGTACTCATCGACCGTGAAGTCCTTTCTGAGACACGGAATATTTACATCGGCGGCTATCTCACGCAGATAATCATTGCTTCCCAAAAACCACCTAGGCTCTGTGAGAACTGATATTGCCCCTGCTCCGGCTGCTTCATATTCTCTTGCTATGTCAAGATATGGAAAATCCGGTGCGATAAGTCCCTTCGACGGTGAAGCCTTCTTGCACTCACATATAAACGTGATTTCCGGGCGGGCAAGCTCCCTTTCAAATGAAAAATGCTCTGCAATGGCTTGTTTGCCGTACATCACATCATTTACATCATTTTCGTTCTGCATGTCATTCCCGGCAGCACTCTCCTGCCTATATATCTCCTCCGCCTGCCGCCTCATAGCCTGTGTGGAGATATTCTTTTTTTCCTCTTCTATGCGGTGCTGCGTGTACTCAGCTATTGTATCAAGTATTGTGCTCATACTTCCTGTGACGCTTTCTTAAGTTCGTTGAGTTTGTCAAGGGCTGCACCGGAATCGATAATCTCACCGGCAAGCTTTACCCCGTCTGCAAGTGTAGCTGTCTTTCCTGCAACAAAAAGTCCTGCACCTGCGTTTAACTGTACAATCTCCCTCTTAGCTCCCTTTATGCTTCCGTCAAGTATCCCCTCCGTAAGCTTTGCATTCTCCTGCGGTGTTCCACCGACAATCTCAGACTTATCGACTGTCTTAAATCCGAAATCCTCCGGCTTTATCATGTAGGTTCTATATCTTCCGTTCTCGAAATCACATACCTTGGTCGGTGCACTTATTGAAATCTCATCAAGCTTATCCATACCGTATACGACAACACCCTTCTTCACGCCAAGCTCCATAAGCACCTGTGCAAGCGGCTCTACAAGCGACTCATCATACACACCAAGCACCTGGAATGTCGGGTGCGCCGGGTTGGTGAGCGGTCCAAGTATGTTAAATACGGTTCTTATTCCAAGCTCCCTTCTGACAGCGCCGACATACTTCATCGAGGTGTGATATTTCTGTGCAAAAAGGAAGCAGATTCCTACAGTGTCAAGGAGCTTTCTGCACTGCTCCGGCTCAAGATTTATGTTGACGCCAAGCGCTTCAAGACAATCCGCTGTTCCGCTCTTAGATGAAGCCGCGCGGTTGCCGTGCTTTGCCACCTTCACTCCAGCCGCGGCAATCACCATGGCTGCCGTTGTAGAAATATTGAAGCTGTGTGCGCCATCGCCGCCCGTTCCGACAATCTCAAGCACATCACCCTCATGTTCAACCTTGATGGCATGCTCTCTCATAGCTGCCGCACAGCCCGAAATCTCATCTATCGTCTCAGCCTTGGTGCTCTTTGTGGACAGTGCTGCAAGAAATGCCGCATTCTGTGTCTGTGTTGTCTCACCGTTCATAATCTCATTCATCACCTGATATGCCTCATCGTAGGTCAAATCACCTTTTTCTACAATCTTTACAATAGCTTCCTTAATCATGCCTTAATCCCCGCTTTCTTATATAATTACTTTAAATACAAATTATTTTCTATGCTTATCCAGCCTTTTATAGTGGTAATCTTATTTCCTTCAATTGATATTTCATTTTAACAAGGCAGCTTTTTATATCTAAAACCTTCCAAATTATTAAAACTTATTTTTTTCCCACTGCCTTTGTTATATTTTAAACTCCTGCCTTTTCTTCCCCTTCTTATACCTCTTATATTTAGGCTTCTGCCTGCTTCCTTCCCGCCAGCTCAATGAAATTCCTCAACATCAGCTTCCCCTCCGGCGTCATAATCGACTCCGGGTGAAACTGTACTCCGTAGACCGGATATTTCCTGTGCTTCACCGCCATAATTTCACCATCCGCTGTGCGCGCCGTAACCGACAGGCATTCCGGCATAGTCTCCTCAACCGCAGCAAGCGAATGATAACGCGCCACCGGCGTAATCCTTGAACAGCCGTTAAAAAGCTCACAGTCCGTATCAAGCGTCGTGTCCGACTGCTTGCCATGCATAAGCTCCTTAGCGTATGACACCGTTGCCTCGTAGGTCATGCATATTGCCTGATGTCCAAGGCACACACCAAGTATTGGAAATCTGCTTCCAAGCTTTCTTATCACCTCCGGGCAGATTCCTGAACCCTCAGGTCTTCCCGGTCCCGGTGAAATGATAATTCCATCCGGGTTCATTTTCTCAATGTCACCGACTGTCATCGCGTCATTTCTTATAACCTTGATATCAGGCTCAATGCTCCCGACAAGCTGATATAGATTATATGAAAAGCTGTCATAATTATCTATCAGTAAAATCATTTCTGACCTCCTTTTTAGAACTCTGTACGTATTTTTAACTGCATATTTTTAACATTCAGTACTGTTTTTATCAGATATAAACTTTATCTGTCATTGTTCTCAGCAAAGGTAATTGTATCAGCTTCAACACCTTCATTCATCTATACTCTGCGCCGCCTCAAGTGCTTTCACAACCGCAGCCGCCTTGTTGATACATTCCTGATACTCCTTCTCAGGAACCGAATCCGCAACGATTCCCGCACCGCTTCTTACAAAGACCTTTCCGTTTTTCCTGTAGGCAATTCGTATCGCTATGCAGGTGTCAAGGTTTCCTGTGAAATCGATGTAGCCTATCGCACCGCCATATATGCCCCTCTTGTTGTTTTCAAGGTCATTGATTATCTGGCAGGCACGAAGCTTCGGCGCACCTGACAGGGTTCCGGCAGGCAATACCGCGTCGACCGCGTCAAGTGCATCCCTGTCCTCCCTTATCTGTCCTCTCACCGTCGAACCGATATGCATTACATGCGAATACTTCTCTATGCAGTGATACTTCTCAACCTCAACCGTCCCGAACCTGCTTATCTTTCCAAGGTCATTTCTTCCAAGGTCGACTAACATATTGTGCTCCGCAAGCTCCTTCGGGTCGGCTAGAAGCTCCTTTTCAAGTCTGTCATCCTCCTCCGCCGTCTTGCCTCTCGGTCTTGTCCCGGCAAGCGGAAAGGTGTGGAGCACTCCGTTTTCAAGCTTGACAAGTGTCTCCGGCGAAGCTCCCGCGACCTCCACATCCGTTCCCGAAAAATAGAACATGTACGGCGAAGGGTTAAGTGTCCTCAGTACTCTGTAGGTGTTAAGGAGGCTTCCTTCATACTCCGCCTCAAGACGGTTTGACAGGACTATCTGGAAAATATCGCCCTCGAATATATGGTGCTTAGCCTTTTCCACCATGCTGCAATACTCTTCCTTGGAAAACAAGGGCTTAATCCCACTTGTCATGCGCCCTCCTGTATCCTTTACCGGCTCACCATGTCTTATAAGCTCCTCCATCCTCTCTAACTCTGCCACAGCCTGCACATATCCGTTCTCAATGTCCGCGGTCGGAACATTTGCAATCAGTATTATCCTGCTTTTTAAATTGTCAAAGGCAATGACCTTATCAAACAGCATCAGATCAACGTCCTTGAAGCCCTCCGTGTCCTTCGCGTCCAGTCTTAACGTCGGTTCCGAATATTTTAAATAATCGTAGGAAAAATATCCGACCAGCCCACCTGTGAAGGTCGGCATCCCCTGTATCACCGGGCTCTTGTACCTTGAAAGCACCTCTCTTATATGGCTGTCCGGGTCGTATGTCTGAAATTCTTCGTCCCCGACTCTCATCCTGCCATTACTGCAGGTTATGATAAACTTAGGTTCAAACCCAAGGAATGAATAGCGTCCCCATCGTTCATTGTCCTCAACACTCTCAAGCATATAACAATGCTTTGAGACATTCATAAGGCTTCGCAGAACCTGAACAGGTGTCTTGATATCCGACAGCAGTTCCGAACATATAGGTACGATGTCATAATCACCTTCTGCGGCTATTCTCTTAACTTCATCCAAAGAAATGTTAATTTTCATTGTGTTCTCCCTTCGTCTATAACAAAAAAGTCCTTGGCAGAGAATCTCTTCTCTGCCAAGGACGAATCTACAAATCCGCGGTACCACCTTGCTTCACAGCCACGCTGTGCACTTATCAGGATACAGTCATATCCCCGGCAACTCACGTATGCCCGCACGTCACGAAATACTCGGCAATATGTACATTCTGTTATGCTGCACACGATATAAGCCTTTGTTCCGTACCCTCTGCGATCCACTTGATAACCTGTGTTCTACCCACTCTCAGCAACGTGGGCTCTCTGTAGGAGCATAATTACCTTTACCTTCGCTTCAACGGTTTAGCCTGTTAAATTTATAAAGAATATAACACTCATATATTCCAATGTCAAGTGGGGATTTTAACTTTTTTCAATCCCTTTTGATTAATATTCCACACCCCAGATATCATTCCACATCTCTAGCTGCTCCGCGGTCAATTCATTGTACTTTTCAACAAACTCCTCATAAGTCAGGTCACCCATGTTGACCGTGTCATCTGCGGCTTCCTTAGCCCATTCAAGCTGTTCGCCGGAAAGCTTGATTGACTTCTTACCATCAAAATATTCATCCGATATCTTGTCCGAAAGAACATTTCCTTCTGTATCAATAAAATAATTCTGCACAAGACAGCGGATATTCTTGGAATTCATGTCCTTGACCTTGACATCCCTTGCAACCTGCCTTGGATCATTCTCATTAAATGCAAGTATCTTCATGCCCTCCTTCGTGCGGGTTGTTCCCCTCTGCGCTCCTAGGTACATTCCGGAGAGCATATTCCTTGGTCTGCTATCCTGCGCCGCAACAGTCGCAAGCACTTCCTCCGCCAGCCCCGCATAGTCATCGAGGATACTAATATGATTCCTGTCATCAAAATACCCCGAATACTGCGCATCGGTAATCACATATTGATAGGTCGCGTAGCCACCCTTGGTAATCATGTTCGACGTGTACATGTCCGCGACAAGCTCCACCTTGTCGGATATCTCCGGCACATCACAGCTGCCGGCATGCTGCTTCACCCCATTGGCATCAGTCGGACAATCGCAGCTCTCAAGATACTTGTGCTGCATTTCTGTTGACAGCTCTGCGCCGTTTCCGTTCTGACTGCCAGCTCCCTTTGAGCATGCAGCGAGTGAAAGTATTGTCATACATATTATCGGTATCAGACATAATTTTCTCATATTGTAGTCCCCCTTACGATTATTATTTGTCTTTATTATATATCAGCAAGTTGTTTCTGTCCACTTTTATTATATAGTCAAAAAGGTATATTTATCACATATACCTCTTCGACTATTATTGCCGTTAACTAAAATTCCCAGTTAAGTCCCATAAAGAAATCTATCATAGGATTATCATTCTCATTGTCCTGTATTGAGTTCAACATTACACCTTCAAATATTTCTCCTGTCTCTCCCTCATCCACTTCACAAAGTTGAACTGAATTTAGCCCGGACATTTCAACTACTTTAGCGGTATCAATCTGTTCATCTGATATGTACCCTTTATTATATAATATATTAATTATATCCGTCTCTTTATTTTCCTCTGCCTTTACATTAACTCCAATACAGGTTATACTCAATACAACTGCTAATATGCATGATAATATTTTACCAAATTTCATATTGTACGCCTCAAAATTTTAATTATATAATTTCATTCTATTTCTTAAATAATTCTTTTGTATATCACTCCATTTTCACTAAATCGGTTTTACATTATATTAGCACCACGTCTGATACTATAATTATTATAATTTATAATTTGGAAATGTCGATTATAATTTTTATCCAATCACACTATTGGACAAAAATTATAATAATTAATTTTCATAATATTTTACCCACTTTTCTTTATATATGTTCTCCAGTTTATGCTTCTGTATCCAGTGGCATAATTGAATACTCACTTCCAATCTATGCTTCTCTTCAGAGTCCTCTTTATCATATCCTGACTTTTCCCCTTTGTTCCACCACAACGTATATATGTTACCAGCAACATAGTTCATTCTTCTCATTAACAACATCCTCTTAATTAAATTAGTTGCTACCTTATTTGACAACTCATAATTTCCAATATCTCCATAAGCATCTGAGGCATAGCTCATAATCATTGCGCATCGATTAGCATAATTTAGTACCAGACATTTCATATCTACATTTTTTTCATCTGAAAGTAAATCATGCCTTTCTTGAAAATTGCATTCATAGTTGCAACATATATCCAACAACAATTGGATTTCATTTTCAATGGTATCCATTCGATACATATTATATAAACAAACAAGTTCATCCCCTGTAAGAAATATATCATTACTGCCAAATTCTTTATCAATTTTATTTTCCAATTCATTTACATTCACCGTAATTTCAAGCAGCTTTCTAAATTCTTCGCGATGTTGTACCGAATCAATTTCCTTTCTTATAAAACGATAAAATATACTATGTGTTTCAATTGCTCTTGTATTCATTATACAATTCATATCAATTTCGCTCATAAGCTGTTTGTTAAGTCCATCTGCTTCTCCATACTTTCTTAGCGCCGATAATTTTCTTATCTTTCTTGAGGTCATTCTATTTTCATATGAACCACTTACAATATCCGCCCTAATCAACTGCCTCCCCATATTAAGCCTGTCAAATAACCTGCGTACAGTATGCAAATGTGGATTCCTCTTTTTATTGATAAAATTTAAAAGCGTCATCTCTGTACACAAATCCCTGCACAAGTCCTTTTTCGTCATTCCCATCATACGCCTTCTGACATCAACAACTTTTGCCGCATCAAACACCTCTGTTTCGATGTACAAATATGCATCATTTGTTGTGCGCACATCAAGATTTACAAGATTGTACGCATACTCTATCGCACTTTTAAATCCATCCTTTTTTCCTGTATAGCGCTCTCTGTAATCAAGCAGCTCCCATATATAGTACGTACGCATACCTATCCCCAACATCTCTATAGCCCGGTCGCATAGTTCAATGAGAAACCTATTGCCATCCAAAAATATCCGTTCATTTATATTAATTCCATAGATTTCATATATTTTACACAACGAATGGACCGCCTTTGGATATATGCTCACAACAGCAGCCTGCTCATTAAATTCATCCGGAATATACTTAAGAAAGCTTAAAACAATCTTCATTGCAAGAATAATTCCATGATTATCTTCCTTTTCCGCCGTAATGCTCTTTCCTGCAATACACAATGCAATGTCAAGGATGAGCGCAATCTCCTGACACCCAAGTCTCTTTTTCGTACAATATAGCCGAGTGAGCTTTTCTGATACCTGAATATTTCCGTTCATTCCCTTCTCTTCATTAAACATGTCTGTTATGATACCATCTGGAATATTACAGTCTATATCAGCAGCCATTCTATCAAAATCAGGCACAGTCTGCTTCACGGCTTCAGTAAGAATGCTGTGATACTCATCATTCAGATATAAAGCTGAATGTTGTACGCCCATAGAAGATATCTTTTCTGTATGTAATTCCCCTGACTGCGGTTCCGCTGACTGTGATTTTCCGTCCTTTTCCCCCATCCCCTGTATTGTCATTGACTGTAATCCAATTGCCTGAACCTTCATCGACTGTGCCTTCATTGCAAGTGCAAACTGTCTTGAGAGCCGTCCGTCTGTCTCATCATCTGCGTTATAAATATCCTTGATATCAACGGACTTATCCGTCAATTTTTTACATTCCTCACCCACCAGCACAGACCGGACAAGTTTCTGACGTTTCTCCCACAGTTCATATTCATCCGGCAGAAGATAGTATTCATAATCATAATCCGAGCCGCCCATCCTGTCTAAAAGCCTGTCCCGCACCAGCTTGGACAATGAAAGCTGCTGTCTCATATATTTGTACATCTTGTCCGTATCTATTATTCCTTCACACATATCCTTGAGTGTAATTTCCCTATACCTGAGCCGGTTATTCATATATTCATAGAAATCATCCTGTATGTAATCTGTTTTTTGTGACATGTGTTCACCTATCCCTATAATTTATATTCTTATATCCGATATAGCTCTATAAAAATAAACATGCTATAATCAGACTATTTTTTTCATAATCCGATTATAGCATGTTTATAATATAAATCCAAGGCAGTTAAGCCCTTATTCCACTCCCTTAAGCGTCTCCACAAGGTCACCGAAAAGTTCATCAGCAAGGGTATCTGTTACTTCCGCAGCTAAATGTCCGATTAAATATTTCCAACCGCTATTGTTAGTTATGTTGTATTTCTATTAGTTTTTCCTGACTTACTGACAAAATTAAACTGCCGTATCAATAAAAATTCAACATTTTTTTGATATGGCAGTTTAATTATTTTATAAAATGATGCCAGGTCAAAACATGCTAATCAAATTACAAAGAATTTTCTCCTACGCTTCCACAAAATGTCCTCTGAGCTTTTCCGAAAGCTCTGAAATATTGACCATCTCGCCCTTCATGCTGTCAACCGAATCATTCTGTCTCGCGATGCTCTCAACAATATTGCTTATCATAGCCGAATTTTCTTCGGTTGTTGCCATAAGCGTCTCTATCTCGGAATGTATATTGTCAAATCCTGTCTTTACAGAAGCTATGACATCATACTCCTCATCCACAACCGCGGAAGCATTCTCCGCAGCAACCCTGACAGCTTCAAACACCTTCAGCATATCGTCCATCTTAGCCACACCGTCTGATGCCGCACCTGCCCCGGCATTAACCTTAGCCGACACCATGCCCGTAGTTGCTTCAAGCCCCTGTAGAATGTCCCTGATATTGTTCGCTGCCGCCGAGCTCTGCTCGGAAAGGCTCCTTATCTCATCCGCAACAACGGCAAAGCCTCTTCCGTGTTCTCCTGCTCTTGCAGCCTCGATTGAGGCATTGAGCGATAGCAGATTAGTCTGAGACGCAATGGAATTGATTTCCTCTAATATGCTTGTAATGGTGACCATTTCTTTGTTCAATGTCTCTGTAGCAGCCTTTGCGGAGCCGACTGTATCAGATATATCAATAAGGCCCTTTTTCACCTTAAGAGCCTCGTCATGACCTGATGCAACTGCCTTATCGACCTTGGAAAAGCTCTCATCAAGCTGTCCCGCAAGCTCATGGTTGTGTTCAATCTTATCTGTGGCATTCTTAACCTGCTCTGTAACGGCTATGGTTGCGTTAACCGTACTCTCTATAACCGTATTCATCTGCTCAGCCGCACTGTTGACGGTTCCTGCCTGCGCTGCGAGCTCCTCCACATTGCCTCTGCACTGTGATATGGCAACATTCAGATCTCCTGCTATATCCATCGCTACAGCACTGTTGTCCTTCACCTCAGCGAGCGTCTCCTCCGTCTTTTCAAGAAAAGCCCTTCCTCTCTTTGTAGCATTAAAAAGTACCACTGCCACAAAAATAAAAAATACTACCTTTGTCATGGCTCCGGCTAACGTATAGTCTTTTCCATCTATTATCTCAGGCATAAATATTGCGCAGATAACTGCAATGCTTCCCATCGGTATTATGTAATACAATGTATATTTTTTATCAAAATATACCATAGTCATCGCAAGAATAACATAATTTGCCAGAAATGCTACCGAATTACCACCACACATAGCCGCATAGACTATTGTGGCAACAGATGGAATAAGTGTTATGCACAGTGCCTTTGCAAGGTCATTTTTTACAAATCTCCAGCACAATATGACTGCTGTTCCCGCTGTCAAAAGTACCACCGCGTTTTTAATCGCAAGCGGACTCAGACCAAAAGCAACCACCGTCAAAAGAAATAACATAACTATTCCTGCAAGAATTATAATTAAATTCTGTCTATGCAATTTTTCCATTAAAATTTCCCCTCCATACTTTTATAGCAAAAACTTATAAAGTACATTATATAAACACGCTAAATTCAAGCATTTTAAGCTATTTAGCCATATAAAAATCAAGCAATAAATACGTCTATTTTTATCAACGTCATACAATTACATCCATACTCTGTCCCTGCACACTGCTCTTAGCTATCGCAGTCTGTGTAATCTCTAAATTTCTCATCTGTCCTGACACAGAACTCAGTTCAAGTGATGCTGCAGCTGACGAAATCGCAGAAGCTGCTGCTCCCACAATACCGTTCCCCTCCCGTTGGTAATACTTCGTATCCGCATCGAACAATGCTTTATTTTCATCCTGCCTGTGTGTCCGTTTCTTGAGATTTTCAAGTCTCCCGGCATTTCTTAGCTTCTCAACCTTCAGTTCTTCCTTGTCCTCCGCCCTCTTCCTAAGCCTGTCCTCCTCACGCAGATTATTCACCTTCATATCTGCACATTCAACCATTCTCTTCGCATGTGCAATTGCATTTTCAAGCTCCGCGCTGTCATACTCTCCTGTAGCCTGCGCTTTCTTTAACATTGCCAGCTTTGCCCTTGCACGGCTAAGCACCCGTGCTGCCCCCACAGTCTTTTTCGCACGCAGAATCTGCGATGAAATCTCTTTTGGATTGTATGACAATGATTTCTTTCCGTTTTTTGATTTGGAATACAATGAGCTTCGCGTACATGTGACATTCATCCCCGAAGCCGCAAGTCCCGACATACCTGTCTGTAAATTATTAACATCCATGTTTCCCACCTTTTCTGTGCAGCTGCTGCCCGATGCACCCATAATATGTGAGTCCGTTCACAAATACTTCATTTATGTATCCATATATGCTTATATCGGAAGCTTATTCTCTTTTGTTTACAGAATGCTTCCTGCATTGGCGTATAAAAACGCATTACGCAACTCTGCCTTGACGATATATCCACAGCTTGATAATATATTCTTGCCGCAGCTTAACATATTTAAGTATGCAGGCAACTGAAGCACAGAAAAGAGGATTGACATGTACCGTGATTTGACCAAAGGGCGCATAGGAAGCACCCTTATTCTTTTTGCCCTTCCGATGATAGCAGGCAATCTCCTGCAGCAGTTTTACAATATAGCCGACACGCTCATCGTCGGGCAGGTGTTAGGGCGCGACGCTCTCGCTGCCGTCGGCTCGGCCTATACGCTTATGACCTTTCTGACCTCGATATTTCTTGGACTGTGCATGGGTTCAGGAGCACTGTTTTCAATATATCAGGGGCGCGGCGACACTGCTTCACTGAAAAGCAGTATTTTTCACGCCTTCTGCCTTATAATGTCTGTAACCGTCGTCATAAATATCGCCGTATATGCATTTATCAGACCGATAATGCTGTTCCTTCGCGTACCGGACGAGGTCTACGCCGGAATGGGGCTCTATCTTCTGGTTGTTTTTGCCGGAATACCGGCTACATCACTTTACAACTTTTTCTCATGCATGCTGCGCGCGCTCGGCAACTCGTCGGCACCACTTATTTTTCTCGCGCTCAGCGCCGTCTTAAACATCGCGCTCGACATACTATTTGTCGCCGTGCTCCCATTTGGAATTGGCGGAGCCGCTCTCGCAACGGTCATCGCGCAGTATGTGTCCGGGATAGGCATAGCTGTGTATGTGCTGATAAAATGCCGCTCCTTCCTTCCGCGAAAATCCGACCGGCATTTTTCGGCGGCGATACTTAAGGAAATACTCAATCTTTCCTCGCTAACCTGCCTGCAGCAGTCAGTGATGAACTTCGGTATCCTCATGGTCCAGGGGCTTGTGAACAGCTTCGGAACCGTTGTCATGGCTGCCTTCGCCGCCGCGGTAAAAATCGACACCTTCGCCTACCTTCCTGTGCAGGATTTCGGAAACGCCTACTCAACCTTCGTCGCACAGAACTTCGGTGCAGGTGAGCAGGAGAGAATACGCCGCGGTACCAAAATCGCTTTCGTTATGAGCGGTATTTTCAGCCTCATAATATCCGCCGCAGTATTCATATTCGCCGCACCTCTCATGCGTATCTTCATAGCTGCCTCGGAGACGCAGGTAATCGCCGCCGGGGTCCACTACCTCAGAATAGAGGGTGCCTTCTACATCGGAATAGGCTTTCTCTTCCTATTGTATGGCTATTTCCGTGCCATCAAAAGAGCCGGAATGTCCGTCGTCCTCACTGTCATATCCCTCGGTGCGCGCGTTCTGTTAGCCTACGCACTGTCCTCCATAAGCAGCATCGGCGTGACCGGAATATGGGCAGCAATCCCTATCGGCTGGTTTCTTGCAGATGTGACCGGGCTTATCTATATGAAGTTTTTATCCTCCAACGCTGGGACAGGGGTCTGACACCGGTGTCCC
>DNFT01000061.1 GCA_003486385.1 Eubacterium sp. | reverse complement strand
GTATCAATATGTGCGGACAGACCGTATACAGGAATTGTATTTTCATTACATTGTAATCACACAACAATATACTCTTGTGTGGTATACTCTCCCGGCTTATCAGTTGTCCTGTTAAGTTAGTGGATTCTCAAGCATAGACCCCTGAATATCTGCCGTGAAATAATAACTCACATGCAATCTAGAAATAAGAAATATAGATTTTCCATGAAATATGCTTTGTATAAAGATTAGCATAATCGCCGCGATATGTCAATATCCTCTTTGATACAAACCTTTCTGGAACAAAAACAAAATACTTGCGAAAATATATTGTATATGATACTCTCGTAAAAAAGAAAATCCGCCATCCCATACACCCGGGAAATGGCGGATTAAGTCCAACAGTATTTAGCAAGTATTATATTTTATCAAGCTTTTGGGACACAGGGGTCTGACCCCTCTGTCCCAAGCTCATCTCTTCTTACTTTACAAACTCCCTTGCCTTCTCCTCCGTAAGGGAAAACTTCTTCATAATTTTCCCTATAATAACCTCACTCGGGGTGCCCATCTCTCTCAGCACTTCAACAAGACCTGTGATTCCACGCTCTATTCCACGCTCTTCAACAACATCACTCAAGTTACACATACCGTTAATCCTCCCTTCCAGCTCCGTCGTCATCTTCATATCATACTTATCTTCCAGCTTGTGTTTCTTCACATCACTGTCCTCAGACGACAGCACATCCTCAAGCATCGCAATCAGCTTGTTCTTAGATTCTGCTGCATTATTACTGTTCCTTATGCGTATGACCATGCCACACATCTTATCAAGCTTCGGAAAGCCGCAAGGCTTACCGAATAACGTATCTGCCTTAAGTGAAATCCTGCTGATTGAATCCGAGGTTCTGTCTGCGTCCATACATATCCAAATGCTATAGACCTTCTTAATGTTATCGTACTCACTCTTCGCAAAATTAATGCCCTTCTGTGAGGATATCAGTCTTGCAAGATAAAAAACAATTCGATTCTCCAAGTGATAGCCAAGCCTGCTGTGTGACATGCTTCGTTGTGCCTCTACATTTATTATGATTTCGAGCTCCATCGCCGCAGCCGCAAGCACAAAACGGATGTCATAGGTTATATAGTCTTCATTAGGTATCGCATCCTCCGTCCGGATGCTCTCAACCTTACCCATGTTGGTGAGTCCCGGCTCTACAGGAACGACTCCGACCCTGATACTGCTCCGGTCAATGCAGTCCATTATCTCCTGTATGCTTAAACTCTCCACCTCTGTTACCGTATGCTTCACAATCCGTGAAAGAACCTGTATGTCAGCCAGCAGCTCCTTCACATTCTTATCGTACCTCGCCTTCAGCGAATCAATCGCCTCTATGGCATTTCCTAAATGTGTTCGTATTTCCATCCTCTTCTCCGTTATTATATACCCGGAAATGAGAGTACACAACCACATTCAGTCCGTACCAGTCAGGCTTATGAAAATTCCATATATTACCTTCTGTTCCTCTCCAATGCATGCCATCCCCCTCATCTCCATGTCCTTAAGTTACCTTCCACAGAAGCATTACACCTCTGCAAAAACAAGACATCCCCCAATATCTTTTATAATAACTATATCATCAATGATAATGCAATTCAATACAGCACATGTTTATATTTATTTTAATCAGCTTTTAAGATTTCCCTTTTTTTGACAGAGCAACCACACATACTTTCTCTGGGACACAGGGACCTGCCCCCTCTGTCCCAAACAGAAAGTCTTATATTACACATCAGATTTTTCATTTAGCTGCTCTAATATTTCTGTTCTTTTTTCACCTGTAATCTCCAATATGTCAAGTGCCTGCTCCGCAGTAAGCTTCATATTCTGCATGAGCTTTCTCACTGCATTGGTGCTTCCTTTCGCTTCTCCTCTTGCCTCTCCACGCGCTTCGCCCCTTGCTTCTCCTATTTTTTCTCTCTTGTCACCATACTTTTCAACTGCCTCACACACTGTCTCACGTCCCTTCTCTGTATCCTTATAATGCTTCACGCTGTCCGCCAGCTCACTGTACTTCATCTTTTCCGGATCTGTCTGGTGAAAATCCTGCATGAGCTGACCAATCTCATCATCACCCTTATAGTTTCCATTCACATACACAATATGGGAACCATCTTCAAACGGCTTACCCGTCTCCCTCACATAGCGGTCTATATGATATACCGGAAGACCTTTTCTGAACTTATCATGCTTATATATAAATATGACATATGAGTCCTTAAGCTCCTTGAATCGTTGCCCTTCCTTCAGCATCCTTGAATCCACAACACTGCTATGGTATCTCGCCCGCCTTACATGTGCTCCTTCGGCATTGCCCTGAACCTCTATGTCAATCTCTGTTCCGTTCCTGTCAAGCGCCTTGACATCAAGCGTTATGGTTCTTCCTACAACCTCATGCCCCTTCAGCTCGACCTGTCCATCGGCACTGATAACCTTCAACTTCCTTCCAAGTATTATCCTCAGCAGCAGCTCGGTCGCCGCGATATTCTTGTCAAATACGCGGCTCATAAGGTCATCGTCAAACAATGTCATCCTGTCTATGAGCCTGTTGATAAGCTGTCTGTCC
>DNFT01000113.1:13638-25083 GCA_003486385.1 Eubacterium sp. | reverse complement strand
TTATTTCTGCTCCCTATACCCACCCGGCAAGCTCTTGTGGCTTGTTTTTTACTGCCTTGTGGGTATTCTACATAATTCCCTTAATTTTCTTCATATAACAGGAGTAGCACATCGCCTCATATCTGTCATTTCCACCGATGAGCACCTGCTCCCCGTCCGTAATTACGTTGCCATTCTCATCTATTCTGGCGTTGACTGTAGCCTTGGAGCCACAGCGGCAGATTGTCTTAATCTCACTTATGGAGTCCGCAATCTCAAGAAGTCTCAGGCTGCCCGGGAATACATGCGTGAGAAAGTCTGTTCTCAATCCGAAGCACAGGACGGGTATACCCTTATTATCGACTATACTTCTAAGCTCGTCTATCTGTCCCGGTGTGAGAAATTGAGCCTCATCAACTATAACTGCGTCATACCCCGCTTCCTTCTCATACGCTGCCAATATATCGGTATCAGGTGTCACAACGAAGCACCTGCACGCAAGGCCGATACGGCTCTTTATGATATCCTGTCCATCGCGGTCATCCGTGGCAGGCTTTAACAGCCACACCTTCATGCCCCTCTCTTCATAGTTAAACTTCGTGATAAGAGCATTCGCAGTCTTAGAGCTGCCCATCGCCCCATATTTAAAATACAGCTTTGCCATACATGTCCTCCACGCTGCTGCCTTGCGGCGGCATCTGTTTAATATTCCATAATCTTGCTGGTGTATTCCCTTATGACCTTTGCAGAGTCCTTGAACCTTGCAAGCTCGCTAGGGGACATATGAATCTCAAGGACATCATACGCTCCATGTCTGTTAAGAACTGTAGGCACACCCGCGTACACATCAGTCTCGCCGTATTCACCTTCAAGATATGTTGATACCGGTATAATCTTGTTCTCATCATTCATAATTGCCTTTATAATGGCAGCTACGGCTGTAGCAATTCCGTAGTATGTTGTTCCCTTGCGCTCAAAAATCTCCCAGCCCTCTCTTGCGGTCTTATGGACAAGCTCATCAAGGTCAACATTGCCCACAAGGCTCTTGTTGTCGGCAATTACGTCATAAAAAGGCTTTCCTGCAACCGTAACAACGGACCATGGAACCATCTGTGAATCGCCATGCTCACCCATCGAATATGCATGGACGCTTCGCGGGTCAACATTTATAAGCTCTCCGATAAATGTCTTGAGACGTGCGGAATCTATGGCAGTTCCCGTTCCGATGACCTGATTCTTAGGAAGCCCGGAAAGCTTCTTGACATAATGCGTGATAATATCTACTGGATTAGACACTATAAGAAAAATTCCATCAAATCCACTCTCCATAATAGGTCCGACTATTGACTTACATATATTCGCCGTGAGTTCAAGTGTATCAAGCCTGCTCTGTCCCGGCTTAGGCGGTGCTCCCGCGGTTATAACTACAATATCTGCATCTGAGCAGTCCGAATAATCACCGTTTGTCACCTTTACATTGCGGTTGAGATACTCAATACTGTCATGTAAATCCAGCTTCTCTCCGTAGGCTCTCTCCTTGTTGATGTCAATCATGAGCACCTCATCAACTACGCCCTGTGTCACAAGACTGAATGCGGTTGTGGAACCAACCAGCCCACAGCCGACAATAGCCACCTTTGATTTGTTCATTTTCATAGTATTTTCCTCCATTCATTTTTTTATGTTTAAATAATTGTAAAGCTCAAAATAATACAGAACGGCTGCACAATTTTCCTGCGTACTTATGCCTTTTTAATCCAATGCTTGGTCATTTTTATATGCTTGCAGTACTGCCACCAATAAGTAGTTTGAACGCAGAATAAGCAATCCCCCGCTTTCAAGTGTGTAGAGCACTAAGCGGTGTGTACTTCCTTTTTTTGCTCCAATGGATATGTCACTTTTATCCCGGCAGGCACATCATCTTCACTCCTCCGGATATGCGAGAAAATAGGACAATCCGTTCCGCTCCATAACCAGCTCACTTTTTGCAAATCTTCCCGTGGTTCCGATATAATAATACAGTGCCATATCTCCCTGTGTATTACCCTCATTTGTTCTTGCCACTATCATGAATTTATCCGCTTTCTCAAGCTCCTTCTCAATACCGTATGGTGTATTTTCCGTGATTCTCATGAGCTTCTCCGGAATAATATAATCCATAAAGTTTGCCGTCATTTCCCAGTTCTCATCGCCGCACAGAACCCACGGAATATCACTATACTCTTCCAGACATTCCCTCTGGGTGTCATACGCTGCCGCATCAGCATAATAGTCTATTCCATATCCAAATGCAAGAATACCTATATCCATGGCAATACACACCACCGCTGTACCTGCATTGACAAATATTTTTCTCTTTTTACCAAGCCTTTCATCTGTCACAAATGTACAGACCAGCGCACAGATACATACAGCTACCAACAGAATCTCCACCGCGGACGCAGCATAGAAATACCTGCTCGACATAAGGTATGTCGGTGTCAGATAATATACAATAGTTGAATAAAAGAACAGCATTGCACTTAGCCCGCCGACATACAATCTCATATTTCGGAAGCTTGCATTTACCCTCTCGGATACAAGAGCTATCACAACCACAATAATCACAGCCAGACCGCCCACGATATGCCATTTCTGAAAAATAATAAGCTGTACGGACTCCAATCCCCTGAACATGCTGTTGAATATATTAACAAAATTCATTGCGTTCTCTTTTATCGCACCGGAATCACTGTTTGAAAGCATGGTTCCAATCCAGTAATGCCACAATATAGTATCCACTGCCACTGCCGCAGACATACTTACAAGATATTTAATTATACATGAATATTTTTTACGTGCAATATTATAAATCGCCCATACCACAAAAAAACCTATCGGGATAAAGCAGAAATAATACTGCGTAAGGAATCCGCCAGCCGTCGCTATTCCCAGCAGGACATAACCTGACAGCTTTTCCTTATTCTCCCACAGCCGCCAAGCCGCGTATGCAAATGCAATCGTAAAGAAGGTCAGCTGCATGTACATTCGTATAAGCATGGCGTCCGACAGCGTTCCCACATTCAGCGCATATACAATAGCCGCTGCCGCTGCCATACCCGGTCTGCCGAAAATCCTATCTATAATAAGCCAGAACAAAAGCATTGTTCCGATGTACATAAGCAGATTGACCGCCAGCCCTGTCCACTCTGATATATTCAGTCCGCCAATAAGCGAGGCAATATACACAAGCCCATAATACAGTGGCGGATGAGAGTCCCCCTTCACATTCCACAACATCTGCACAACACTGTCATTTGAACTGTGACCTAGCATATCAACTGTCTGCTGTCGCGTATACCACTGTCCCTCAGCAAGTTGATACGCACCATTAGGCGCATTCACAATCATATATGTGTATATCTCATCGCAGAAGGTTATCCTCTTGCTGACTCCGGCGACAACAAAAATCACAACCCCGACTATGACCGATATTACACACCACAAATATTTCTTTTTCTCCATAACCCACCTGTCTCCTTTTTTCGACAATCAAAAATGTTAAATGCATATTTACCGGTGCACATCCGGGGCTTCCAAGCTCTAACAGCCTGTTCAACACTTATCTGATATATCCCTTAGTATAATTCAGATAAATATTTTACCACATCATCTACAGCTTGAAAAGAAAAAGAAGTCGTTCCGGACATCATTTCCGGAACGACTTCTAAAAGCTTACTGTGCTATTTTCTAAAATGTTCTACAATCCGCAGTATCAGAAGCTTAAGCCTGTGTATCGGGTGGAAGCATATAACAGATATAATCACTATTGCTATAGGCGGTATAATGAATATAATTCTAAAGAATGTTAATAAGTCGACTATATTTTCTACAGCAATTGCACTGTTCTCCCAATATGGGTATTTAAGTGCCTTGAATGCCATACCCTTATCAGTCCACTTGAGAACTCTCTTCGCTGAATTTACAAAGCTGTATCTTTCCGAATTATCAATTATCCTTATATCATCCTCACTATAGCCGCAGGAGGTGAATGCCCCTTTAACCTGCTTTAAGGCAAAACCCGATACAGGATTAGGAAAGATAATCTCATAGCAGTCTGCATCCTGTCCAATCGCTTCAAGAGGGAAGAATACCGTTCCGCTCTCGGCTCCGCCAGCCTTGGCCTTATAACCATCCTGAGGCTTAACAACTCCCTGCACTATATATTCTTTTCCATTGTAGGTGAGTGTCATTCCATCCACCTCTATGGCTCCGAATATCTTCCATGCCGCTTCCTCATCAATTACAACCTGATCATTTGCAATGCTGTCCTCCATAAGATAACTGCCGCTTATAAGCTCATAATTATGAAAGCGGAAGAAATCTCCGCCTACACCATACGCAGTGCATTGCTGTGACTTAGCACGCTGCGAGAATAAGCTAACCTGCGATTTCACACTGTATGCCGCAACATACAATCTGGCATTATCTGCCGGAGCCTCCATAGCTTCCTTTATGAGAGCCTGATCAAGCGTATATTGAAGCTGCCTAACCTTCTCCTGTTTCAGTCCACTGTCCTCAGGCAGGAACACACTCACCATCGAATATCTGCCATCCGGATCCCAGTACTTTGCACAATACTGCGTTTTCTGTGTTCCTGCCACAGCACCTGATACAGCCGTCAATATACCGAACACGAGCAGCCCTACTGCAATGATGACCAGAAGCACAAGCTGTTTTTTCGTCAATTTTACATTAGGCCTTGTCATCATATCCTCCTATTATTTAGGCAGACGCACCAAATCTCCTGCCGATACCGGCTTGGTAGCCGTTGTGATTACACTCTCATAGCCCTGAATTCCACATGAAATTGCAGTGTTGGTATCATCAGAAGCGAGCTTGGTTACATCTACTCTGGTAGCTGTATATCTGTTGCCAAGAGGAGTGCTCTTAGAGGTAATGATAAGTATATAAGTACCGTTCTTATCCTCGCGGATTGCCGTATTAGGAACAATCATATCATAGTTAGCCGACTTATCGCCAACGCTCACAGTAACTGACTGACCAACATTGATATCTGACCCGGTAACTGTGAATACTACGATTCTGTTACCTGATGATGGATTCGATGTATCATTCTTGATTGCGGACACGGTAAGCACCATATCGCTGTAATACCATGAGTTGGATGCCTGACCGACATCTCCTACCTTGATTCTTGCAGCCTGCTCCTTGGTTACGGACATTTCAAGAGTGTAGTCCTTGCCCGAAAGCTGTATTGTTGCCATAGGCGAATCTGCCGTAACCTTCTCTCCTGCCACAACATTAACTGCCGTGATTGTACCACTTACAGGAGCTGTAACCTCTGTTCCTATAGCCTTCTTTTCAAGTGTCTCATACTTATTTTTAGCATCATCAATCTGGTCTAAGAGATCCTGAAGCTGTCTCTGGTACTTAATCTCACCTGAAACCTCGTCATAGCTGTTCTTTGCCTGTGTATATTCATTGTTGGCAATTGCTCTCTTATATGCCAGCTCCGCTGAAATCTGTGTCGGCTGTGCTTTCTTTTCCTCAATTGTCTTATTTATTGATTCTATCTGCTTCTCATAGGACTTCACATTTGCCTCAAGAGCTGCCTTATCGCCAAGCTTATCTCTGTCACCTGCAACCGCAACTGCCTGAAGAATAAGCTCCCTGCGCTTGCCATCATCAGTCTGTGCCTGTGCCTCGGCGAGAATATTCGTAACCTTTGTATCCAGCTCATTATAGCTGTTAAGTGAATCCTTAGCTGCCTGAAGTGCCACATTGGCAGCCTCAAGCTGTTCCTCCTCAGCCTTGGTATCAACAACAGTAGCTCCGGTAACGCTTATCTGTGCATCGATATCGTCAAGTGCCTGCTTCTTCTGCTTGAGAACTGCTGTGCGCTGCTCAAGGAGTGCTGTCTTCTGAGCAAGTACATCCTCGTCACGATTCTGGGCTGCCGTAACAACATCACTGCCAATCTGGTTGTCAATAATTGCTGAATCATACTGCTCAAGCAATGCCTGGTATGCCTTCTTCGCATCTGCAACCTCTGTGCTCTCTCCCTCTTCAAGTACAAAAAGCACATCTCCCTTGCTTACAGTATCGCCCTTTCTTACATTGACACTCTCCACCTTGCGTCCCTCAGAGATTGTCACATTATACGGATCAACAGACTGAATAGTACCTGTACCGCGGATTGCCGTTGAGATACTTCCGCTAGTTATATATGAACTTGATACCTCTGCAAGCGAATAGTTCATAATCGTATTGGAAAAAAATGTCAGTAACAGCAATATTATAAGAAATACTATCAGAATGTTCTTTATCCAGTCCTTCCTGTTTCCTTCCAGCTTTTTCATCGCATTAACCCTTTCTTAATATAATAGATATAATTTATCCTTTTATTCCACCCTGATATGTGATTCCCTCAACAAGGTACTCCTCACTGTAGAGGAATATCAGAAGTCCCGGTATCATATATATCGTAGCGACAGCGAATGCAAGACCAATCTCACCCTCATTTATCTTGGATAAGAATACCGACAATGGATATTTTTCTGTGTCCGTAAAAAGAATAAGAGGCTGCTCAACCATATTCCAGTAATCTATGAACACAAGTATCGCACATGAATATATTGCACCCTTACATATAGGCATAGCAACCTTCGTAAACAGCTTCCACTCCCCGGCTCCGTCAATCTGTGCCGCCTCAAACAGAGCCTTCGGTATTCTCTTCATATACTTAGTCAGCAGATAAACCGAAAACGGCGAGAATATACCCGGCAGCCATATCGCCCAATTAGTATTCAGTATATGGAACCAGTCTGCCACCAGATAGTTCGGAACAAGTGTGACCTGATAAGGCATAAGCATCAATATTATGTATCCGAAGAATATTATGCCCTTTATCTTTCCCTCCGCTCTTGCAAAGCCATATGAAGCAAGGCAGGCAATCAATATCTGGAACACTGTTATCGGAACTACAAGTATAACCGAATTCCAAAACTTGAGCAGATATGATGGGCTCTTTAGCAGTACGGTAAAATACTGGCTGAAGCTTACCATATCGGGAATAAGCTTGATATTGACCTTCTTTGATATATATGCCTTCGCTCCCGAATCGGTCGTGGAAAATACCATACCGTAATTCGAGCTTATTTCAGACTGTGACATGAAGGAGTTTGCTATCGTCACCACCGTCGGGAACAGGAAAATTATTGCAAAGCTTGCGGCAAATATAAAACAAAGTGTTCTTACCACAAGACTCTTTCTTCTCTTATGATGGATACCATGAAGCGGTGCTTCCTGCTGCGTGAGTTTCTTTTCTTTTCCCATTATTCCTCCACATCCTTTCCGAAATGATTTTCTATAAGGAATAATGCTCCTATAAGCACAATCATGACAAGTGACATAAGTATCGCCGCTGCCGACAGCTTCTGATAGTCAAGTGACTTGAACATATTGTTCATATAATGCTGCAGCATATAAAGACTCGTAACGGGGTGATCACCTGTCAGAAGATATACCTCTCTGAATACCTTGAACGAGCTTATGATTGACATGATTGTTACAAACAAAATTGTAGGAGACAGATATCTTATCTTGATATGCCAGAATATCTGCCACGAATTAGCACTCTCAAGCTCCGCCACCTCAATGATGTCACGCGGTATATTTCCGAGCGCCGCCATAAAAAGAATCATGTTATAACCTAAGTTCTTCCACAGATACAGAGGTACTATTGCCACCATGGCATAATCCGACTTCAACCAGTCAACAGGACTTATACCGAATGTTGAGAGGAAATCATTCACTGCTCCGTTATAGTGAAACAATACCTGCCATATAAGAACAACTGAAGCAATAGGTACCATCATAGGACTTAAAAAGAAGGTTCTGAACTGGCTTCTTCCCGGAATCCTCTGATCAAGTATGATGGCTAAAAGAAGCGAAAGCACAACTGCGAGCGGAACCGCAATTGCAGTAAACACAGCTGTATTTTTCACAGCCCGCTTAAAGGAATTGTTCTTCACAAGTCTCACAAAATTGTCAAACCAGACCCATTCCTTCGTAACCGGGTTATCAACAAACGAATAGAAAATAACCACAAGAAACGGAAGAAGGAAAAACAGTGTAACTCCTATGATACTCGGCGCAAGAAATGGTGCCATATTATGTTTTCCCAGCCTGCTCCTGCGCTTTTTCTGCGCAGGAGCCCTTTTTTTCTCTTTAGGGAGCTTAAGCTCCTTTGATTTTTTCTTTATACTCATAATAACCTCCATGCCGTGAGGCTGTCCTGCCCCATAACATGCCCCATCAGAATGCCGTCTTAACGGTTCTCATCTATATAGTTCTGTGCTCTTGACTGGATAATTCCCGCTATCTCCTGTGCACTCTTCTCACCATTGAAATAGTACTCTGCCTCTTCTGTTATGATGTTCATAAGCTGTTCATCATAAGTAGCCTCTGTGGTGGCATTGTATACCATATCTCTTACTACCTGTGCATCTTCCTCTGTAAGCGGTCCGATTGTAATCTCTACATCATCATACCACCATGTACTGACCACACTATCATTATCATCCTGTTTCTTCATGGCATCTGCAATCTTCTGCTCAAAGGCAGCCTTGTTTACAGGTAAATTCCAATCCAGCTTGTTCTGGTTATCCGGAAGCAGGAAGCTGCGGATAAATGCCCATGCGCCATCCTTATTCTTTGACTTGGCAGCTACACAGAATCTGTTGTTAAAGCCTACAACCGATCCTGAACCACTGTTGGTAGGAAATCCTATGAAATTGACAGGCTCACCATAAAGAGCCGGAAACATCTGCATATCACTAAAGCTTGACATATTCACACTTGTGAGGAGCACCTTCCCGCTTCTTAACAGACTTGCCGTGCTCTCGCTCTCTCCTGAATTATAATCATATTCCTTAGGGAATGTATTACATAATTCAAGAAGCGAAATAAAGTCCTCAGAATCGAACTTACACTCACCTGTCTCTGAATTATAAAAGCTGTCCATACTGTACATAACCATCGTACTAAGACCATCCGTCTTGGTGACGTACTGCATAAGCTGCGAATCCGGATGGGACTTAACAAGCTCAACTACATCCTTAAAGCTCCAGCTCTTACCTGTTCCCACATCCGAAGTCTTACCGACAAGTGTATTTATATAGAATGACTCTGCAACACTGTACAGCTTGCCGTCAACTGATAATATATCAAGAATATTTGATATGAAATCATCTCTGTTAAGGACTTCATCCTTATCTATTAAACCTGAAAGATCTGCAAGTGCTCCCTTTGCAATAAGGTTATCCACGTTGATATTGCCATCTGCCACGAAGAAATCACCGGCAGTACCGGAAGCTACATCTGCCTGAAACTGTGTCTGTGCATCTTCCCAGTTAGAAGAATTATCATCCACATAAGTCTTTATATTAATTCTGTATTCCTCATTCGTTCTGTTGAACTTGATTACATGCTCACGCGTATTGTAATTCATGTAGAGCATTGCAAGTGTCACATTCTTCTTCTGCTTAACTGAGCTGGCAGGAACCTTCTTGATAGTTGCAAGCTCGATTGTTGCCTCTGTATCTTCACCTGAGTAATCGTACGTTGTGGACACTGCTACAAACGAACCATCGTCAAGAACCGCAAAGCCCGCAAGATTATTGGTATTGATATCGCATGCAATCCAGTCAAGTATCTCCTCAGAGGTCTGCGTATTCATATCATACAGGAACAGCTTGGTAGAACCTACAATGTACAGCCTGCCATCACCTGCAGGATATATATTTGAAGAACTGCCATCCATGCTTGGGAGATTCTCAAAAGGAGTTCCCAATGCCTTGGTGTTCATATCAACCGGTGCAATCTCCATTTCATACTGGTCATTATAGTACATAACAATGACCTGCCCGCCGCTTGTCACAAACATTCCATTGATCCAGTTATCAAAATCCACCTTAAACTTCTCTTTTCCTTCGCTGTCAAGGACATACATTGAATTATCAAGGGAAATATAGATATTACCCTCTGCATCGCTGGCTGAGTACTGAACATAGAAGCCGCCTCCGCTTTCCTCTACCTTCTTCTGAAGATCCGCAAGTGATACTGTTGACTGTATGTTAAAATCCGCATCAAGTATAGCTATGTCATAGGATGTTTCAGATTCATACACTCCGCTGTCTATCTCCTCCTGCGTCGGCTGTGTATAATGGTAACGTACAGCCATGTAGCCATCCTTATAGACAGCTATTGTCTGGAGCGAAATCTGTTCGCTGTCATCCTTCTTATCCCCATCCACGACCAGCTCCCTGCTCGTCTGTGCTCCCGTAGCGATATCCAGTGTGATGAGCTTCTGTGAAAGTGCATAAGTCTCACGGTCATATACCTGGCCCATAATACTAAGCCTGCCATCACCTGCCAATACATTAGTGACATACTCTACATCAGATGATATCTCCGAAAAAGAAGGTGCATACACATCTCCCGTAGGGGTCTCCCCTCCCGTTGTTTTCTTGCAGCCTGCCATGCCAAAGCACATCACTGCCGCCATAAGCAGAACCGCCGCTTTCTTAAATCTCTTCATCTTTTTCATAATCAACCTCTCTTCCACGCTGCATTTTTATAACATTATACCTGCAGCAGCCATATAATGCATGCGACCAACGCATCTCCCTTACGCCGGTCATTTTATAAATAAAACACTCCCTCGCGTATTATCTGTCATAGTACGCTGACATAGTCATAATAACATAGAGCTGCTTATTCGTCAATACTTTGAAATATTACATTTTTGTAACAAACCCCAGAACCAGTACACTTCCAACTATCCCCGCCGCCATGGCAAAAAGTGCACCTGCCACCGTCCATCTCGTTCCCGTCACCTTCACTGACATATAATAAATACTTATTGTGTACATAAGCGTCTCCGTGCTTGAAAGAATAAGTGCAGCCAGAAGTCCCTCATACGAATCCACACCACAGCTTCTGAATATGTCCAACATCAGTCCGGTAGCCGCGGATGATGAAAAAATCTTAATCACGGCAACCGGTACCACCTGCGCAGGAAAGCCTATATACCGCGTTCCTCTTCCTACAATACCGCAAAATGCATCAAGTGCACCGGAAGCCCTTAGTACCCCCACTCCGACTAACAGTCCTATAAGCGTCGGCAGAAGCTCTGCCGATATTCTAAGCCCCCTGAGTGCCCCCTTTGTAAAATTCTCATATACCTTGCCTCCGGATATAAGTGCCCACAAGACAACCACGAAAATTATCATAGGTATTATTCCCTGTGCAACAGCCTCTATCATAACTATTCCTTATAAATAACAATCTCTACTACTATATTCATGTGACAACACAAAAATACGCAGCATTATAACGGCAGATAATAGTCATAAACTATTCTGATACCGGACAACAAAGCTGATATGCATAAATATAATA
>DNFT01000113.1:0-13580 GCA_003486385.1 Eubacterium sp. | reverse complement strand
TGATATGCATAAATATAATACGTTATACACAGCTATGTATATCCAGCATGCTTTGACACCCGAATCTTTTTAAAAATTCCTGCATTTCCCTCTTTACTTAATCGAACGTATGTGCTATTATATTATCAAACGTACGTTCGATTGTCAAGGAGATAATATTAAAATGCTTATAAAAGAAGATTTGGATATTAAAGAAAAACTTAAGATTCTTTCCGATTCCGCTAAGTATGATGCTGCATGCACATCAAGCGGCTCCGGCAGAAGCAACAGTGGAACAGGTATCGGCAACACAGTCAGCTCCGGTATCTGCCACAGCTTTGCCGCCGATGGAAGATGTATTTCCCTCCTCAAGATACTTTTTACCAATGAGTGTATTTTTGACTGCCGCTACTGTATGAACCGCCGTTCCAACGATGTTCTGAGAACCTCCTTCACGCCGGAAGAAGTATGTACACTTACTATGGAATTTTACAGGCGGAATTATATAGAAGGACTTTTCTTAAGCTCGGGCATTATTGTGTCACCCACACATACCATGCAGCTTCTGTTAGAGACTGTTCGCATGCTCAGGCTGGTATACCATTTTAATGGTTATATTCATGTGAAGGGGATTCCCGGTGCAGACCCCTCTGTAATAGAAGAGACTGGCTGGTACGTTGACAGAATGAGTGTGAATTTAGAGCTTGCCACAGCCGAAGCGCTAAGAAGCATTGCCCCTAATAAATCGCGCAGGAATATACTTACACCTATGAAGCAGATACAGCTCGGCATACAGCGAAACGAACAGCTTCTGTCCGACTATCATTCATCATACGGCTATAATACGGTGGCAGCGCGCAGACAGGGCTTTCCGGAATCCGCAGTAGATTTTTTGCAAAATTCAGGCACATTCTTAACTGATAATCCATCAGCTTACACCTCCTCGTTTTCCATCCGGACACACAATGCCTTTTCATTACCGGCACACTCCGGAATGCACGACCCGCGAAGCGGTCCTAAGGCTTATGTACCTGCCGGTCAGAGCACACAGATGATAATAGGTGCCGCACCGGAATCGGATTACCAGCTTGTAACCATCGCAGAAGCACTTTATAAGAATTACGGTCTTAAAAGGGTTTTTTACTCTGCTTTTGTCAATGTTAACAATGACAGCACATTGCCATCAACCGAGGACGGCCCTCCGCTTTTGAGAGAGCACCGTCTCTATCAGGCAGACTGGCTCCTTCGTTTTTATGGTTTCAATGCCGCCGAACTGTTATCTGAGGCTCATCCTAACTTTAATACATTTATTGACCCTAAGTGTGACTGGGCGTTGCAGCATCTCGGAGATTTTCCGGTCGAGATAAACACAGCACCTAAGGCGAAGCTGTTACGCATACCAGGCATAGGTCCGCGCTCGGTTGAACGAATTCTCAGAGCAAGAAGGCACTCCCGCCTGTCCTTCAATGACATTTCCCGCATGGGTGTGGTCATGAAAAGGGCAAGATATTTTATTACATGTGATGGAAAGACGGATGAATTGTTCTGCCAGAATGAGGATTATATCGTATCACAGCTTATCGGTGCAGAACGCAGGCACTCTCTTGAAGTATCGCAGAGAGGTCTATACAGGCAGCTCTCTCTCTTCGATGACAACAATGTGAATTATTCACCTCTTACCTGATAAGACGCATTAAATAATCGTGAATTTTAGATTTATCACAAAACAGACACATTATTTGGAGGATTTAACATGATTGTATGTTGCTGTGACGGCAGCGTAGATGGCATATTCACTGCCATATACCGCGCCTGGGAGATTGGAACCTCCCGGACATCCATATCCGTAACCGAAGGTGAGGATATGGAGCTATTTTCTGAGTACAGATTTTTTGAACCAGACAGCTCTCTTGCAGCTAAGGTTGCCTCTACTATCAGAAGTAAGCTTTCTCCTGAGATATTTTCACAGGTATATCATGCTGCCATATCAGGAGATAATGACAGGGGCAATGTAATTTACCATTTTCTTATCGATGCCTTCAAGGTCGGAAGCGGCATTGTGAACCACCTTGTAAACCCTTATGTCATGCGGCTGTCTGAGCTTGACCGCAATGTACGCCGTGAATCGCACAACTATCTTGGCTTTCTGCGTTTTGGACAGTATCGCGATTCTCACGGAAGTTTTATGCTTGCCCTCTTCGCTCCGCACAATAATATTCTTGACCTGGTATCGCACCATTTCGCCGACCGCCTCTACAATGAGAGCTGGCTCATCGCTGACACTACACGAAACTATTGCTCCATACACCACTGTGGAAGCCGCGGATATATTTTTTCTGAAATAAGCCCCGAATATCTTGAAGCACTTGTAGACGCCACCCATGAACATACCGGAAGCTCATCCCTCGACAGTAACGAAGCTATTGAAGCTCTCTTTGAGACATTCCGTACCTCCGTCTCCATAGAAGCCCGCCATAATGAAAAGCTTCAGAAACAGCTTATGCCTCTCAGATACCGTTCTTATATGAACACCTATACGGATAATTCCTGATATGCCTTCCTTACCAGTCCGCATATATTTACTATAGATTCCTTGTACATATGCATGGAATGCACATATGCATGGAATGCACATATGCATGGAATGCACATATGCATGGAATGCACATATGCATTTCATGCATATATACATTCCACACATATATACATTCCACACATATATATATTCCACGCATGGCTGTTACCAATATCGGTATACCATCCGCTTAACAATATTCCATACCGGAATATCCATTATTTAATCGTGACCCTTGCTCATCAGACACATTGCCTTGCAGAACAGCACCGCCGCCATAGTACTCATGCCTGTTGCTATCAGTGCAGGAAGCACTATGGACGCAGGTGCGACTGCACCATAGGCTCTCCTGAATGCGATTATATTAACAGGGACAAGCTGGAGTGATGATATGTTAAGCACCAGAAATGTACACATTTCATCAGAAGCCGTATTCCTGTCCGGCTTATTTTTCCGATTTATTTTATCAAGCTCCTCCATCGCCATAAGACCGGGACCGGTTGCGCTCCACCCTGTTCCAAGCATATTCATGATAAAGTTGATTGTTATATATTCAACAGCCTTTTCCCCTTCCTCCCCACGCAGACCGGGAAACAGCCATAGCACGACTGGTCTGAGCCATCTTGATAACAGCTTCACAATGCCTGCATTATCTGCTATCTCCATGATTCCGCACCACATTGCAACGATCCCCGCCATGGATATAACCAGTTCCACTGCCTGAACAGAGCTGTCAAGCACAGCGTCTGACACAGCGGACATATTACCCGACCATGCACCATATATTATTCCCGCTATAAGCATAAAAGCCCAGATACAATTAAGCATTTACATCCACACACTTAAGATACCTTTCTGCTCAATTATATTCCGGGCTTTTGCACATTATTACATTTTACAGATGTTGGGGCAAAACATGCTCTACAAACTTAGCGTGTATAACGTATTATATTAAGCTTGTATGTTTTGCCCCCAACATCATTTTACATTTTATTTCTGCGCATGTCTCCAAGATTCACAATGGTTCCATCCGCCTGCTTCACATCTATCTTGTCAAGCTGGCTGCGGAAATTGGTTCTGAAGTTAGCTATATACTTGCCTCTCAGCTCAGTCTGCTCCATAGCTTCCTCCTCTGTCAGACCTTCTTTTTTAGATTTATGTGCGAGTTCGTTTATTCTCGCAATCATTTTATCAAGTTCCTGCTCTGTCATACTATTACTATTCCTCGTTTCAATAATTATATCTGCGCAGATAAGATAATCTCCATATCTCCGCTAAAGCTTAGGCTGTCACATTCATTGGTCACAATGAAATGGTCGCCCTTTTTGATGGCTGTATCGTTAATATATCCGCTTCCGGCTACAACACTTGCAAGCAGATAACTGCTGTCAAAGTCTTTTTCCCTTGACAGCTGTAGCTCCGAGCCAGCCTCTACAACAAGCTTCCATACCTTATAATAAGCGCTCTTTTCCATAAGAACAGGCTTATTCTTCCGGACATTGGCAAAATTATGGATACTGTCCTGTGCCGGGGAAGCAGGTGCATTGATGACATCAATTGACTTCTCGATATGAAGCTCCCTCTTCCTGCCGTTAGAAAGACGGTCATAATCATACACGCGGTATGTGATGTCACTATTCTGCTGTGTCTCAAGAAGCATGACACCTGCCTTTATCGCGTGAACAGTACCCGGCACGATGGAGACAAAATCCCCCTTGCGTATCGGAACCTCTCTGATAAACTCACTCCACCTTCCCTCGTGAATCATCTTCGCACACTCTTCTTTATCCTTGGCATTGTGACCTACAACCAATGTAGCACC
This sequence comes from Eubacterium sp., assembly GCA_003486385.1. Taxonomy (GTDB): domain Bacteria; phylum Bacillota; class Clostridia; order Lachnospirales; family Lachnospiraceae; genus CAG-882. The sequence continues at coordinate 9,204 of DNFT01000113.1, read as the reverse complement.
CTCCGGGCAGTCAAGAATATACCAGCACTCCGTCTTTCCAAGTGAGCCGTTCTCATTAACCTTGGCATAGTCATCCGATGGGTGAACCTGAATACTAAGGTCAGCCTTCGCGTCAATAATCTTGGTAAGCAGCGGAAATACCCCTTCCACCTTCTCTTTGCCAAATAGCTCAGGATGCTCATTCCAGAGCTTTGAAAGCTTCATGCCCGCATACTTTCCGTTCATAACGGTACAATCGCCATTCGGATGGGCACTGATTCCCCAGCACTCTCCCGTGTCATCCCCCGGTATATCATAGCCAAACTCCGTAGCCAGACGATTACCACCCCATATCATTTCCTTAAATACCGGCTTTAAAAAAATAAATCCTTCTCTATTCATAGTTTTTATCCCCCAATTTTTATGTGTTATTCAGGCAATTACAAAGCCCAAAACAGGTAAGCCCCGCACGGTACTCTGTCATACAATAACACATATTGCACAGCAGGTTGCGGATGGCTTACCTGATATAGCAGCTATATTAATGTCTATAATAGTTAATGAGACATCCATCAAGTATTATCTGTCTCTCATCATCGGTAAGCTCACCAATCTTCAATGTAAATTCGACAAGCTTGTCCTTGACAACATAAGCCCTAACCTCTGAAGCCTTATCCCTTATAGCTGTTGCTGCTCCCGGAATGAAAATGAAGTCCCCGTTCCTAAATGGCAGTTCACCCTCGTCTATTATGAAAGGAATAAGTCCCCAGTTGATGAGATTTGAACGGTATCTCTTTGTAGCATATTCATTGGCTATATTGGCAAGACCGCCAAGTACTCTCTGGCAGGAGGCAGCCTGCTCACGCGCAGAACCATCACCCGGCTTAACAGCGAATATCGTGCTTCCGATTTCTGTCTCAGATACCTTAAGCTGAGGGTATGCTTCCTTGACAACTGTAAATGCACGCTTAACCTCTTCATTGCTCTCCATCGGGCATGCACCGCTTCTTCTTACCTCTTCAGCCGCTCTCATCTCCTTGGCAAGACCAACATACGCAGGATCCTTTCTTGAGAGAGTGAACTCAGCAAGACCAAGAGGGTTGGAACGGTATGATGAAGTCTCTCCCGACGGGATGAGCTCATCCGTTGTCGTTACAGGATCATGTATCTCCGATACAACCTTTATAAGAATATTGTCTGTGAGTGCAACCTGCTCAGGCCAGTCCTTGATGTTCGGACCAAACTTAATTTCAACAGAAGGATCTGCGACTCCCTTGCTGTCAAATACTCTGTTCTCATATATTGTCTTATCAAAATGATATGTAGGATTGGTAAATTCTACATCCACATCCGTAGCTGCTGTGAGATAGCCCTTGTTAGCCGCTGTTGCAGCAATTGAACGCGCATCCATAAGTGCAACAGAAGCAATCTGTCCGTTCTGCAGCTTAGAACCCTCACGGTTAGGGAAGTTACGCGTTGAATGACGGATACTGAAAGCATTGTTGGCAGGTGTGTCCCCGGCTCCAAAGCAAGGACCGCAGAAAGCTGTCTTAACAACGGTTCCTGTTGTCATAAGGTCTGCAAGTCTTCCGTTCCTTGCAAGCTCCGCATAAATAGGCGTACTTGCAGGATATACGCTGAGAGTGAACTCGTCCGAGCCAATGCTCTTTCCCTTAAGTATATCCGCTGCTGCACAGATATTCTCGAAGCCGCCGCCTGCACAGCCTGCAATAATTCCCTGCTCAACATAGAGCTTTCCGTTTATCACCTTGTCCTTGAGTGTAAACGGAACCTTATTGTCCAGGCTCACCGCTGCACGCTTCTCTACGTCATCAAGGATATCCATCAGGTTAGCATTGAGTTCTTCAATGGTATATACATTGCTAGGATGGAAAGGCATTGCAATCATAGGCTTAATGCTGCCAAGGTCTACATAGACAACTCCGTCATAGTAGGCCACATCACCCGGGTTAAGCTCACTATAGCACTCACCACGGCCATGTACCTCATAGAAATCCTTAATTTTATCATCAGTTCTCCATATTGATGAAAGACATGTTGTCTCCGTTGTCATAACATCAATTCCGATTCTGAAATCGGCGCTCAGGTTAGAAACACCCGGTCCTACGAACTCCATAACCTTATTCTTGACATATCCGTTGCCAAATACTGCACCGATAATCGCAAGCGCAACATCCTGAGGTCCCACACCCTTCATCGGTTCCCCTGTAAGATATATGGCAACCACACCCGGCATGGCAACATCATAGGTCTTGTTAAGAAGCTGCTTTGCAAGTTCTCCGCCGCCCTCACCTATAGCCATTGTACCGAGAGCACCATAACGCGTATGAGAATCTGAGCCAAGAATCATCGCGCCGCACTCCGCCAGTCTCTCCCTCGCAAACTGATGGATGACAGCCTGATGAGGCGGAACATACACTCCGCCGTACTTCTTCGCACAGCTGAGTCCGAACATGTGGTCATCCTCGTTTATCGTTCCGCCGACAGCACAAAGACTGTTATGGCAGTTAGTAAGAACATAAGGCATAGGAAACTTCTCAAGCCCCGATGCTCTTGCAGTCTGTATAATTCCGACAAAAGTAATATCATGGGATGTAAGCTTATCAAATCTGAGCTTAAGCTTACCCATGTTATCGGATGTATTGTGCTTCTCTAATATAGAATAGGCAATAGTTTCCTTTGCCGCCTCCGCCTTAGATACCTCATGACCTGTCTTTGCCTTGATTTCCGCCAGCGTCTCAGGTCCGTCTTCAATAACCTCTTTTCCGTTTAAGAGCCATGCTCCGGAAGTGCCCAACTTAATCATACATATCCTCTTCCCGCGATGATAACGCTATTTTATCTCAAATCAGAGCGGACATTCACAATCATGTCCACATCGTTTCATTCCTCCTGCGAGTCTGCCTTGTCATCCATCTGAGAATCCGATGCATCGTCATTCTCAGTATCTGCCTCATCATTCTCCTGTGCATACTCTGAAATTCTTTCCTCCGTCCAGCGCAGAATATCCTCATATACTTCTTCCTTGCCAAGCTCATTGAGAATCTCATGTCTCATCTCAGGGTAAATCTTCACCTGAAGGTTCTCGATTCCCGCCTGCTTGTACTGCTCATAAGTCTTCATAACCCCTTCGCCATACTGTCCGACAGGGTCCTCAGCACCTGAAAGTATATATATAGGAAGCTCCTTAGGAACCTTCTGTGCTGTTCTGTCATCACAGTCCTCTCTCACTAATGTGAGTAGAGCCTTGAAGCCATCTACAGTGAAAATGAAATCGCACAGAGGGTCATTCTTAAAATCGTCTACAACCTTCTCATCCCTTGAGAGCCAGTCACTCTCAGTGCGTGGATTCTCAATTCTTGCACAGTATTTTCCGAACCCAAGCTCTGTAAGGAAATCGCTTCTGTGGCGCTCGCCCCTGAGCTTTCCGATTAAACCTGCGATTGTAAGACCTGCACCTGTCTCAGCAGCAGACTGGAAGCCTGTTCCCAGAATGAGACACGCATCGACGTCATCCCCATATATCGAAATGAATCTTCTGGTAATGTAACTTCCCATGCTGTGTCCAAGTATAATATATGGCACAACCGGATATAATTGCTTCATGTGTCTTTGCAGCCTGTGTTCATCCTTCACAAGAAGATGTGCACCATCCTCGCCGATATATCCAAAGTCAGTCGGAGCTGCCGCCGTCTTACCATGACCTAAATGGTCATCGCCAACAACAAGATACCCCTTATCCGCCATAAAACGTGCAAAATCATCGTATCGCTCAACGCGCTCCGCCATACCATGTACAATATGAAGTACAGCTCTGACCACACCATCCTCCGGTGACCATTCAACAGTATGGATACGATTTACCCCATCGCATGATTTAAAATAAAATTCTCTCTTTTTTGCCATGCTTGCGCTCCCTTCCGAACATTACGCTGTCTTATCTCTTTATCTCATACTCCTGCTTCATAAGATTGTAGATAGACTGCTTATCATCAATGATATTAAAATCACCATGAATAGTGTGCTTGATTACCGAGGTAGCCACCGCAAAATCAACAATATCCTTAGGCTCCATCTTCTCCATAAGTGCATAGATAAGACCACTTGCGAATGCATCCCCGCCGCCGACACGGTCAAGAATATTAAATCGGAAGGTCTTGCTCTCATAAGTCTCGCCGTCATACCATAAATAACCCTTCAGTGAGTTCTCACTTCCGGTATGAACATAACGCACATGACGTGCTATCGCCATGAAATCGTATCTGTCATGAAGCTCCTTAAATATCTTATCCTGATCCTTGAATGAAGGCTGCAGGCTCATGCCATCCTTCAGATCCTTACCATCAGGTCCTATAAGGTTGAGCGGCTCTATTCCGATAAGTACATCTACATAAGGAAGATAGCTTGTTATACAGTCTCTTGCCTCCTGCCATCCCCATAATGCACTTCTGTAATTTCCATCGAAGCTGACTATCATGTCAAGCTCCTTAGCAGCCTTAAGTGCCATGAGAATCATGTCACGGCAGTTCTGTGAAAGTGCCGGTGTTATGCCGCTAAGGTGCAGCCAGTCGAAATCCTTTAACAGCTCCTTAAAGTCAATCTGTGAGTAATCATACGTCGAAAATGAAGAATGTGCCCTGTCATAGATTACCTTGGAGGAACGAACCGCATAGCCCTCCTCAAGATAATATATTCCAAGACGCTCTCCGGCATATATAGTCTTCGACATATGTACATCGTTAGAACGAAGGAAGCGGACAGCCGACTTACCTACCGAGTTATTCGGAACAACCGTAAAGAGTGTGCTGTCAACTCCCATATTTGAAAGACCTGCTGCCACATTCGCCTCAGCTCCTCCATAATTGATGGTATATGAATTCGCCATACGAATCTTCTCAAAATTAGGAGGTGACAGACGAAGCAATACCTCTCCTATCGTAATAAACTTAATATCCTTTATATCCTTTAATACCTTTTTTGCCATAGGATTATCCTCTGCTTTCTTAATTAGTGTAACTATTTCCAGTTATCGTTGACATCACCAAGACGATGTTCAATATCGTAATATGGCTTATGCCAGCCCACATACTTATATGCCGGACGAATGATTTTGCCCTTATTTACAAGCTCCTCAAGACGATGGGCACTCCAGCCCGATATACGTGATATTGCAAAAATCGGTGTGAACAGCTCTTCAGGTATTCCAAGCATAGTATATACAAAACCGCTGTAAAAATCCACGTTGGCACAGATAGGCTTGAAAAGTCTTCTTCTCTGTGCAATGAGCTTACCGGCTATGCGCTCTATACGTTCAAGCAGCTCGAACTCTCTTGTAAGCTCCTTCTCCTCCGAAAGGCTCTTCGCATATCTCTTTAATATAACCTCTCTTGGATCGGACAATGTATATACCGCATGCCCCATACCATAGATAAGACCGGCTCCGTCGAATGCCTGCTTGTCGAGAATCTTCGCAAGATATTCCTCAATCTCAGTCTCGTCCTCCCAGTCCTTGACATTCTCCTTGATATTCTCAATCATGTGTGTAACCTTAAGGTTGGCACCACCATGCTTAGGTCCCTTAAGTGAAGCTATTGAAGCGGCAATGGTCGAATATGTGTCTGTTCCTGAGGAGGTTACAACGTGCGTTGTGAAGGTGGAGTTATTACCACCGCCATGCTCCGCATGAAGCACAAGCGCGACATCAAGCACCCTTGCCTCAAGCTCTGTATATTTTCCGTCCGGTCTCAACATACGAAGAATATTCTCAGCCGTTGAGCAATTTTTATCAGGATTTCGGATTAAAAGGACGTCATCCATCTTAAAATGACGATACGAATGATATGCATAAACTGAAATAATCGGCATCTTGCCGATAAGCTGCAAGGACTGGCGCAACACGTTCGCCGGAGAAATGTCCTCAGGATTCTCATCATAGGAATACAGTGTGACAATACTCTTCAAAAGAGCATTCATAATATTCGCACTCGGTGCCTTCATGATAACATCGCGCACGAAATGTCCTGACAGCTCCTGTAATTCAGACAAAATACCTATGAACCTCTCAAGCTGCTCTGCTGTAGGAAGCTCACCGAATAAAAGCAGATATGTGGTCTCCTCAAAAGCATACCTCCTGCCATGAAGGCCTTCAATCAGGTCTGCGACATTATAACCCTGATAATACAGCTCACCGTCTATCGGTGTCTTGACGCCATCTATTGACTTATATGATACGACATCGGATATCTCGGTAAGACCTGTAAGCACACCCTTACCATTGGCATCTCGAAGTCCTCTCTTTACATCATATTCCTCGTACAAATCAAGATTGATTGCACCGGAGGTCATACAATATTTTACCAGCTCCTCAAATTCTGCATTGTGCTTTTCATCAAGAGCCATCATCTCATGATTGTTCATGGTACTGCCTCCTTCAAACTTTAATACAGTAAAGCATACAACAAAATTGTTAAAAAAGCAATCCTTACTTGTTATTGCTTGAATCGTAAAGCTTTTTTTGGTATAATTATTTAGTCCATACGCAACGCGTATGCGCAATGCGTATGCGTACTATGCCGACACATTGTACTTACACAGCATACCTGCACAATGTATAAGAGTACATTATGTACATGCTGTTGTTTCATGAACATGTGTTGTTTTTTAGAAAGGAATCTTAAATTTATGAATATCATATTATTATCCGGCGGTTCAGGGCAGCGTCTCTGGCCGCTGTCAAATACCGTGCGCTCCAAACAGTTCATTCCGCTTCTCACCAATGAGAATGGTGAACAGGAGTCAATGGTCCAGCGTGTTTACCGCCAGATTACAACCGTAGACCCGGACACCAACGTGGTTATCGCCACAGGCAAGCGCCAGGTCGGAACCATCAAGCACCAGCTCGGCAACAAGGTATCTATCTGTATTGAGCCCTGCAGAAGGGACACCTTCCCGGCAATCGCTCTTGCGAGTGCATTTTTAGCCGGTGTAAAAAATGTTGACCCGGACGAACCTGTTGTAGTATGCCCAGTTGACCCTTATGTTAATCTCGATTATTTTGAAGCTGTGAAGAAGCTGTCAGAGCTTGCCTCCGATGGTCAGTCCAATCTGTCTCTTCTCGGAATAGCGCCTACATTCCCAAGCTCCAGCTATGGCTACATTATGCCCGAGAGCAAGGACAGTGTAAGCCGTGTAAACCGCTTTATAGAGAAGCCGAATGAGACTGCTGCTGCAGAATACATCGAGCAGGGCGCACTCTGGAACGGCGGTGTGTTCGCATACAAGCTTTCATACCTTCTGGATATTTCCAGAAAAATGCTCGGCAGCGCCGATTACCAGACCCTGTATGACAATTACGAGAGCCTTACCAAGATAAGCTTCGACTATGCCGTTGTTGAGAAGGAGAACAATATCCGCTGCCTCCGCTTTGCCGGTCAGTGGAAGGATGTCGGCTCATGGGACGCCTTCACCGATGTTATGGTTAATGACACAATAGGAAATGTCCAGATTGCCGACTGCACCAACACCAATGTCATAAACCAGCTTGACCTCCCTGTTATATGTGTGGGTCTTAAGGATGTCGTTGTGTCCGTAGGCTGCGACGGAGTACTTGTATCAGATAAATCCAAGAGCAGTACAATCAAGCCTTATGTCGATAAGCTGGATCCTATGGCAAGATTTGAGGAGAAGGCATGGGGAAGTTTCACAATACTTGACATACAGCCTGAATCGCTCACCATCAAGATTATCCTCCGTCCGGGCAATGAGCTTAAATATCACAGTCATGAACACCGCGATGAGGTCTGGACTGTGCTTTCCGGAACAGGCTATACTATTGTTGACGATGTACGCCGTGAGGTAAAATCAGGAGACGTTATCACTCTGCCTTTAGGCTGCCGTCACACCATCCATGCCACAAGCGAGCTTCAGGTTATAGAAGTCCAGACCGGAGCAATACTTGATGCGGATGATAAAATAAGATATTAAACTCATATCATTAATTATACACTTATTTTTAGGAAGGCACAATATATGCTACCTGTTTTATATATTGTTATACCCTGTTACAATGAAGAATCCGTTCTTCCGATAACCTCAGGAATGTTTCTTGAAAAGCTGAACGGCCTTATTTTCACAAATAAAATTGCACCGGAAAGCCGCATTATGTTTGTCAATGATGGTTCCTCGGACAACACATGGAAAATTATTTCAGACCTGTGTAATAGAGATGACCATTTCTGTTCCCTGTGCCTGTCACGCAATTTCGGTCATCAGTCAGCGCTCCTTGCCGGTCTTATGGAAGCCAAAGAGCATGCCGATATTACCATAAGCATTGACTGTGACGGTCAGGATGATATTGAGGCAATGGATGATATGATTGCCGCATATATGAATGGTGCCGATGTTGTATACGGCGTCCGTTCGGACAGACACACAGACAGCTTTTTCAAGCGCAACAGTGCTCTCTTCTTCTACAAGCTGATGAACAAGCTTGGCTGTAACACCGTATATAACCACGCAGATTATCGTCTCCTTGACCGCCGTTTTCTCAATGAATTATCCAATTATGAGGAAACTAATCTTTTCTTAAGGGGACTTATCCCTATGGTGGGCTTCAACAGCACATGTGTGTACTATGAGCGTCGTACACGCATTGCCGGTGAGAGCCATTATCCTCTTAAAAAGATGATTAACTTCGCTATTGACGGCATAACCAGCTTAAGTATAAAACCGATAAGAATAATTACCAGCTTCGGCTTTATAGTATCAATACTCGGATTTATCGGCGTAATATGGGCAATTATAATGTTCATGTGTGGCAAAACGGTCGCAGGATGGTCAAGTATGATCTGCATAGTCTGCTTTATAGGAGGAATCCAGCTCCTTAGTCTCGGTGTCATCGGAGAATATGTCGGAAAGATGTATTTAGAGACCAAAAAGCGCCCTCGCTATATCATCAAAGAAAAAAAGGGTGTTTCTCTTGATGACAATAATCCCAAGTAATTGCGAAGGTCGATGATGGCTCCGGGCACATGAATACCTTATGGTCAAAAAACGGATATATACATTTCTTTAATAATAAGATGTTGGGGTCAAAACATGTGCTATAAACTTAGCATGTATAACTTATTATATTTATGCATATCACGACTTTTGGAAGAAGCTTAGATGTTCTTAGAACTCTGTTCACACACTAGCCAGAACCGG
>DNFT01000129.1 GCA_003486385.1 Eubacterium sp. | reverse complement strand
TTCAAAAGCAGCATCCGTGCTGCTTTTGGCTAGGTATTAAGCAGAGTTCTAAGAACATCTAAGCTTCTACCAAAAGTCGTGATATGCATAAATATAATACGTTATACACAGCTAGGTATATACTGCATGTTTTGACACCCGAATCATAACACAACAATACCTTAAAACCATATGCCTGTAGAAAATAATTCGGCGTACTTCAGGTCTATACGGTAATAAGTCTTTCATAGTCCATGACGTGAAGCGGTTTCGAGAAGAGGTAGCCCTGAATGTCATCACAGTTCTGTTCCTGAAGATAGGAGAGCTGGGATTCGTATTCGACTCCTTCAGCCGTGATGTGCAGTCCAAGATGACGTCCCATCTTGATAACGTAGTGGAGCAGTGTTTCGCCGTCCTTCTCGCCTATGCAGTCGATAAGGCTCTTGTCGAGCTTCAGTGTGTCAAAGCAGTGCATGTTGAGTGTTGCCAGTGATGAGTAGCCTGTACCGAAATCATCCATCAATATGCGAACACCGCTAAGGCGGAAATGTTCGAGAATCCTGGCAATGTCTGCTTTTCCCGAAATGGCACTCTCAAGCACCTCCAATTGTATGTATTCGTGAGGAAGCTCGAAGGAATCAAGTATACCAAGGTATTTATCGACGACATTGGCACCGTAGATTGTCGCACGGCTTATGTTGACAGACACAGGGCATACCTTGAAGCCCTTATCCAACCAGTATTTCTGCTTATGGCATACCTCCCTGAACACATATTCATCAAGGCGCGATATGTAGCCGTCGCGCTCAAAAAGCGGTATGAAGCGTCCGGGCGGAATGAGCTTGCCATCTGTCTCACGCCAGCGTACCAGTGCCTCAGAGCCGACAATTTCCTTGGTTGATGCTGAGTATTTAGGCTGATACCATATCTCAAAGTTATGGTTGGATATGGCAAAATCAAAACGCTCCTCAAGCTGCTGGTTTTTGAGAAGCTCCTCATGGTCAAGCTCACTATAGAAGGCATAGCATTTATCGTGCCGTTCCTTGGCAAATTCACATCCGATCTTGGCCTTATTGTATGAATCATCAAGAGCTGTTATGTCCTCCATAGGATATATTCCGAAGCAGGCTCTTACTCCGGGTGCATCATAAGCTATAGCGAGGTCATGTACCTCATCGGAGAGCTGTTTAAGACGTCTTGAAACATTGGTGTCATCTGACATATTGAGCAGCATTACAAAGTAATCGTCCCTCACGCGGGCAGCATATTCATTATCTTTTATCGATTGTTTTATAAGCTCCCATGTCTTCTTAATCATGTCATCGGCGGCAGCACTTCCGGCAGTTATGGTGATATTCGAAAAATGCTGGATATCCATTGAGATTATATATCCGCAGCGGATTCTGGACTTAGTGAGAAGCTGCCTTTTAAAGTATGCATAATTGGCACCTCCGGTCAAGGAGTCTCTGTAAGCGAGACGCTGTACAAGGCGCCTCTGGGAGCTGAATATAATCAGGTAAGATACCATTGCCGCAATAACCAAAAAGATACTTAGGAATATCATAAGGTACATTATGTTGCGGACAGGTTTAAGGCGCTGTAATAAATAACCGGTAGGAACCAGCGTGAACACATTCCAGACAATCTCCCCATCGGCGATAAGAATAGGCGTTCTGTAGTAGTAGTATTCAACCGAATCTATAAATAATTTTCCGAGGTTAGGTGTGTTGGAGGAAATATCGCGGCGGATGGTATTGATTACCTCTGTGTTGCCGGGATTCCTGGATAATATGTCGGTGTACAGGTTCTGTGAAAGCTGTATGGAATCATAACCCATGGCAATGGATATATCACCGGCTTCATTGGTGGCAAAGCTGCAGCCCTGCCCTTCAAAGCATTCCACCTGCAAGGAGGCATTGATGACTTCAGCGTCATACACAAGACCGAAAACACCGAGAAGCTCATTCGTTGTATCGTCATACATAGGGGATGAGAAAATAATGATTTTTTCATCGGTATCAGGACGGAGGGCATCTGTCAGTACACCGGTGATGGTCGACTTGCCCTGCAGGCCTCTTTTGAAAAACTCCCTGTAGGATAGGTTCGTTCCGACATTGTCTGTGGTGTAGGCTGTTCCGTCCGGGGTACAGTAGGTTACGCGTTTTAGATTATCAGCCTTAACAAAGCCCTTGAGAAGCATGACGTTTCCGGATATGTCGCCGGGAAGCTCCTTAATCTCGGCAAAAAGACTATCTAAAAGCATGTAGTTGTCATTGAGCTGGTTGCTTATGGCAAGAGCATTCTGGTTGGCAACGTCAATAAGATTAGTTTCAAGCTGGTGCTCCAGCTCATTGCTTATTTGTTTGGTGCAATAAATTACGGAAAAAAAGAAAAGAATTAATATTATTAAAGATATTAAGGCGATTTTATAGCCTTTTTTCTTAAAGTTTATATTCATTAAAGGTCTCCTTGTGGGGTCATGATAGTGCTTTCATTTAAGCACACCACAAAAATAATTATACTACCAATATTAATATGTAGCAACGAAACAGAAACTAAGGTTTGGTAAAGAAAGTTATCCGGAATACTTAAAGCTGCTTTCGGTAAAAAAACATTGCTAGTAATAGAATTTTTTTATATAATGATAAATGTTTTTAAAGCTGTGTGTCAGTGACTTGATACAAAAATGCCCGGAATGCTGCGGGCAGCTCCCGGATATGGATGCCGGGGAAGTGAGGATTGGATAGTTAATATGAGATATATTGTATTTGATTTGGAATGGAATCAGTGTCCGAACGGCAAGAGCGATGAGGTTGCGGAGCTTCCGTTCGAGATATTTGAGATAGGTGCCGTGAAGCTGGATGATGATAGGCAGCGTATCGACAGCTTTTCGTGTTATATTAAGCCGAAGGTATACAAGGAGCTTCACTATATTGCGAAGGGGCTTACGCATGTCACGGAGGAGCTTTTGGAGGACGGAAGGGATTTTGAGGATGCGGTGAAGGATTTTCTTGACTGGTGCAGTGCGGACGGAGAGTACAGAATGTGCACCTGGGGGACTTCGGATCTTGTGGAGCTGCAGCGCAACATGAAATATTTCGGCATAGGGAATCCCCTGGAATATCCGCTGTTTTACTATGATATACAGAAGCTTTTTTCGATTGACAAGGAAGACGGAAAGTCAAGAAGGTCGCTGGAAACGGCTGTCGATATGCTGGGAATTGAGAAAAATATAGACTTTCACAGTGCAATAAGTGATGCGGAGTATACAGCTAAGGTCTTTGAGGGTATTGATTTTGGAAGGGTAGGGGGATATTTTTCGATAGATACCTATAGAATACCTGCAGGTGTCAAGGACGAGATAAGAGTTAATTACGGAACCTATGAGAAATATATTACCAAAGGGTATGATACTAAGGAGGAGCTGGTGAACAATACGCGCCTCCTGTCCACAAGGTGCTATCTGTGCGGACAGACCGCACGGAAGAAGATTCGCTGGTTCTCAATGAATTCCAAGATGCATTATTGCCTTGCCGAATGTAAGGAGCATGGATATATCAAGGGGCGTTTCAGAGTCAGGGAGGATGACAACGGGAAGTATTATGCCTCAAGGGTGCTTAAGCTTACAGGCGAGGCGGGCGCTGAGGAGGTCAGGCAGAGACAGCTGGAAGTCCGCAAGCGCCGTCGCGATAAGAGACAGAAAAAGAAATCATAATCAGAACCGCAGACCATGGCGGTTCTTTTTTGCATTTATAATAAGTAACAGCACAATCAGAATAAAAACACATACGATGCTGATGAACAACCAGAGGTTGATGTAGATAAAATGCCCGGTCACGGTAACCGCATTTGACAGAGGTGAGGCGGAGGTGTCCGATGCCAGGTATGGGAGGGCTGAATCGGATGCAGCAGAGCCGCCGGATTGAATCTGGCTATCGGATGCAGCGGAGCCATCTGCTGGCTTCCGGTTATCGGAAGGAATGTCACCGGACGCTGCCGCCCCGGAAAAATACAGGCTGGTGTGTCCTGCTTCATGTGCGCCGTAGTAGTAATAGATATCTGCAAGTATGCTTGAGGCGGTATTGCTGTCGTCAGAAGCAGCTGACGCCGTTTCACTGTCGGTGTTTATCATATCTGAAAGGCTGCCGTGCTGTCTGTATATAATTTCCTTGGTCAGGTCGCTGAAGGAGGCATTGACCGGAATTATGACACAATCAGAGTCCGGCACGGACAGGCATATATCCGAATTTATATTCAAGGCCCTGCCGCTTATTCCGAAACCGCCCAGCCCTAAGCCCTGATTGAAGCTGAAGGTATCCTCATTCTGTGAGATATTAAGCTTGTGAAAATTGTTAAATCCATATTCAAATAAGGCAGTGGTATCAATATAGCGCTGTTCATCGGTTGAGTTGAAGATAACGCATATCAGCCGGATTCCGTCCTTCTGTGCAAATGTGGCAAGGGTGTGTCCTGCGGCATCCGTGTAGCCGGTTTTTCCTCCGATACAATATTCGTACAGGTACTTTCCTGTTACCATGCTGTGCGACAGTCTGTAATAACGTGTGTCGGAGGTCTTGTTCGTCGGAGGTACGGAATATGATTTCTTATATGATATCGCATTCATAATGACAGGGTAATCAAGCACCGCACGGCATATAAGAGCCATATCATAGGCGGTCGTGTAGTGATTGACATCGGTAAGACCGCTCGCATTGGTAAAGTGAGTGTTAAGACAGCCAAGCTCAGCCGCTCTTTTGTTCATCATATTGGCAAAATTGGCGACCGAGCCTCCGACATGTTCGCCAAGAGCATAGGCAATATCATTCGCTGATTTAATAAGCATCATATTGAGTGCCTGTTCAACACTGAATTCCTCGCCTGTCTTAAGTCCTGCGTTTGCGTCGCCGTATTTTACGCTGGATACTGCGTTGGCGCTCACGGTCAGAGTGTCGCTCAGATTGGCATTTTCTGCGACAATCAGTGCGGTCATCAGCTTGGTGACGCTGGCAGGGTAACATTTTTCGTCGCTGTTTTTTTCATACAAGACAATTCCACTGTCGGCATCCATAAGAATGCAGTTGCCGGACTCAATTTCAGGTGGTATCGGATATTCGTCCGTGTTCGTGGACTGATTATCTGCATAGACAATATCCGGCCGGATATTGAGTGTGAGCATGGATAAGCAGGCGATTAGCACGAACAGTGTGCGCAGATGGCCGTGCTTTCGTGTATATGTGCTGAGTATGTTTGACGGTGGTTTTATTCTATGGTTCATGGTGGACTCCGATTTATTTTTTATATTTAGGCAATTGCGAAACTCAATTTTACAGTAGACAGTTGTGCAATTTTACTAGTACCCTGCCGGACCTTTTGAACACCGTCGGTTCTTAGCGGCTGTATTTTAGCCGCTTATGTACCGTTACGGGGTTCAAGGAGTGAGAACGTGTCCGGAAGGGTACTAGCAAAATTGTACAACGTACGGTTCATACAAATAGAGTTTCGCAATTATCTGTTTTTATATTACACGGGAGCAAATATCCCTCCCACAGACTTCATTGTAGTACATTATACGTCCGTTTTCCACAAAAAAATTGCAACATGGGGGATTGTCTGGTAGAATTATAAGGGTATAGGCTGATTTTTACCCGAAAATATTGAATCAGACTAAAAAGCACAATGTCAGAAAGCAAATAGAAAAACATTATAAATAAAAACAGGGATGATAAGCGCAGGACGCATAAGCACATTGTCATCCGGAAAAGAGGGAATATGTCTGAGAGAATAGAACTGTTCGTGCCGGGACGTCTGTGTCTGTTCGGAGAGCATAGCGACTGGGCGGGGCTTCACCGGAACATCAATTCGGCAATTATACCGGGCGAGGCGATTGTAACAGGAATTGAGGAAGGTATATATGCCACCGTTGAGGCGGCGGATAAATTCATAATAGAGAGTGACCTTGGAGAGGAGACCTTTACCTGTGCGATGGATACGCAGGTTCTTAGAAAGACTGCGTGTGAGGGCGGATATTTTTCCTATGTTGCAGGTGTGGCTTCATATATAAATGAGCATTACTGTGTCGGCGGTCTGAGGATTCACATAACCAGACGCACGCTCCCGATTAAGAGCGGACTGTCCTCAAGTGCCGCTATATGTGTTCTGACGGCACGCGGCTTCAATCAGATATATGGGCTTAAGTTAAACACAATCGGTGAGATGAATATTGCATTCATAGGTGAGCAGAGGACGCCGTCAAGGTGCGGCAGACTTGACCAGGCCTGTGCATTCGGAGTCAAGCCGGTCCACATGACATTTGACAGTAATGAGGTGGGAGTGCAGACGATAAAGCTTGGAGGCACATTCTACTGGGTAATTGCAGACCTTAAGGCGGGAAAGGATACGGTAAAAATTCTTGCAGACCTCAACAAATGCTACCCTTTTGCACAGAATGACAAGGAACGTGCGGTTCAGGAGGCACTCGGAGCTGATAACAGGGAGTACATTGAAAAAGGAGTGCGCCTGTTAGAGGAAGGGGATGCAAAGGGACTTGGAGAGCTGATGCGCACGGTGCAGGAAAACTTTGACAAAAAGGTAGCCCCGGCATGTCCGTCACAGCTTAAATCCCCGGTTCTCCACTCGGTTCTTTCCGATAAGGAGCTTGACAAGTGGATATATGGTGCCAAGGGTGTAGGCTCGCAGGGGGACGGAACAGTGCAGCTTCTTGCTAAGGATGAGGAATGTCAGAAGGCTGTCATAGATTATCTCAGCAATGTGCGTGGCATGGAGGCATTTCCGCTAACGCTCAAGCCTAAGCAGGCGGTGAGAAAGGCTGTTATTCCTGTTGCGGGCTTCGGAACCAGACTTTACCCTGCGACAAAGGCTATCAAGAAGGATTTTCTTCCGGTTCTCGATAAGGATGGGCTTTTCAAGCCGGTTATCATGGTGCTTTTAGAGCAGCTTGTACAGTCGGGAATAGAGGAAGTGTGTCTCATCATCGGACGTGAGGAGCAGAAGCTGTATGAGTCATTTTTTGCCCCTATGTCCAAGGAAAATTATGACAAGCTTCCTGAGGATAAGCAGAAGTACGAGGATAATCTGGTGAAGATAGGCAGAATGATTCGTTATGCATACCAGGATGAGAGAAGAGGCTTCGGGCACGCTGTGTACCAGAGCAGGGACTTCGCTGAGAGCGAACCTGTGCTTCTGCTTCTCGGAGACATGATATATGAATCCTATATAGGAAAGACCTGCTCAAGCCAGCTTATAGACTGCTATGAGGCTTATGGGCTTCCGGTGGTATCCATGCATGAGGTGCCTAAGGAGCAGGTGGTTCATTACGGCATTATGCACGGCGTGTGGGAGAGCCCTAAGGAGGAGCAGATGCGCTTAGACTGCATATATGAGAAGCCGACAGTGGACTATGCAGAGGAGAATCTTGGCATCAGGTGCAAGAACGGCAGCAAGTATTTTGCGGTATTCGGGCAGTATATCCTCACGGAGGATGTGTACAAGGTTCTCGAAAAAAATATCCGTGAAAATAAGGAAAGCTGCGGTGAGATACAGCTCACGGATGCACTTGAGGAGGTTCGTGCCACAACAGGTATGATGGGCTGCTGCATAAAGGGTAAGTCCTATGATGTCGGACTGCCGCAGATGTATATTGAGACGGTGAGGGAGTTTGGGAGAATATAAAATACATTTTTGGATTTTTGAAAGTGCAAAATTTACACCTTGATAATTGACGGAGTGCAAAAAATACACTATTATGATTATGGAGGTGCAAAATGGGCGAATTAAAGAATATAAGAAAAGAGAAGAAATTAACGCAGCAGCAGGCAGCTGATTTGATCGGAATTTCACTTCGTTCATATAAATCCTATGAGAACGATGAGGATAAATCGGAAAGCATCAAATATAAGTATATTTTACAGAAATTGTCCGAAGTAAATCTGATTGATGAGGAGAATGGAATATTAGAGCTTGCAGATATAAAGTCAAAGTGCTCAGAAGTATTTGAAAGATACGAAGTGGATTTCTGTATTCTTTTTGGCTCGTATGCCAAGGGAAAGGCAAAGCCGAACAGTGATGTCGACCTTATAATTTCGGGAGATGTGCATGGCTTGAAATTTTATGCCTTGGTCGAGGAAATCAGAACCGCGTTGCACAAAAGGGTTGATTTGCTTGATGTGTCACAATTAAACGACAACATGGAACTGATAAAGGAAGTATTGAGGGACGGAATAAGGATATATGGATAATGTGAAGAATGACCGATATTATGCATATAAAATTCAGCAGGACTTGGAATTTATTGTGCTTCATATGAAAAATATTGACATAACGGAATTTTCCACAAATGAAATTCTTTTGGATTCCATGCTGTTTCGAATGATACAAATTTCTGAAAATGCACGAAAGCTGTCCGATGAATATAAGCAGCAATGCAATAATATTCCGTGGAATGCATTATACGGACTGAGAAATCGCATTGTGCACGACTATGGAAATGTGGATTTAAGGGTTGTTTTTGACACCTTAAAGCATGATATTCCGGAATTGTTAGAAATGATTAGGAGAGAATAAAATGAGACTTAGAAACGTACCCGGTGCCAGAGAGGCTATGGTTGAGAGTGAATATGTTGTAAATGAGCCGAAGGAATACAAGGGCAGATGGAATGAGCTGTTCGGCAACAGCAATCCGATCCGTATAGAGGTCGGTATGGGTAAGGGAAGATTCATCATGCAGCTTGCGGCTGAGAACCCGGATGTCAACTATGTGGGAATTGAGAAATATTCAAGTGTGCTTATCCGCGCACTTGAAAAGCAGGAGGAGGCGCAGCTTCCGAACATTATTTTTATAAGAATGGATGCCGAGGAGATTACGGATGTGTTCGGAGAGGACGAGGTTGACCGCATATACCTCAATTTTTCCGACCCATGGCCGAAGGACAGGCATGCGAAGAGACGACTCACATCGAGACAGTTCCTCGCACGCTACAATGAAATCCTGAAAAAGGACGGACAGATAGAGTTCAAGACCGACAACAGAGTTCTGTTCGATTTCTCCGTGGAGGAGGTTGAGCCGGCGGGCTGGCATATAAAGGAGCTGACCTACGACCTTCACAACGATGAGAAGATGAATGAGGGAAATATCATGACCGAGTATGAGGAACGATTCTCGGGAATGGGGACACCTATCAATAAGATGATTATAGACAGGCAGCAGACAATATAAGACATGAAATTAAAGATATCCGGTCTTTTTGTATTGTATGCTGATATGAAAAATAAGCGTGAGATTTTTTCTCACAATATATTGAATAATAAAATTTTATGTGGTATATAATCTATATGAGAAAAAATCTCACGGAGGTATAGAGATGATTTATGAATTTTCTTTTGAAAATTATCGTTCATATAGAAAAGAGGCAACCATAGATTTTACCGCTAAGCCAATTAATGAATTTGAGAATTCATTGCTTAAAGTTAATGATGAAGAGAAGTTGCTACCGGTCTGTGCAATATACGGACCGAATGGTGGCGGCAAAAGTAGTGTGATTATGGCTCTTAATGAATTGCGTTTCATTGTTATGCAGCCTTTAATACAGCTTGCTTTTATGAAAAAAAAGAATGAGGAGCTAGGGGAGACCTCTATTTTACAATTGCAGGAAGGATTAACAGATAGACACACGTTCTCATCATATTATAAATTTGATGATGAATGCAAAGACAAACCGACAAAGTATAATGTATTATTTCAGGTTGATAAGTATAAGTATAGATATGAGTTTGAGTTAAATAATGAAAATATTATTGTTGAAAATCTCTACATGGAGGAAGACGGTGCCGTAAAAGCTGTGTTTGAGAGAGATAAGGAAGGTGTATATCTGTGTGAAGAACTAGAGGGAATAGACATAGAGAATATGAATGAAAGCCTTCCGCTTTTTTCTTATATAGCTATGTTAAAGAATATACCGGTTATTGACAGGGCAATGAGCTTCTTTATGCAGATTAAGGTGTTAAATTACGACAAACCTAATGTGGATCGACGTATATTAGTTGATCGGATTGAGAATGACAAAGTAAGGGTATGTAATGTAATACAATCAATGGGAATTGATATTTGCGATATAAGAGTTGAATATAAGGAAGATGGTTCCATTGATGAAATATATACAATACATGAATTATCATCCGGGGAGAAGAAAACCTTACGTCTTTCAGAAGAATCAGGAGGAACGAAAAAGATTATAAGTATAATTCCAATCCTGTTAAGCGGTATTGAAAAAAATTCGTTATTTTTAATTGATGAATTAGATGCAAAACTGCACCCTTTGCTTCTCAGAAAAATAATAGAATTATTTACTGACAGGGAAATAAATAGTGGCACAGCTCAGCTATTGTTTACATCGCATGATCTTACAACAATGAGTAATGATGTGCTTAGAAGAGATGAAATATGGTTTTCTGCTATCAATGGATATGATGAATCTGTTTTATATTCGCTTGTTGATTTTAGGAAGGAAGGCGGAAATAAGCCACGCAATGATGAAAATTATTCTAAACAGTATATGGAAGGACGATATGGCGCGGATCCTTACTTTAAAAAATTGATTGACTGGGAGGTGAGTGATTGAGCCTAAAACCGAAAAAGGTTAGTGAAATAAAGAAAATTCAGGAAAAAATGAAATCCAAAGCCAGCAAAATGGATTCATTAAATAAACTCCCTCCGTATACAGTGATAGTGAGTGAAGGGATAAAAACGGAACCGATTTATATAAGAGGTCTTGTCAATAAAATAAATGAAAAGTATAAAAATATTTCTAAAGAGCCTCATATAGTTGTATATGGAACCGGGAGAAATACAAATGGTCTGATTCGCTTTGTTGATAAAATGATATCTGATGGGAAGTGGAAACACTATAAAAAGTTCTGGCTTATGTATGATAAAGATGATTTCCCGACAGATAATTTTGATAATACTCAGTTTGAGGCAGAAGCAAGAAAAGATCCGGCTATGGCAGTAGCGTGGTCAAATGAGAGCATTGAGTTATGGTTTTTATTGTATTTTGAAGATTATCGTGCGAATAATGGAAGAAAACAATATATTGAAAAGCTCAATAAATATTTTGATTATTCCAAAACCAGAGAAGATTTATTTGATGTCTTGTCAGAGAAAGGTTCTCTGGAGGATGCAAAAAAACGTGCACGAAAAATGTATCAGGAATTTTTGGATGCAAAAATATCAAGTATGTCTGCAATGGTTCCTGCAACCAGAGTATTTGAACTTGTTGAAGAGCTTGAAGGATATTTAAACAATTGATATTAAGAACCTTTTCGCTTCACCCTCATATAATGTATCAAGACTTAGTCAGTATGTGGGTGCTGTTATATGGGCAAAGGCTATGAAGGTAAAATGCGGTGCTTTGCATATAAGCACAAGAAGCTTAATAAGCACCTGTGCCAGCTTAAGAGGTCGCTTGATGAGCTGGCGGAGGCGTTAGGGTGCGGGAAGAAAATAAAGGCAGAACACAGCCGATGACTAATCACCTGTGTTCTGCTTTTTGCTGTTTTAATACCTGGATTAAAGCGGTTATCTATTTTAAAAACATCCGTATCATCCTGTCCATAAATGAGCTGTACGGCTGGTAGCGCATTGGCAGGTCGAGCCAGGTCTTTTTGTCGACGATGCTTTTCTTGTGGGTGAAGGTGTTGAAGCCTTCGCGTCCATGATAGGAGCCCATTCCGCTGCCGCCGACACCGCCGAAGCCCATGTTGGAGGTGGCGAGGTGGATTATTGTGTCGTTTACACAGCCACCGCCGAAGCTTATGCCGGAAGTGATTTTTCTGATAAAGTGTCTGTTTCCTGAAAAGACGTAGAGCGCTAATGGATGGTCAAGCGAGTTGATTTTTTCTATCATTGCGTCCTCGTCATCGTAAGGGATGACAGGCAGCAGCGGCCCGAAGATTTCCTCCTGCATGACGGCATCATCGTAGGTAATATCGCGCATTATGACAGGCTCAATGCGCAGGGCGGCAGTATCCGCGGCACCGCCCAGAATAACCTTTTTCTTATCTATAAGGCCAAGAATACGGTTAAAATGCTTTTCATTGATTATCTTTCCGTACTCAGGATTCTCAAGAGGCTTGTCGGAGAACTGCCTTATAGTCTCCTGCTTAAGATGTTCTAGGAGCTTCTCATAAACGTCACGGTGGCAGAGGACATAGTCCGGGGCGACGCAGGTCTGCCCGCAGTTCAGATATTTTCCGAACACGATACGTCTTGCGGCAAGCTTTAAGTTGGCATCAGGAGCTACTATGCACGGACTCTTTCCGCCGAGTTCAAGCGTGACCGGGGTGAGGTGCTCCGCTGCGTGGCGCATGACCTCCTTTCCGACGGCTTTGCTCCCGGTAAAAAAGATGTAGTCGAAGCCGGCATCGAGAAGACAGGTGTTCTCTGCACGTCCGCCTGTTACAACTGCAACGTACTCTGGCGGGAAAACCTCGGAGATTATTTTACCGATAATTTCGCTGGCTGCCGGCGAGTAGGCGCTTGGCTTGACGATAGCGGTATTTCCGGCGGCGAGGGCGTCGACAAGCGGTTCCATGGTGAGAAGAAAAGGGTAATTCCATGGGCTCATTATAAGCACGTTTCCGTAGGGCGACGGCTTTACATAGCTTCTTGAGGCAAACTGGGCGAGCGGTGTTGCCACGGTGCGCTCACGCGCAAAGCGCTTTACATGGGAGAGCATGTAGCTTATTTCGCTCAGTGTGAGCCCGACCTCACACATATAGCTTTCCTGTGAACCTTTTCCGAGGTCTTTTTTTAAGGCGGCCATAATATCGGCTTCATGTGTTTTAATAGCCGACTTCAATTTTTTCAGTGCTGATATTCTGTATTCTGTCTTAAGTGTGGCTCCTGTGGCAAAGAAGCTTCGCTGGGAGCTTAACAGCTCCTGGATTTCTGAGTTGGTCATGTTGGGGGCTCCTATTATTTAATGTAATAAGTGATAGTTTTCAGTGGTCATTGGCTCACTGCATGGTAGAAATGCTCCAGCTCCTTCGCATTCATGAGCACTGGAACGGGGTAGAGCGGGTTGCCCTCAGCGTCTGCGTGGCGGGCAAGCTCAGGAATATCCTCAGCCTTGATGCCGGCAAGGGTGCGTCCGAGTGAAAATTCGTCGAGCATGGCCTCTATGGCACAGATGAATTTCTCGGCAGCTACACAGTCGGTGTCATTTTCGTCGGACAGTCCGGCGGCATTGGCAAGGTCATGTAGCTTTCTCTGTGCTGTTGCGGCGTAATCGCGCAGAACTATAGGCAGTAGGACGGCATTGGCAAGTCCGTGAGAAATGTTATATTTTCCGCCAAGAGAGTGTGCCACAGCGTGCACATAGCCGACATAGGATATTGTAAATGCTACACCGGCGTAGTAAGAAGCGTGAAGCATATTTTTTCTTGCAGTCATATTATTGCCATCATGGTAGGCGGTCTGCAGGTTCGCAAAAATTAATTGAACTGCTTTGAGCGCCGCCTTGCGGGTCTTTTTGGTGGTGGAACGTCCTATATATGCTTCAACCGCGTGCGTCAGGGCGTCAAGCCCGGTGGAGGCGGTTATAAATGGAGGAAGTGAGCGCGTAACCTCCGGGTCAAGCACGGCGTACTTTGGGATAAGCGGAAAATCGTTGATTGGGTATTTGACGCGGGTGCATGCATCGGTGATGACCGCAGCGAGGGTGGTTTCGCTTCCTGTTCCGGCAGTGGTCGGCACTGCAAAAAGCGGTGGCAGTGGGCGGATAACCTTCAAAATACCCTTCATTTTCATAAGCGGGGTCTTAGGACGTGCAATGCAGGCACCGACAGCCTTGGCACAGTCCATCGAGGAGCCGCCGCCGAAGCCAATCAGGGCCTGACAGTTGTTTTCCTTATATAAATGCAGAGCCTCCTCGACATTGTCCGTGGTAGGGTTGGCAACAGTGCCGTCATATACGGTGCAGAAAATATTGTTTTGCTCCATAAGCTGTTCAAGATGGCTTGTGAGCCCAAGGCTGCGGATTCCCTTGTCCGTGACAAGAAGAACATGGTTAAGCTTAAGGGCTTTCAGCTTGTCTATGAGCTCGTCCATTCCATGAAGAAGCTCGGGGGAGCGGTATGGAAGGAACGGGATTGCAAGCTTGAAGACAGTCTGAAATGTGCGGCAGTATAGCTTTTTTAATGGATGCATGTGGGAAAACCTCTCTTTATAAGATTTTAAATTTCTAATTCAGTCTTGTTGAAATACAGCTGTTAAATGCACTGGTTCGCAGATGCATGTTAAGTCCCGGAATAATCTTCGAGATTGCGCGCAATCAGCAGCAGTGAGTGGTAAAACTCAGCGCGCTGTCTGTCGGTTAATCCGGCTCCGCCGATTTCAACGGCACTCTGGATTGCCTTTTCTATGTGCTGTGCGGCGTCAGTGCCGGAGGCTGTAAGAACGAGCGGAATACGGTATTTTCTGCCGTCCGGTTCCGCTTCGCGGACAAAGCCCTTGCCTGTCAGCTCTTTGAGTGAACGGCTTATGGCAGCCTTGTCGACCTCGCAGTTCTCACATAGCTGCGAGGGAGTTAAGCCGGCAGGATTCCTTTTTAACTGAAAAAGTATCATAACGTGGTTAGCCTTCAGACCATAGGAGTTAACCTCAGTCGACTTGATTCGCTGGACACTCTTGTTAATCTGGGAAATGGCTGTTGTGAATTGTTCAAAACGATTGAACATGGGGCACCTCTTGTTCGTGTATGTATTCATGACATAAATGTTGACCTGTCAACAAATTATATTAAAAATACTACAGTCCATTAAAACTGTCAACTTAAAATTATATGATTCGGGTGTCAAAATATGCTATATATACCTAGCTGTGTATAACGTATTA
>DNFT01000051.1 GCA_003486385.1 Eubacterium sp. | reverse complement strand
GCTGAGTCACGTATCCGTGATGTCGATATGGCTGAGGAGATGGTTGAGTACAGCAAGAACAACATTCTTGCTCAGGCTGGACAGTCTATGCTTGCACAGGCTAACCAGGCTACACAGGGAGTTCTCTCCTTACTCGGCTAATTCCTGTTTGATATTATCTGCTTCCGACGGAATGATTATTCCGCACGGAACAGCAGCATAAGCTTTAAAAGGCTCTCATACCGGTTTTCCGGTATGGGAGCCTTTTTGCTGTGAGGTCTTATCGTGGATGGCAAAATACCTTTTTATTCTAATATCATATTTTTGAGAGAAAAATGTAATGGCAAGTTTTTTTTAGGTGTGGTAAAATGATTAAATAGCATGAAAGCAGTTGTGGAACAGGACTTCAGAAAAGTAAGAAATGCTCAGAAAAAAGTAAGCAATGCTCCGTAAAAAGTAAGCAATGCTCCGTAAAAAGTAAGCAATGCTCCGTAAAAAGTAAGCAATGCCCTCCAAAAAGTAAGCAATGACACATAAAATAAAGATTGGAACAAAATGAAAAAGCTATCAACAATTAACAGAAATGACTTACTCCTGTGCACAGGGCTTCTCCTGGCAGCTCTGTGCATTTGGTGTGCCATTTTTTTTGTGCAGAGGAATGGGAGCCGGGATGGACTGATGGTGGTTGTAACTGTAGATGGAGAGGAATATTACAGCGGCCTGCTGGTGGGGGAAAATCAGCAGGCAGAAAGAAGGGAGATAGACATAGATGGTCACAACAAGGTGGTCATCACAGATGGGGAGGTATGGATGGAGGAGGCGGTCTGCCCGGACAAGCTGTGTGTATCGCAGGGGAAGATAAGCAGGTCGGGACAGACGATTATATGTCTGCCGAATAAGACCATGGTGACGATTAAAGGGGGAAAGAGCGAGTATGACGGCGTTGCACAATGATGGACAAAAAGCGGCTCCGGCAGGTTACAGAGAGCCGGAAGGTGATAAGCGGACGAAAGGTGATAATGGTAACACTGAAGCGACCAAAAATAATCGTCCACATAGCACACGCAGCGTCGCCTTCTGCGGCATGTTCACTGCAGTGGCAATCGTGATGGGTTACATAGAGAGCTTTATAGTGATACCGGGGCTGCTGCCGGGCATGAAGCTCGGGCTTGCCAACTGTGTCATACTTTTTGTGCTTATGGGATACGGATTTGGGAGTGCGGCGCTTGTGAGCCTTGTCCGGATAATAGCTGTGAACAGCCTGTTTGGGAACATGACTGCCGCGGTATTTTCGCTTGCGGGAGCGGCGCTAAGTATACTTGTCATGAGCCTGTTGAAAAAGAGCGGGCGTTTTTCGATGGTGGGTATAAGCCTTGCGGGGGGCGTGGCGCATAATCTGGGACAGGTGCTTGTGGCGATGATTATATTTGAGAATGTGGGGATGTTCTGTTATTTTCCGGCACTGATTGTGACCGGCATTGCGGCAGGGGTGTTTGTGGGTATTTTGGCAGGGCTTGTGTACGCTAAGGTTCAAAAGCATTTATAGAACATATCAGATTGCATTATAATTTTTGAATGCAAGTCGAATTAAATAACAGTTTTTTAAATCCCATAGTTGCAAAACAAATGTTTTGAGGTTATTATATAAACAAGTGTTTTGGTAAGACTTAATTGAAAATATTGAATTTGAAAGGATTTTTATTATATGAAGGGCGAGGTTTTCCAGTTATGCAGCGTGATTACGGCTGCTAAGAATGCATTGAATACACAGACATTTATACAGTATGAACCACTCAGCTATGAGCGTGGAACGGTTTTTCAGTTCGTTCCTGAGGCAGAAGGACAGAAGGGTGAGACGATTGAAGGCGTTGACAGCTGGTATGCAAGATGCGTGTATAATGGAATGGAGGATGTCAAGATATTGGCGCCTACAGCGGTTAAGGACAGAAGAGTTCTCGGCTTCGTGAATACATCCCAGAATATCATGCTGTGCTTTTACCCTGATGATGTGATTCATATGTGGATGCCAAGATGGGTCATGGACAAGGACAGAAAGGGCTGGCACATTATATACACTGAGAAGATATGGGAGAATCACCCGGCGGGTAAGCCTGAATACAAGGACAACACGGAGATTTTTAAGGCGGCACTTGTGGAAATCAGCAGGTTTTCCAAGGAGCTTGGCTTTGAGGGCTGGTCTAATGTATTTAACCGCTCCATTGCCATGTTAGAAGGCGGCTTTGATTATGCCGCCGATGATGAGAAGATTCTCGAGGAGTTCAAGAAGAAGGGGCGCAGCATGCCGCCTAGAACCCATCTGGAGCTTCCGGGACATAACAGGGATTTATTTGAGGCAGCCTCCAATGCGGATGTATTCGGAAGCATGGGCTCATGGAATGACGGACCGGCGGCAAAGGCAGCGGCAGAAGGAAAGCTGGAGGAATATAATAAGCTTTCCGATATGCTCTTTAATCAGATTGCACTTGCTGTAATGTATGCAATCAACCAGTGGTAGGAAAAGAATATGATATCATATATTAAGGGTGAGCTTGTGGAGCTTACAGAGAATGCCATCGTGCTTGACCATGATGGCATGGGCTTTTTGATAATGATGCCTGCTTCCATCCTTGCGAAGCTTCCGGCGATAGGAAGTGAGCTTAAGGTACATACATATCTGTATGTCAAGGAGGATGCGCTTGACTTATATGGATTTTTGACAAAGGATGACCTTAAGGTGTTCAGGCTTCTTATAACAGTGAGCGGTATAGGACCTAAGGGCGCACTTGCCATATTGTCAACCATGTCGCCTGATGATTTGAGATTTGCTGTGCTTGCCGGGGATTCTAAGACAATATCCAAGGCACCGGGAATAGGGAGCAAGACCGCTCAGAAGCTTATCATAGAGCTGAAGGACAAGCTTAAGATTGAGGATGTTCTTGATGGCGGGGCGGACGGAGGCTATGAGCCGCAGAGTGATATGGGTGATACGGCTGCAGCGGAGGCGGTCATGGCACTCACCGCATTAGGATATTCCTCCGCAGATGCCACAAGGGCGGTAAGGCAGGTGGACGGCGGGGCTGATATGGATTCGGAAGCACTGCTTAAGGCTGCACTTAAGAAGCTGGCGTTTATGTAAGACCTTCAGGTTCAGGCTGGAGGTTCATGGAAGGGAGTAACTTTTAATGGAAAAGAGGATGATTTCCACCGAATTTACGGAAGAGGATATGCCTATAGAGTCGAGTCTTCGTCCGATGGCACTGGCGGATTATATCGGCCAGGAAAAGGTGAAAAAGAATCTTAAGGTATATATAGAAGCAGCAAAGAGCAGGCAGGAGCCGCTTGACCATTGTCTTTTCTACGGACCGCCGGGACTTGGAAAGACAACCATAGCGGGAGTTATCGCTAATGAGATGGGGGTGCATCTTAAGGTGACCTCCGGACCTGCGATAGAGAAGCCGGGGGACATGGCTGCGATACTAAGCAATCTTCAGGAGGGTGACCTGCTCTTTGTGGATGAGATACACCGTCTTAACAGGCAGGTTGAGGAGGTGCTCTACCCTGCTATGGAGGATTTCGCGATAGACATTATGATTGGAAAGGGCTCACAGGCGCGTTCGATAAGGCTTGATCTGCCTAAGTTCACACTGGTAGGAGCTACCACAAGGGCGGGACTTCTGACAGCGCCGCTCAGGGATCGTTTCGGTGTGATATGCAAGATGGATTTTTACACTGAGAGCGAGCTTAAGAAGATTATACTGCGTTCCGCAAATGTGCTTGCGATAGAGATTGATGATGAGGGAGCCACAGAGATGGCACGCAGGTCGCGGGGAACACCGCGTCTTGCTAACAGGCTGTTAAAGAGAGTACGTGATTTTGCACAGGTGCAGTATGACGGAAAGATAGATTATGAGGTCGCGAGAGCTTCACTTGACAGGATGGAGGTCGATAAGATGGGGCTTGACAGAAGTGACCGCCTTATTTTAACCACCATTATGGAGAAGTTCGCGGGCGGACCTGTAGGGCTTGACACTCTGGCGGCGGCCATAGGTGAGGATGCGGGAACGATAGAGGATGTCTATGAGCCTTATCTTATACAGAACGGCTTCATCAACCGTACTCCTAAGGGAAGGGTTGCGACACAGCTGTGCTATAAGCATTTTGGAATAGAAAGGTAATGGATTGGAATGTTGCAGGTATGGAGAATATAAGGATTATTGCGCATATTTATACTGATTTTGATGAGAAATTCGGCATTCCAAGGCAGAGCGGTATCGTAAAGCAGTGCCGTGGGAGAATAGTGTTTGAACCGGAATACCGCAATGAGGAGGCTCTTGCTGGGATTGACGGATACTCACATCTGTGGCTTATCTGGAAGTTCTCCGAAAGTGTCAGACAGGAGTGGAGCCCGACAGTGCGTCCGCCGAGGCTTGGTGGAAATAAGAGGGTGGGCGTGTTCGCGACACGTTCGCCGTTCAGACCTAATCCTATGGGACTGTCCAGTGTACGGCTTGAGGAGGTTATTACCGATAGTACCGATGGACCGCAGCTTATCGTATCGGGGGTTGATATGCTTAACAAAACTCCTATTTACGATATCAAGCCATATCTGTCATACACCGATTCGCACCCTGAGGCTGTGTGCGGCTTTGCGGATGAGGTTAAGGATTACCGACTTGAGGTTGTGATTCCTGAGAATGTATCAGCTAAGCTTGGGGAAAGCTGTTGTGATGAGCTGAGAGAGCTGCTTGCACAGGATCCAAGACCGGGGTACAGGCATGATGAATCCGCCGATGATTTATCAAAGATATATGGTATGAATTTTTCGGGACACAATATCAGGTTTTCCGTAAGGAAAAGAATACTCACAGTGATTTCATGTGATGACAACTGGACATTATAGATAGAAGTGTGCTATACTGGATAAGTATTTGTGATATTTACCTGTAAGAGTATTTTAGTTCGGGACAGCTTAGCAGATACTATAAGGATAAGGAGTGGATTGTATGCCAGCGAAGAACGAAGCAGAAGTGGCTATTGGCGGCAAGGTTATTACACTTAGTGGATATGAGAGCCGTGAATATATACAGAAGGTAGCAGCATACCTGGACAATAAGTTAGATGAACATAAGAAGATGGAATCCTATAACAGACTTCCGCTGGAATTTCAGAACATTATGATCCAGCTGAATATAGCGGATGAGTTTTTTAAGGCTAAGAATATGGCGGATACTCTTAAGGGTGATCTTGAGAGTAAGGACAAGGAAATTTACGATCTCAAGCATGAGCTTATCACCCTGCAGGCTAAGGCTGATAAGCAGGCGGAGGAGATTGCGCAGCTTAAGAAGGATGCACAGGATTACGAGAGCATGATTATTGGACTTGAGGCACAGAAGGATACGAAGAAGCAGTAATTAGGGGGGGGATTTCCGTATGGAAGCCCCTTTTATAGTTTACAGGATTTGAAAGGATTAATATGATTGATATGGGAAACAGAGAAGTTCTTGCACCGGCAGGAACCTATGAGTGCTTCCGTGCCGCAATCAATGCAGGAGCGGATGCGGTGTATCTTGGAGGAAGCATGTTTGGTGCGAGGGCTTTTGCGGGAAATTTTGAGGAGGCTGAGCTTATAAAGGCTATCCGCACAGCACACTTGTATGGCAGGAAGGTGTATCTAACGGTAAACACTCTTTTAAGAAATGATGAGCTTGAGAAGCTTGTCCAATATGTGAAGCCCTACTATGAGGAGGGGCTTGACGCTGTTATCGTGCAGGACTATGGGGTATTTGCGGTCTTAAGGGAGGCGTTTCCGGGGCTTGACCTTCATGCCAGCACGCAGATGACGATTACGGGAAAATATGGTGCACAGCTTTTGAAGGATATGGGTGCGGCGCGTGTTGTACCTGCGCGCGAGCTTTCTGCTAAGGAGATAAGGGATATATATGATAACGTTGATGTTGAGATAGAGAGCTTTGTCCATGGCGCATTATGCTATTGCTACTCAGGACAATGTCTGCTCAGCAGCATGATAGGCGGAAGAAGCGGCAATCGCGGCCGCTGCGCACAGCCCTGCCGTCTTACCTACAGCGCGAACGGAATAAGTGAGAAATATCTTTTAAGCCCGAAGGATATGTGTACAATAGAGGCAGTTCCTGATATTCTTGATGCAGGTGTGTACTCCTTGAAGATTGAGGGAAGAATGAAGAGCCCTGAATATGTTGCAGGTGTGTCCTACGCTTACAGAAAATATGTGGATATGTACCTTGAAAAGGGGCGTGACGGCTACAGGGTCGAAGAGCAGGATATCAGACAGTTGATGGATCTGTACAACAGAGGTGGCTTCTGCAAGGGATATTACTATGCACAGAACGATAAGTCCATGATGACCTTCGACAGACCGAATCATCAGGGAATCGTCATCGGAAATATCAAAAACGGGGAGCTTATCCTGTCACAGGAGGTGAATCCGGGTGATGTGCTTGAATTTCCGGATGGAAGCGAATACACGACACCGACAGGAAAAAAGAGCGGAAGGCTTGCACTGCCTAAGGGAGTCCTTAAGAATCCTAAGAATGGTGCGGCTGTCTACAGGACGAGGAACAATGAGCTTCTAGGGCAGCTTCGGGCAGGATATATTGACAATGATATCAAAATTCCGGTCCGGATGGAGATATTCTTAAAGTCCGGTGAGAGAGCATGCCTGAAGCTGCTCTCCGGGGACAAGGAGCTTGTTGTGTATGGCGATGTGCTGGAGCCTTCCGACAAGCGCCCGGCTGTGAGGGAGGATGTCGTAAAGCAGCTGAAGAAGCTTGGAGGGACAGCATTCTCAAGCGATGAAGGAAGCATAGTGACAGATATACAGGGAAGCCCTTTTGTTCCGGTCAGGCTGTTGAATGACCTGAGAAGAAATGCGCTTGAGGAGCTGGAAAGCATGCTCTTATCAGGCTATAAGAGAAATCATGAATATATGAAGGTTCAGGCTTCGATGACTGCAGGGGTATTAGAAGCTGATGCTGCGCAGGAAAATGCCGGGGTACAGGAGATTGCCGATGCACAGGAAAATGCCGGGATACAGGAAAATACCGCTGCGCAGTGTAATGCAGCCTGTGAGGCGGGATTGACGGAGCGCAGGGATTACTCGGAGGGGCAGCATGACATCACTGTGCAGGTGATGAATAAGGAACAGCTGGAGGCAGTATTAAGAACAGCTCATAACAACGTGTCGAGAATATATATATCAACCGAGCTTTCAGGCATAGACGGAGCTATAATGATGAAGGGGATGGTTGATGAATATAATGCCGGCATTTCCGCCAATAATATGAAAATAGAAGTCTATATGGCAATGCCGTATATTTTCAGGGACAGGGCGGTAACGCTTTTTGAAAGGAAGCTTGAGGATGTCAAGGCAGCAGGCTTCGACGGTATGCTCATAAGAAGCCCTGAGGAGCTTGGCTATATAAGGAAAAAGGGCTTGTACGAGCTGTATGCGGGCAGAGTGGTGGCTGATTATAACGTGTATACCTACAATAAAGCGGCATTTGATGAGTATATCAGGCTTGGCATACATGATTTTACCCTTTCGGAGGAGCTGAACGCAGGACAGCTGAGGGGGCTGTGCCGTTCTGTCCAGGATAGGAATATTTACCTGGAAAAGCTGGTGTACGGCTACCTCCCGCTTATGGTTACGGCAGGCTGCACCTTAAAGTATACTTCTAAGGACAAGCCGTGCGGCAGACCGGGCGTATATTATCTCACGGACAGAAAGGGTAAGCAGCTCGCGGCACTCAACAGCTGCAGCTATTGTTATAATCTTATATACAACAGTGTTCCGGAGTACCTGCTTGACAAGCCGGATGAGATAAGGAATATGGGAGTGGATGCACTCAGGCTGTCCTTTTCCATAGAAGGTGCCGATGAGGTCGAAAATATTATGAAAATGAATGCCGACAGTGTTAAAGCTTACACCAGAGGCCATTATAACAGAGGAGTAGATTAAGTGATAAATATAGTAACTGCCGTCTCAAAATACGTTTTTATATTGCTGGGGGCTGTTTTCTGCCTGCACGGATTTTTGGGACATGTCTTTTATAAAAAGAGGCGTGAACAGGGGAAGCAGAGAAAAGGAATAATTCAGATTATAATAGTCATCTGTATGACAGTGCTTGGGAATGTTATTCTCTTTATGAACAGGCAGGATTTTCTGTTTATCGTGTTTTTGTTCATGGAGCTGTTTTATTTCTTTTTCCTGCTCAATATATTTCCTATGATTTATAAGAGGTGTAACAGGATTCTTCTGAATGACATGGCATTTCTTATGTGTACGGGAATGCTGATGCTGGCAAGACTTGACACGGATAAGCTTATCAGACAATATCTGCTGATATGGGCAGGTACATTTGTGCTGATGCTGGTGCCGGTCATAGTGGAAAAGCTGCATTTTCTGATTAAGCTTGATGTGCTGTACTGTGTTGCCGGCATTGTCCTGTTGGGCGTGGTGTTCGTACTTGGCAATACGGTGTACGGCGCTAACCTTTCGATAAATATAGGAGGCTTTTCGCTTCAGCCGTCGGAGTTCGTCAAGCTTACATACGTGATGTTTATTGCGTGTATGCTCCGCGGTGAGAAATCATTTGGCAGAATAGTAATCACGTCGCTGTGCGCGGCGGCGCATGTGCTTATCCTGGCTGCTTCTAATGACCTTGGTGCGGCGCTGATTTTCTATGTCACCTATATTGTCATGCTCTATGATGCCACACATAAGCACAGATATCTTGTCATGGGCGGTTTATGTGCGGTGCTGGCAGGTGTGGGAGCGTATTTTGTTATATCCCATGTCAGGGTCAGGGTTGATGTATGGCTTGCCCCGTTCAAATATATAGATGGCAAGGGCTATCAGCTTGTACAGTCCATTTTCGCAATCGGAAATGGAGGCTGGTTCGGAACAGGGCTTACCAAGGGACTTCCGGGTTCTATCCCTGTAGTCACAAAGGATTTTATTTTTCCCGCGATTTCAGAGGAGTTTGGCGGATTGTTCGGCATTATCGTGATAATGGTATGCCTGAATGTGTTCCTTGAGATTATAACGGTGCTGTCCGAGAATAAGGACAGCTTCAACAGACAGCTACTTGGAGGCTTTGGAATAATGTATATTTTCCAGTGCTTTTTAAATATCGGAGGAACCATTAACTGCATTCCGAGCACGGGAGTAACGCTTCCGTTTGTGAGCTACGGAGGAAGCTCTGTTATAAGCTCCATGATAATGATTGCGATTATTCAGGGAATTGCTGCGCGGAATGACAGGGATAATCCGCAGGCTGTTGAGGATGGTGAAGAGAGGGAGGGTATTCAGGGAACTGATAAGTACGGCACTGACAGCGGAGATGCTGGGGAAAAATCCGAAAAAAATGGGGGCATGAGACCTATGCGTTCGCCGCGCATGGTTGTCGGAAGCCTTCTTCTTGTTCTTATAATAAGCGGATTTTATATATATGAGCTTGCGTCATTTGACGAGAGCATACTTGACAGTACCTATAACAGGAGACTCAGCAAGATGAAGGAGCAGACGCTTAGAGGCTCCATATATGCGGCTACAGGTGAAGAGCTTGCCTCAAGTGTTGAAGGTGTGAATGGTGAAGCTGAGCGGGTATATACTTATGGCAGATTGTTCTCACATATCATCGGATATACCTATGGCGAAGGTGCGGGTCTTGAGGGCGTGTTGAACTATCAGCTTCTAAGAAGCAGTGAGCCGTTCGATGACAAGCTGCATGCAGAGCTTACCAACCATAAATATAGGGGAAATTCAGTTGTCACGACACTTGACTATGATATGCAGTCGGCGGCGTATGAGGCTCTTGGAGTGAACAAGGGTGCGGTTGTTGTAATGGACAGGAACGGTGCGGTTCTTGCGATGGTATCAAAACCTGATTTCAACCCTAACACGCTTATGACGGAGGGCACGGATGCCAATGCCGATGCACCTCTTTTGAACAGGGCGGTGGCAGGCTTGTATCCGCCGGGTTCAACATTTAAGACCGTTACACTGCTGTCATATTACAGGGAATGTAATGCGGGTGAAAGGTTTAAGAACTTTGTGTATGAGTGCAGCGGTGTATTCACAAGGGGCACGCTCTCTGTTGCCTGTGTAGGCCACACTGCGCATGGAAGTGTGGATACCTATGGTGCGTTCGCACACTCATGTAACGGAGCCTTTATCACTATGGGACTTGACACGGCGGTGGAGACGAGTATTAATACGGCACAGCAGCTCTTATTTAACACAGACATACATTACCATGACAATCTAGGACCTGTGACCAGCCGCTCACAGTATGTGCTTGGCGGGGAATCACCGGAATGGGAGATAATACAGACCAGCTTCGGACAGGGAGCAACGCTCATAACACCGCTTCACAATGCACTTATAATGCAGGCTGTGGCAAATGGCG
This sequence comes from Eubacterium sp., assembly GCA_003486385.1. Taxonomy (GTDB): domain Bacteria; phylum Bacillota; class Clostridia; order Lachnospirales; family Lachnospiraceae; genus CAG-882. The sequence continues at coordinate 47,057 of DNFT01000051.1, read as the reverse complement.
GCACACTGTATGAGCCTTATATTGTCAAAACCATCTTCGCAAGCGTGGGACAGAGTGACCAGACCCCTGTGTCCCGGAAGATTGTATATTCGTACGATGGTTCGGATGGGGACGAATACTATGGCAGCATTATGACAGAGGATGAGGCGGACATGCTTTCCGGACATCTTAAGCAGGTGATTGAGGTGAGCTTCCCACATGTATTCTCTGAGGCTCCTTATGAGGCTGCCGGAAAGTCGGGTACAGCACAGTACGGAACCTCCGGCTATGAACATTCGCTTTTTGTCGGGTACATGCCTTATGATGACCCCGAAATAATAGTCAGCGTTGTGCTTGAGAGCTTCAACGAGGGCGGAACACCGGACAGATATGCGGTGAATGTTGCGAAAGAGATTTTTGATGCGTGGTACAATAAAAATCATTGATATTGTTTGAAAAGTGGTTTATACTATACACAAGTCATATGTGACACACCATAATACAGGAGGGATTGCTGTGATACAGGCAACTAGCTGTGGCGGTGTGGTTATATTCAGAGGAAAGATACTTGTTTTATATAAGAATTTTAAGAACAAGTATGAGGGCTGGGTGCTTCCGAAGGGAACTGTCGAGGAAGGCGAAGATTATAAAGAGACAGCACTTCGTGAAGTGAAGGAAGAAACAGGAGTATCAGCCCAGATTATTAAGTATGTAGGTAAAAGCCAGTACACGTTTTCCGTGCCTTCAGATGTAGTTGATAAGGAAGTTCACTGGTATCTGATGATGGCAGACAGCTACTACAGTAAGCCGCAGAAGGAGGAGTTCTTTGAGGACTCAGGATATTACAAGTTCCATGAGGCGTACCATCTTCTCAAGTTTTCCAATGAGAAACAGATTTTAGAGAAGGCGTATGCGGAGTATCTGGAGCTGAGAAAGTCCAATCTGTGGGGAAACAAGAAGTATTATTAGTCATATTCGCCACTTATGATGAGCACATTCCGCGCGTCGGGAATGACCTGTGTGCCGGGATAAAAAATAACCGCAGCCCTGATGTGGGGCTGCGGTTGTTTTTTTGTGGTTGGGACAGGGGTCTGGTACGTGTCCCAGAACTGGGACATGTACCAGACCCCTGTCCCAACGCGCATTGTGCAGATACATTAAAAAAGCCCCGAACGCTGATAAATCAGACATTCAGAGCCAATATATGTCATGCGGATGGCGGGAGTCGAACCCGCACGATGTCACCATCGGCAGATTTTGAGTCTGCTGCGTCTGCCATTTCGCCACATCCGCGAACTAGTTCATGATAACAGATATCTAAGAAAAATGCAAATGTTTTTTGCTGAATTATGTAAAAATATTTTCACAGCATTGTCTTTCATTGCCTTTTATTGATTCTTCTATTTACTTTTTGATATTAGTGTCTTAAAATAGAATAGATATATTACAGTTTGCAGTGGGGAGGCAGTTGCCGTGGAGTGCCAGGAGTTCAGAAAAGCTATACCGGAATTCGTGAATATGAGACTTAGATATGACAAGATGGCAGAGTGCCTTTCACATGTTAAGAGTTGTCCGTCATGCCGCGATGAGCTTGAGATTTATTTTATAGTTGAACGTGGAATCAAGGACAATGAGGCTTTTGACGGTCCCTTTGTACTGAAGGATATTGTCAATGAATGTTTTGCGAAGGCACAGCACAGAATAATCAGAGAAAGAAGACATAAAAGAATAATAGAAGTGTTTAAGTTTTTTATATATCTGGTTATATTTATAGGTGTGGTCATGCTTGTAACGTATCTTTTGTAGGAGGAGCTTTTGAATGAAAAAATTAGTTTTGATAGATGGACACAGTATTCTGAACCGTGCATTTTATGGGGTTCCTGAGCTTACCAACTCGGAGGGACTTCATACCAATGCGGTATATGGGTTCCTTAATATTATGTTCAAGATACTTGACGAGGAGAAGCCGGATTATCTTACGGTGGCATTCGATCTCAGTGCTCCTACATTCAGACATAAGATGTATGGTGGGTACAAGGGAACGCGTAAGCCAATGCCGCATGAGCTTGTTGAGCAGGTTCCTCTTATCAAGGAGGCACTTACCGATATGAACGTGTGTGTTGTCACCAAGGAGGGCTATGAGGCGGACGATATACTTGGAACGCTGGCTAAGCGTGCCGAGGCGGAAGGGATGATTGTTTCGGTGGTTTCGGGTGACAGGGATCTGTTACAGCTTGCCACGGACAATATAAAGATTCGTATACCTAAGACAAAGAAGGGGACTACGGAGATTGAGGACTACAATACGGCACAGGTTGTTGAGACCTACGGAGTTACGCCGGTAGAATTTATAGACATGAAGGCACTTATGGGTGATGCCTCCGACAATATTCCGGGGGTTCCGGGCATAGGCGAAAAGACGGCCGGAGCGATAATATCGAAGTACCATAGCATTGAAAATGCCTATGAGCATGTGGAGGAGCTTACACCGAATAAGGCTAAGAACAATCTTAAGGAATACTATGAACAGGCACAGCTAAGCAAGACACTTGCCACCATCAATATCAACACACCGCTTGAATATTCCTTCGAGAATGCAGGGCTTTCGGATATGTTTACCAAGGACGCATACCAGCTCTTTAAGAGGCTTGAGTTCAAGTCTATATTGTCGCGCTTTGAGAAGAATGTTGAGAGCTATAATGATGATGAGCTGGAAAAGAGCTTTAAAATCATCGAAGACCTGAGTGACGCGGAGAAGGTATTCACAGCTTTCGGGATGGCGGACAGTGTCGGAATATTCATGGTGCCGGATAAGAATAATGGACTTTTTGCGGTTGCACTTAGCAGAACCGAAGACAGCGGTGATGGCAGAACAGTATACATCCCGGTCGGCGGCTTTATGACGGCGGAATATCTTTCGGACAAGACGGCTGAGCTGGTTCATGTATTACATGAGAATGGAAAAAAGGCCTGCTTTATAAATCTCAAGGAGCAGCTTGATTTTCTTCCGATAGAGGAGAGCGATGGGGCGGAGGATACGGCACTTATGGCTTATCTTTTAAATCCGCTCAAGGATACCTACCAGTATGATGACATTGCAAGGGATTTCCTTGGGATGCTGGTAAAATCAAGAGCCGATATAATGGGTAAGGCATTGTATGAGGAATCTGACAAGGCATATATATGTGCCTGCTATAATGCTTATACTGCCGCAAGGACATATAAGGTGTTAGAGCAGCGGCTTGAGGATGAGGATATGGCAGGACTCTATGAGAATATAGAGAAGCCTCTTGTATATGCTCTTAAAGAGATGGAGAGCAATGGTATACTTGTCGATAAGGAAGGACTTATCGCGTACGGAGATATGCTGAAGGAGAGGATTGCTGTTGTAGAGAAGGAGGTCTATGAGCTTGCCGGGACTCAGTTTAATATAAATTCACCTAAGCAGCTTGGAGAGGTTCTGTTCGGGCAGATGGGACTTCCGGGCGGTAAGAAGACCAAGACGGGCTATTCCACCTCGGCGGATGTCCTTGAAAAGCTTGCACCGGAACATCCTGTAGTCGGGAAGGTGCTTGAGTACAGACAGCTCACGAAGCTCAACTCAACGTATGCGGATGGCCTTCTGCAGTATATAGGTGAGGATGGCAGAATACACGGAAAATTCAATCAGACTATAACTGCAACAGGAAGAATAAGCAGCACGGAGCCGAATCTTCAGAACATACCTATAAGAATGGAGCTTGGAAGCAGAATAAGACAGGTATTTATTCCTAAGCCGGGATTTGTGTTCTTAGATTCGGACTACTCACAGATTGAGCTTAGAATACTTGCACACATGTCCGAGGACGAGAATCTGATAGCGGCTTACAACAGCGATGAGGATATCCACAGAATAACGGCGTCACAGGTGTTCAACACACCTTTAAATGAGGTAACCAAGACACAGAGAAGCAATGCAAAGGCGGTTAATTTCGGAATTGTGTACGGAATAAGCTCTTTTGGTCTGAGCCAGGATTTAAGTATTTCCAAGAAGGAGGCTGCGAAGTACATTGAGAAATATTTTGAGACATATCCTAAGGTTCATGAATTTCTTAATGGTCTGGTAAGCAGTGCGAAGGAAAAGGGATATTCTGTCACGATGTTTAAGAGAAGAAGACCTATACCGGAGCTTTCGAGCAGTAATTTCATGCAGAGAAGCTTCGGAGAGAGAGTTGCCATGAATGCACCTATTCAGGGAACGGCTGCGGATATTATAAAGCTGGCTATGATAGGAGTGTATCATAAGCTTAAGGAACTGGGGCTTAAGTCTAAGCTTATATTACAGGTTCATGATGAGCTTTTAATAGAGACGGCAAAAGACGAGGTAGATATTGTGAAGAGTATTCTTGATGAGCAGATGAAGAATGCAGCAAGACTTTCTGTTGCGCTTGTTGTGGATACGAATGAGGGAAGCAACTGGTTAGAAGCTCATTAATTGCGAAACGGAGAAAAGGTAATGAGAATTATCGGAGTGACGGGCGGAGTAGGTGCAGGTAAGTCAACTGTACTAAAAATGCTTGAAGACATGGTAAGCTGTATCGTGATAAGAACAGATGAGGTGGCTAAGGAGACGACGATGCCGGGCGGTGAAGCCTATAAGGATATTGTGAAGCTGCTGGGAACCGATATTTTACAGGCGGATGGATGCATAGACAGGAAGAAGATGGCAGCAAGGATTTTTTCGGATAACGTGCTGTGCGCCAAGGTGGATGAGATTATTCATCCGCTTACCAGGCAGGAAGTTATAAGAAGGCTGAAGGAAGCGTCCGGTGAAGGTAAATATGACTACGCATTCATTGAGGCAGCACTGCTTATAGAGGCAGGATATGACGATATATGCGAGGAATTCTGGTACATATATGTGCCGGATGGGACGAGGATAGAAAGACTTATGTCTGACAGAGGATATTCAAGAGAAAAATGTATTTCTATAATGAATAACCAGTTATCTGATGAAGAATTCAGGAGGCATTGCAGGTATGTGATTGATAACTCGGAAGATAGCAGCATGACTAGAAAACGGTTGAAAGAGATTCTTTTTGCAACCGAAAACAGGACAGGTGGGGAAAATAATGAGTGATACAATCTTTTGTCCGGATGATTTTGTATTCGGACTGGATATCGGAACCAGAAATGTGGTTGGTACAGTCGGATATATGAAGAATGGACGTTTTCAGGCCGCGGCGATAGTTTCTAAGGAGCATGAGACAAGAGCGATGCTTGACGGACAGATTCATGATATCGGTAAGGTTGGAGATACCATAAGGATGATAAAGCATGAGCTTGAGTCAATGACAGGAAAAAAGCTGAAGGAAGTCTGCATTGCGGCAGCCGGACGAGTGCTCAGGACGGTTATGGTACATGAGGATGTGGAATTTGAGGGAGAGGTTCGTGTCAATGCCGAGAATATCTATTCCTTAGAGCTGATTTCTGTTGAGAAGGCGCATAAGGAATTAAAAGTCAAAGATGAGAAATATAAGTTCTATTGTGTAGGTTATACTCCTGTGAGATATTATCTTAATGACTATGCGATAAACAACCTTGAAGGACATAAGGCGGAGAGGATAGGAATTGATCTTCTTGCCACCTTCCTTCCTGAGGAGGTTGTTGACGGATTGTATGCTGCGGTGGATTATGCAGGACTTACTGTTGCCAATCTGACACTGGAGCCTATTGCTGCTATGAATGTTGCGATACCGGAACAGTACAGGCTGCTCAATATCGCACTTGTGGATGTCGGCGCCGGTACATCCGATATATGCCTTACAAAGGATGGAAGCATTGTGGCGTATGGCATGATTCCGTCTGCCGGGGATGAACTGACAGAGATAATCGCAAAGGAATATCTGGTCGATTTTGCGTCAGCTGAGAAGATTAAGCTGGCGGCAGGAAAGAAGAAGACAATTACCTACAAGGATATTATGGGAATATCTCATAAGCTTGCCCCGACAGATGTTCAGAAGCTTATAGATGAACAACTGACAAGGCTTGCAGATGATGTTGCTGATAAGATATGCGAACTCAATGGTGATAAAGCTGTAAGTGCGGTATTCGTGGTCGGCGGCGGCGGTAAGTTTCCGGGATTTACAGATAAGATCGCAGACAGACTACAAATTGCAAGAGAGCGTGTTGCAGTCCGCGGCGAGGAGGTTCTTACAAGTATTGATTTTGTAACTAATGAGGTTAAGAAGGATGCGCTGTTGGTTACTCCTATAGGAATATGTATCAATTATTACAACCAGAAGAACAACTTTATTTTTGCGACAGTCAACGGAGAGAGAGTAAAGCTCTATGACAACAATCATCTTTCGATAGTGGATGCGGTTATGCAGTCCGGCATGCCCAACGAGAGTATCTTCCCTAAGAGGGGAAATGAGCTGGTGTTCAATGTGAACGGAAGATCAAGGATTGTCAGAGGTTCGACGGGTGAAGCGGCGGTTATTCTGCTGAACGGACGTGAGAGCAGCATGAATACCAGAATAGCACATAATGACCAGATAGAGATACGCGAATCCACAGCGGGAGAATCAGGACACATAACCGTGGGAGAGCTTGACGAGTTTAAGAGTACGGTTAACTTTATTGTCAATGACAAGCTCATAGTATGCCCTAAATTTGCGTATGTGGACAATGAGCTTAAGGGTCCGGATTACAGCATCAATCAGGGTGACAATGTTGTCATGGAAAACTATTATACCGTCAAACAGCTGTTTGACTTTATGGATATAGCTACAGATGATAAGAAAATAATGGTCAACAATGAGCCGGCAGCGGATGATACCATTGTCTATGAGAATTTTAATGTCAAATATACAGAGCCTGGGGATGAGCAGTACTTACCGGATCCGGAGGATATAGACAATTCGCTTAAAGCTTCGCAGGATAAGGCAGAATTACCGGGAGAGAATCATACCTCCGGCGGAATAACACAGGAGAAGCCGCAGGAGACAGGAGAAGCGGCTTTTGACGAGCCGAAAACGATAGTTGTGACGGTAAATGATTCTTCTGTGGAGATGACGGGAAAGAGCGGTTATACATTCGTTGATATTTTTGATTTTTATCCATTTGATCTTAAAACAGCCGGAGGTACAGAGCTTGTTACAAGGGTAAATGGTGAAAAGGCGGCATTCAATGCACCGTTAGCGGCAGGAGATAAAATAGAATTGTATTGGAGATAATGGGCAAATGTACAAAAAGGATGAATTGGTTGGACTCGAAAAGAATTTTGCGGCCAGACATTTTCCGGCGGTGGTACTTTTAATTATTTATCTTGTTGTGGAGACCTTCCAGAGCTTTTCAGTAGGAGCACCGGCATTTATAAGAGCTGCCATCGTATGTATGGTGCTGGCATTGGAGCAGGCATTCAGAACTTCGGATTTTTTTAATAGTCCTAGGTTTATTTTTATCATGAAATATATACAGCTCATGATAATGGCTGCTTTTATAATGGATGACGGATACCGGAATTATGAATATATAATATATTTTCTCATTTATATGTGTATAGCATTGGAACAGGGGATATTCTTTGATTTATCGGATGGCGGTGTTGTGTTTCTGCATTCCATGCTTATGAATATACCGGTTCTGATATGGACAATCGTGTATATGATTACGAATCGTTCGCTTACATATGTCATTACATCAGCTGTGATGATTACTTCGTTCATAATTACCATGTATTCGGTACTTTCATATATCGGCAGCAGATATGAGCATTTTGAAAATGCCGTTCTGGCGAAGGACAGGATGCTTGATAAAGCAATGGATATCAACAGGGAGATGCTTGAAAAGCAGGAAAAGCTGTACTATGTAAATGAACAGCTCGCTCTTAAAAGAATTGAGCTTGAGAGTGCGAACAGTAAGATAAATGCCAATATACTTGAAATGCATTTCCAGAATGAGATGCTTCATTACTTCACAGAGGCATTCGATATAGTTAAGATCAATGATTACTTTGCAGGTAAGCTTATAAGCGATATCGGAATAAGGACTGCAGGCTTACTAAAGACAGCGGTAAACGGTGAAAGAAGCATATATGAGGATTATAAGAAGAATAATCCCATGTATGATATAAGTGCCAGATATAAGCTGTTTGGCGATATAAATGAGGCTGCGGCTGACGTGCTTTATGATATGTTTACCTGTGATGAGTTTATGAAAAGGCTTGAGGATGGGCATATCTTTATATGCGAAAATGTGAAACACACAGAGTACGAAGGGTTAAAAAGTTATCATATTCTTTCTTTTGCAGCCAAGCTTCTGCTTGTTGATGGAAGGTGTGCCGGGGTATATATACTGTGTCATAATGAACAGGATTTCTTCATGCACAGGGAAACCTTCTTCGACAATATCTTAGCTGAGCTTCAGGTAGGGCTTAACAATGCGTTCCTCTATTCACAGTTCGAGAATTTCGCAAAGAGGGATGGCTTGACAGGTTTATATAACAGACGTGTATTGAACAAGTTCATGGAGAAGTACAGACATCCTGATGCGGAGCTTTTAAAACAGACGGTGTATGCTGCGATGTTTGATATAGATAATTTTAAATCAATTAATGATAAGTATGGACACCTTTTTGGCGATGCGGCTATCATCGCGGTTGCCCAGACTATACAGAGAATTGCAGACGAGCATGGTGGCTCAAGCTACAGATATGGAGGAGAGGAGTTCGTAGTTCTGTTTATCGACAAGACGCTTGAAGAGGTTGTGAGCGTTGTTGAGAGTATACACAAGGCGATAAGGGAGAGGGAAATATCCTTTGGCGGGTATTCAATCTATATCAATACAAGCGCAGGCGTGAGTGCATATCCTGAGCTATGCCATGACCCTGCCTTGGTAATAGATAATGCCGATAAGGCGATGTATATTTCAAAAACAACAGGAAAGGGCAAAATAACCATTGACGGAACAAGCCCTAACATATAACATAAGAAGCAAAAAATGATTATGGAAATGGAGACATAGATGAGAGTAATGAGTATTGCCAGTGGAAGCAGTGGCAATTGTATATATGTGGGAGATGACAATACACATATTCTTATAGATACAGGAATCAGTAAAAAGAGGGTCGAGGAGGGACTTAAGCTGCTTGATTTGTCAATTAAGGATATTGACGGTATTCTGGTAACACATGAGCATTCGGATCATATTTCAGGTCTTGGAGTTGTTGAGAGAGCAAGCACAACACCTATATATGCTACATGGGGAACCTTGCAGGGGATTAAAAACACTAATCTGGGAAAGCTGCCGGAGGGGATATTTAATACGGTTGAATGTGATAGTGAGTTCAATATCGGCTCACTTAAGGTTAAGCCTGTAGCTACTTCACATGACGCATTATGCCCATGTGCATTTCGTGTAGAGTCCGATGACAAGGCATTCGGGCTGGTGACAGACCTTGGAGTGTATGATGATTACATAGTGGACAGCTTTTCAGGTGTCAACTGTATGCTTCTTGAAGCTAACCACGATATCAGAATGCTTGAAACAGGACCATATCCGTATCCTCTGAAAAGAAGAATATTAGGGGAAAAAGGGCACCTGTCAAATGAGGCGGCAGGACAGCTTGTTGACAGGCTGCTGGGAAACAATGTCCAGGAGATTTTGTTAGGGCATCTCAGCAAAGAAAACAATTATCCGGAACTGGCTTATGAGACAGTCCGTACAGAGATTGATATGAGCTTTAGTGAGTACCATGCCTCAGACTTTAAGATAGAGGTTGCGGGACGTGACAAGCCGAGCCGTATCATTACACTGTAATTTATAAGAGAATGTTTTCTCACGGATTAATAGCATCCGGGGAATGTTCATAAATATAAAACTTAAAACAGAAAGGGATAACACCATGAACAAGACAATTATTACTGTAGTAGGCAAGGACACTGTAGGAATCATCGCTAAGGTATGTACATACCTTGCAGATAATGGAGTAAATATTCTCGATATTTCCCAGACGATTGTTCAGGAATATTTTAACATGATGATGATTGTTGATATGCAGAAGGCAGCAAAGCCGTTTGCCGAGATTACAGAGGACCTTGACAAGCTTGGTGAGGAAATAGGTGTTAAGATAAAGTGCCAGCACGAGGAGATATTTACAAAAATGCACAGAATCTAAGGATTCATAATATCAAACTACGAGGAGAAGTTCTATGATTAACATTTTTGAAGTAAACGAGACTAATAAGATGATTGAGCAGGAGAACCTTGATGTGCGTACCATCACACTCGGTATTAACCTGTTAGATTGTGCGGATGCAGACCTTTCTGTGACTAATGAAAAGATATATAATAAGATAACAACTGTTGCAAAAGACCTTGTGAAGGTCGGAAAGGAGATAGAGAGGGACTTCGGTATTCCTATTGTAAACAAGAGAATATCCATAACACCTATTGCCCTTGTGGGTGCAGCATGCTGTAAGACACCGGAGGATTATGTGACTATAGCAAAGACACTTGACAAGGCTGCACATGAGGTCGGCGTCAACTTTATCGGCGGATATTCGGCTATCGTGAGCAAGGGCATGACCAAGAGCGATGAGCTTCTAATCCGTTCAATTCCGCAGGCGCTTGCGTCAACAGAGCTTATCTGCAGCTCAGTGAATGTAGGTTCAACAAAGACAGGTATCAATATGGATGCTGTCCGCCTTATGGGTGAGATAGTTAAGGAGACAGCAGAAGCCACCAGGGAGAAGGATTCACTTGGCTGTGCAAAGCTTGTTGTGCTCTGTAATGCACCGGATGATAATCCGTTCATGGCAGGAGCGTTCCATGGTGTATCCGAGGATGATGCGATAATCAACGTAGGTGTCAGCGGACCGGGTGTTGTGAAGCATGTGCTTGAGCAGGTAAGAGGAGAGAGCTTCGAGGTTCTCTGCGAGACAATCAAAAAGACAGCATTCAAGATTACGAGAGTAGGACAGCTTGTTGCACAGGAGGCATCCAAACGTCTTGGTATTCCTTTCGGAATCATCGACCTGTCACTTGCACCTACACCGGCAATAGGTGATTCTGTTGCTGATATCCTTCAGGAGATAGGACTTGAGAGAGCGGGCGCACCTGGCACCACAGCGGCACTGGCTCTTTTAAATGACCAGGTAAAGAAGGGCGGCGTTATGGCTTCATCCTATGTCGGCGGCTTAAGCGGCGCATTCATACCGGTGAGTGAGGATCAGGGAATGATTGATTCGGTGCTTGCAGGTGCGCTCACCATAGAGAAGCTTGAGGCGATGACCTGTGTATGCTCAGTCGGACTTGATATGATAGCTGTTCCGGGAGATACCAAGGCAAGTACAATATCCGGAATTATAGCAGATGAAGCTGCTATAGGAATGGTTAATCAGAAGACCACGGCAGTGCGTATTATTCCTGTTATCGGAAAAGGTGTGGGTGAGACTGTTGAGTTTGGTGGTCTTTTAGGATATGCACCGATTATGCCGGTTAACTCGTTCGACTGTTCAGCATTTGTCGGACGTGCTGGAAGAATACCTGCACCTATACACAGCTTCAAGAATTAAGCTGCTGAAATAAACAGATAAAATATGGGGATATTAAAAACGGAAATACTGCCCCTGTTGGCACTGAGGTAAGACATGAATTCTAAAGAAATTGCAGAAATTAAAAAGACATTTAAAGATGATAGAAGCTCGATTTCCCGTATATGCGGCTGCTATGTTGATGGCGAGAAGAATAAGGTGACGGAATTTAAGGAGGCATTCCTTGCCCTTCCGGAGGAGGATTTGTTCAAGTACTTTTCGATATTCAGGAAGAGTCTTTCGGGAAGCCTTGGAAAGAATCTCCTCAATATGGAATTTCCGCTTGAGGAGGAGCTTGAAGGTGAGAAGTATGCTCTCCTGATGAAGCTTCGTGAGACGGAGCTTAAGGATGAAGAGGTGTTACATGCCTTCTATGACCGTGTTATAGAGAACTATGACACAGTGGACAATTACCTTATACTGCTCATACATCAGGCGTACGATATTCCGGGAAAGACTTCAGACAATATAGAGATGGAGGACGCTTCCGATGAAGTGTTCTCCCACATACTCTGCTGTATCTGCCCGGTATCACTCACGAAGGCAGGGCTTTCATACTTTGCCTCGGAGGGCTGCTTCAGGAACAGGGTGAGGGACTGGGTTGTCGATATGCCGAGCATTGGCTTTCTGTTTCCTGCATTCAATGACAGAAGTACAGATTTACACAGCCTTCTGTACTATACGGCAAAGCCTGATGAGTTAAGGCTTGATTTTGCCGAACCGGTGCTTGGGTGCAATATTCCTATGTCGGCGGGAAATCAGAGAGATACCTTTAACGGCGTTATCGAGGAAGCACTTGGTGAGAAGTGTGACTTCGAGGTGGTCAAGAACATCCACGAGATAATCAACAATAAGATTGAGGAGACGAAGGAGGAACCTGAACCTCTGGAGCTTAACAAGCATGAGGTGAAGCAGATTCTTTCAGACAGTGGTGTGGAAAATGAGCTTCTCGAGCGCTTTGACAGGTGCTATGACAGTCAGGCAGGTGAACAGACGCCTCTTCAGGCGACGAACATTGTTGAGACGAGAAAGTTCGAGATAAAGTCTCCTGCGGTTGTGGTAAAGGTCAAGCCGGACAGGACGGATCTTGTCGATACGAGAATTATTGACGGAATACCGTACCTTACAATCAGAATTGAGGACATGGTTGAGGTGAACGGAATACCGGTTAATTTTCCGGGAGTGCCGGTAACGCGTGCAGATGATGGGGACGGTGTGGCAGAGGAGAACATAGAGACAGAATAAAAGGCTTGATGAGAGACTGCGACGAATAAAAAGAGCATACAGTGGGACTCTATCTATAGAAGTGAAATATATTTTCAAAGCTATATGAAAGAGAGGGACACAGTATGGACAATGATGGAATGCCAATGGAAGGGATGGTCGGAATAGGCGGCTATCCCTTCGGCTTTATGGAAGCGCTTGCCATGGACGAGCGCCTGATGACAGGTTATGCCGGACTCACCGAGGCGCAGAAGGAGGACCTTATATTCAGATATAGGGACGCCGGGACTGAGGACGCAAGGCGTGAGCTTCTAAAGATGATTATGCCGGGGAATGAGTGATTCTTGCAACACCGGATCTATATTCGTCGGGCATTGTGTACCCGAACTTGTCCGCAACGATAGAGGAATATATATCAGAAGCAAGAATATCATAGTGCATAACCGACTGTGCATTTTCATCCAATAGAGGCATGGATTTGCCAAGGCTGTTGATAAGAATTGTATCACAGCCTTTTTTTATTGCACCGATAAAGGTCTGCCCTGATGGCGACAGTGCCAGTATGCGCGCATAAGGAGAGTACCCCTTACGAAGATAATTTACTGCGGTCCGGCAGGCTTCATCGGTGTATCCGGTGAGAAGATGAAGCATGGCGCGCTTAATGCGTGCTGCGGTCATTTCTTTTGTCTTAATGCGCAGAATAAAATCCTCATAGCTGCCGCTGAACAGAGAAGTACCTTCTTTGTCAAGCAGCCGCTGTATACGGTTTGAAAGTGCCGGGGTGAAGTCACAGAAATCCTTAAGGTGGCTGCGGTTCATAAGAATGGCATAGCGGATGAGTGTGAACATATCGTCATTAAAGACAGGAAATATTCTGTTATAGCCGGACAAAGCGGAATGGGCACTTGCGGCAGGAAGAGTCTCTGACATAAAAGCCTCAAGCTCCGGCGGTATGCTGTTATTTGATAAAAAAAGATTTGATTTTATAATATTTTCGGTATTTGTTCTAAATGCGGAGGCGGATATATGCCCGTCTGCTTTAGAGTAATTTATGTCATTGTAGCCTAAGCCTGAACGCTGTACTGCTACAGGCTGTATGTCCGAGGACATTTTTTTAATGGCTTTTATATACTCTATTGCAAGAGTATTATTGGGAGTGAAGATTGCGTTGGTACCGCTGCAGGCTGAATATGCCTGTCCTAATGCTGCCGGAAATGACATCCCTGATGTGAGGCAGGAATTCAGGACTGCTTTAAATTCCGGAGGCTCTTTTATAAGCAGTTCTGCTGCGGCTGAAAGAGCAGATATATCGCTGCTTTCAGTTCCAAACACAAGAAAATCTATTTTTTTAAGGGAATTGAGCAGGGCTATTGCACCGGATGCGAAAAACTCCGCACTTGATGTCGCATATACAAACGGAAGCTCGAAAACTATGTCAGCTCCACAATCTATTGCGGCAGCAGCACGGGCATGCTTAGGGGCGATAGCTATATCGCCGCGCTGTGTAAAGCCTCCGCTGAGCACTACAACAATACAATCGGCACAGGTTATGCGCCTTGCCTCTTTTATTATATATTCATGACCTGAGTGAAGCGGATTAAATTCCGCAATAATAGCTGTTGTAATCATATTTTATCCACATTTTGTTCCTTTATATATGAATGATTTTGCAAATACACAAAATTATTTTTATATTATATCCTAAATGCCGGGAAAAGTAAAATCCGGTTGAAAAAGTTGTGATTTTTTACATCTGGATTATGCAGAAAAATAATATTGCTTATTGTTTTTTATATGGTAGAATATATATGATTCGGGTGCAATTATAAGAACACCCCTGGGAAATGAGGATTGATATGGAAAATAAAAAATTAAATGTAAAGATGATATATACAGTTATAGGAATAGCGTCATTGACAGCTGCGTTTGTATGTGTGGTGGTGCTTGCCGTGAAGCAGTATAGATTATGGAAATCCGGGCAGATGTATGAAAAACTTGCCGAAAGCACCACTGTGCCGTCAACGACAATGCCTTTAGAAGGGGATATGGATGAGGGTACAACACATGAGCTTGAGGGATATAAAAGAGAAGCTGCGAGATTGATTACGAAATATGGTATAGATGTACCTGAAAAAAATATTGATTTTGATAAATTACATAAAGAGGTATCTGAGGATATATATGCATGGATATATATACCGAATACACATATTGATTATCCTGTATTTCAGCACCCTACTGACAACAGCTATTATCTTGAACATAACATTGACGGAAGCGAGGGCTATCCGGGATGTATATATACTGAGAATTATAATGCCAAGGATTTTTCAGATCCGCATACGGTTATATATGGTCACAATATGCGTGATACAACAATGTTTTCGGATCTGCATCTGTATGAGGATGAGGAATTCTTTGAAAACAACAGATACGTGTATATATATACGGAGGATATGGTATATGTTTACAAGATATTTGCGGCATATCAGACAAATAATGCCCACCAGCTTTTGAACTATGATTTTTCACAGAAGGAAACAGTTAAAATGTATCTCGAGAATACTGCTATGCGTATGCAGGAGCCTATGGTATATGATGATACAACTGTTTTTTCAGGGGATGACCAGATATTGACGCTGTCCACATGTGTAATGACAGAAAGGCAGTTCCATTTAAGATATATTGTTCAATCGTTGAGATTAAAGTAAAATTGTATTTAATTTAAAACATGTACGTTTTGACTTGATTTTGCAAAAATATTCTTGTATACAATAAACATAAGGAGTATAATGATACTATCAATGGACTTTTAAGATGAAGTCGAATTATATACTGAAAGGAGTCATTTTATTATGGCATTTATTGATGAGATTAAGAAAAGGGCAAGAGCAGTGAAGAAGACAATTGTACTTCCTGAGTCAATGGACAGAAGAACATGGGAAGCAGTTGAGACAGTTCTTAAGGAAGATATCGCTAATGTAGTAGTACTTGGTACACCTGAGGAGGTTGAGGCTAACAGCAAGGGTCTTGAGGTATCAGGCGCTACAGTTATCAACCCTAATACTTCCGATAAGCTTGATGAGTATGTTGATGCTTTAGTTGAACTCAGAAAGAACAAGGGTATGACTCCTGAGGAAGCCAGAAGACTTCTCACTACGGATTATATGTTCTATGCCTGCATGATGTTAAAGAGCGGTGCGGCAGATGGCATTGTATCAGGTGCATGCCATTCTACAGCTAACACATTAAGACCTGCTCTTCAGATAGTTAAGACTAAGCCGGGTTCTAAGATTGCTTCTGCGTTCTTCGTAATTGATGTTCCTAACTGTGAGTATGGTGAGAATGGTACATTCGTATTCGGCGACTGCGGTCTTAACCAGAATCCTAATCCTGAGGAGCTTGCGGTTATCGCTGTTTCCTCAGCAGAGAGCTTCAGGTTCTTAGTAGGCGCAGAGCCTAAGGTTGCCATGCTCAGCCACTCCTCAAAGGGCAGCGCTAAGCATGCCGATGTTGACAAGGTGGTAGAGGCTACGAGAATTGCTAAGGAGCTTGCTCCTGAGCTTAAGCTTGACGGAGAGCTTCAGACAGATGCAGCTATGGTTCCATCTGTTGGTGCTTCCAAGGCTCCTGGCAGCGAGGTTGCAGGACATGCTAACGTCCTCATCTTCCCTGATCTTGATGCAGGTAACATCGGCTACAAGCTTGTTCAGAGACTTGCTAAGGCAGAGGCCTATGGTCCTATGCTTCAGGGCATTGCTAAGCCGGTTAACGATCTTTCAAGAGGCTGTTCAGCAAGCGACATCGTTGGTGTTGTAGCTATCACAGCTGTACAGGCTCAGATGCAGTAATATTCAATAGATATTTACACACAATACATATATAGGTAATTGCCGTTTTGGCGGCAGTTACCTATAACTATGCTATAGACCTGCCGCTTTTTGAAGGTATTTGCAGCCATAGAGCGGTGTGAAAGCGGAATATTAAATAAGATAATATATTTGGAGGAATTAATAATGAAGATTTTAGTAATCAACTGCGGAAGCTCATCATTAAAGTACCAGTTATTCGATATGGCTGATGAGTCAGTTATGGCAAAGGGTCTCTGCGAGAGAATCGGTATTGAGGGCTCTAAGCTCACACATAAGCCTACGGGCAAGGAGAGCTGTGTTATTGAGAAGCCTATGCCGGATCACAAGGTAGCAGTCAACCTTGTTCTTGAGATGCTTCTTGACAAGACCTACGGCGTTATCTCAGATGTAAAGGAAATCTCCGCTGTAGGACACAGAGTACTTCATGCAGGACAGAAGTACTGCACATCCGTAATTGTAAACGATGATGTAAAGTCAGTTATACGTGAGTGCTTCGACCTTGGACCATTACATAACCCGGCTAACCTTATCGGTATTGAGGCTGTTGAGTCAGCTATGCCAGGCACACCTAATGTTGCTGTATGGGATACCGCATTCCATCAGACAATGCCTGAGAAGGCTTATATGTATGCTATTCCTCATGAGTACTATGAGAAGTATGGCATTCGTAAGTATGGCTTCCACGGTACAAGCCACGCATTCGTATCTAAGAGAGCAATCGAGTTCGGCAAGCTTGACCCTGACAATTCAAAGGTTATCGTATGCCATCTCGGAAACGGTGGTTCACTCTCCGCTGTTGTCAATGGCAAGTGCATAGATACAAGCATGGGTCTTACACCGCTTGAGGGTCTTATCATGGGAACAAGAAGCGGTGATATCGATCCTTCTGTTATCCAGTTTATCGCCAACAAGGAGGGCAAGGATATCAATGAGATGATAACAATGCTCAACAAGAAGTCAGGTGTTCTTGGCATGAGCGGTGTTTCAAGCGATTTCCGTGATGTTCAGAAGGCTGCCGATGAGGGCAATCACAATGCTGAGGTAGCTCTTGAGGCATTCAAGTACAGAGTGGTTAAGTATATCGGTGCTTATACAGCAGCTATGGACGGCGTTGATGCCATCGTATTCACAGCAGGTGTAGGTGAGAACGATAAGAGAACAAGAAAGGATATCTGTAGTGCTCTTACATTCCTTGGAATCAAGATTGACGATACAGCCAATGACAAGAGAGGTGAGGAGGTAGTTATATCTACTCCTGATTCTAAGGTCAAGGTTATGGTAATCCCTACTAACGAGGAGCTTAAGATTGCCCAGGAGACATTGGAGTTAGTCAGATAATTAAAATGTAAATAAAAAATAGTTGACAAATCTTTACACAGTGGATATAATAATCTGCGTGTGATTAAAAGAAGAGGTTTTTATGCTGATTGATTTGTACGGAGTTCTTTCTCACGAAGGAGAAGTTAAGAGACTTGCAGCACCTATAGAAGCTGAGAGCTTTGTCTCGAAGCTTGGTGATTTTGCATTTGTAAAGAAACAGGATATTGAGCTTGCCTTTACTAATGTTGGAGGGAAGAAGATAGAGGTTACTTCACACCTTGATGTGACTCTGGATATTCCATGCGACAGGTGCTTAACGGATGTTCCTTGGCAGATATCGGTAGATTCTACCAGAACACTTAATTTTGGTGAAGAGTCACCGGATGCAGATGAGACATTGAAGGACATGCCTTTTATGGATGGCACGGAATTTGATGTTGAGAAGTATGCATATAGTGAGATTTTAGAGAATTTTCCGATGAAGGTTCTGTGTAAAACAGACTGCAAGGGAATCTGTAACGTATGCGGCATGAATCTTAATCATGGCTCGTGTGAATGTGACAGACAGGTGTTAGATCCTAGAATGTCCAAGATACGCGATATATTTCAACAGTTTAACCAATAGAACTGCTTTGTAAGGAGGTGTAACAGATGTCAATTTGTCCAAAGAATAAGTCTTCTAAGGCTAGAAGAGATAAGAGAAGAGCGAACTGGAAGATGAGCGCTCCTAACTTAGTAAAGTGCAGCAAGTGCGGTGAGTTAATGATGCCTCACAGAGTTTGCAAGAACTGTGGTTCTTACAATAAGAAGGAAGTTATCTCTGTTGCTGAATAATTTAAGTTTATAATGCGATGATATAAGCAGGAAGCGAAGCGGATTGCGAATATTATTGATGGGAAAGACGCCTTTATGGTGTCTTTCTTTTTTTGCCGTCAATGCGTGGCTTGTTATGATGAAAAAAGGTATTGATTTCTGAAATACAATCTTGTATTATGTATGAAGTGGTTGTCATAGTATGAAAGAGGAGAATATTTATGCAGGAAAAAGTTATAGTAGCTGTTGATGCCATGGGCGGAGATAATGCTCCGGCAGAGATTGTTAAGGGTGTTGTCGACGCGGTTTCACAGAGTGAAAATGTGATTGTGAAGCTTGTGGGTCAGGAGAATGTTGTTTCGGAAGAGCTTAAGAAATATACATACAGAGAGAACGCTATTGAGATTGTCAATGCCACGGAAGTGATTGAGACCGGAGAACCACCGGTTATGGCTATACGCCGCAAGAAGGATTCATCAATTGTGGTTGGACTTAACCTCGTCAAGAAGGGGGAAGCTGATGCGTTCGTATCGGCAGGAAGCTCAGGTGCTATCTTAGTCGGAGGCCAGCTTATAGTCGGCAGAATAAGGGGCGTTGACAGACCACCATTTGCACCACTCATACCTACCAGAAAGGGTGTTTCGCTCTTAGTTGACTGCGGAGCGAATGTGGATGCAAGACCTGCACATCTTCTTCAGTTTGCCAAGATGGGTTCCATATATATGGAATATGTTCTTGGCGTCAAGAATCCAAAGGTTGCGATTGTGAATATCGGTGCAGAGGAGGAGAAGGGCAACCAGCTTGTAAAGGATACCTATCCATTGCTCAAGGAGTGTAAGGAGATTAACTTTGTCGGGAGTGTTGAGGCACGAGATATTCCGGAGGGGGATGTCGATGTCATAGTTACAGAAGCATTTGTAGGCAATGTAATACTCAAGCTCTATGAGGGCATGGGAAGTACTCTTATAGGCATGATAAAGGCAGGTATGATGACCAGTCTCAGAAGTAAGATTGGTGCGCTGCTTGTCAAGCCGGCACTCAAGAAGACACTCAGGAAGTTCGATGCCACCGAGTATGGCGGAGCACCGATGATAGGTCTTAACGGTCTTGTGGTAAAGACACATGGCAATGCCAAGGCTAAAGAGGTGTGTAATTCCATCCTTCAGTGTATGACATTTAAGGAACAGGGAATTAACGATAAAATCAAGGCGTCCATTGCAGCAGAGCAGGCGGGCGAACAGTAAATTAAGAATTTTTTAGAAAAGGAAGGAAGTATTTAGAAATGGAATTTGAAAAGTTACAGTCAATTATTGCAGAGGTTTTAAACATTGATGCCGATGAGGTTACAATGGACAAGACATTCGTTGATGACCTCGGAGCAGATTCACTCGATGTATTCCAGATTATTATGGGTATTGAGGAGGAGTTTGATATTGAGATTCCTAATGATGCTGCCGAGAATATTTCAACTGTAGCAGATGCTGTAGATGCAATAAAGAATGCACTTAACTAATTAAAACAGGATGTATTTATTCGTTGACAATAACGAGAGCATATAATTAAGAAAAAGCCCATCATAGGTGGGCTCTTTTTCTTAATGGACTGAGAATTATAAAATACATATAATATGGAGGTGCGTGAAGTAAAATCATGACTGATACACAGTTGGAAAAATTTGAAAAAATTATAGGCTATGAGTTCAGGAATAAGAGACTGCTTGAGAGAGCACTCACACACAGCTCATACTGTAATGAAATTAAGAGACTTAAGAATCAGAGCAATGAGCGCCTTGAGTTCTTAGGAGATGCGGTACTCGAAGTTACCGTAAGCGACTATCTTTTTGAAAAATATCCTGATAAAACAGAGGGAGAGCTAACCAAGCTTCGTGCAAGCATTGTGTGTGAGCCGACGCTTGCACTGTGCAGCCGGCAGATAAAGCTTGGAGAGTGGATTCTTTTAAGCAAGGGCGAGGAACACACCGGTGGAAGGAACAGAGACTCAATCACATCTGATGCCATGGAGGCAGTGATTGGAGCTATATACCGCGATGGCGGCTTTGAACCGGCACAGGACTATATCAGAAGATTCATTCTTGAGGATATAGACAACAAGAAGCTGTTCTATGACAGCAAGACAATATTACAGGAGCTTCTTCAAAAGGATAGTGGTTTTGAACCGGAGTATGAGATTACCGGTGAGAGTGGACCTGATCATGACAAGCATTTCACAGCCGTTGTAAAGTGTGATGGCACAGTGATAGGTGATGGCGAGGGCCATACAAAGAAGGCGGCACAGCAGGCAGCGGCATACAATGCAATATTGAAGATGAGACAGAACAGGAAATAGGTATGTATTTAAAATCCATAGAGGTACAAGGCTTTAAATCCTTTGCCAACAGATTAGTATTTGAGTTTCACAACGGAATAACAGGTATTGTGGGACCTAACGGAAGTGGTAAGAGCAATATTGGTGATGCTGTACGCTGGGTTCTGGGTGAACAGAGTGCGAAACAGCTTCGAGGCGGTAAGATGGAGGATGTTATTTTTGCCGGTACGGAGCTTCGCAAGCCTGTAAGTTATGCCTCAGTTGCCATCACGATTGATAATTCCGACCACGCTCTTCCGATTGATTTTGCTCAGGTTACAATCACAAGAAAGGTTTTTCGTTCAGGGGAGAGCGAATACCTTATGAATGGCTCAGCATGCAGGCTCAGGGATATCAATGAGCTTTTTTATGATACCGGAATCGGCAAGGAAGGCTATTCTATTATCGGACAGGGTCAGATTGACAGAATTTTAAGCGGAAAGCCTGAGGAGAGAAGAGAGCTTTTCGATGAAGCGGCAGGTATCGTAAAATTTAAGAGACGTAAGGCAGCAGCACAGAAGAAGCTTGATGACGAGAGCAATAACCTTGTGCGTGTCAACGATATACTGGCTGAGCTTGAAAAACAGGTAGGACCACTTGAACATCAGGCAGAGAAAGCCAAGGAGTACCTTAAGCTCAAGGAAGAGCTTAAGAAGAATGATGTTAATCTGTTTCTCACGGAAGCAGACGAATTCAAGGCGGAGCTTGAAAAATTCAATGAGGCGTTCAGCGTTGCGGATTCTGAGTTGAAGGCTGCCAAGGCTGAGTTTGAAAAGTCAGGAACAGAGTATGAGGCGAATGAGGAAAAGCTCGGAGGTCTTAACCGCACCATTGAGGAAAACAGCAGCATTGCAAAGCAGGCTGAGATTGATAAAAACAGGCTTTCAAGCCAGATAGACCTTTTAAATGAGCAGATTAAGTCGGTGCTTGCCAGTGATGAACAGTTCAACAAGCGGCTTGACTCCATAAAGGAACGTCTTTTAGACTATGACGAAGAGAAGAAGCGTCTTATATCAGACCGTTTCAAGCTTACAGACCGTCTTGATGACATGAGGGCTGACTGCAATGAGGTCGATGCGCAGGTAAAGAACTTAAATGACGGCATAAAGGAGTTAGAGGACACTGTCGAGAACTGTAAGGACGATGTTATCGACAATCTCAATGAGAGAGGACAGATAAAGGCTAAGCTCCAGAAGAATGTGACACTTCTTGAACAGGTGAACATCCGTAAGTCGGAGCTTACAAGGCAGCTTATCAATTGTAAGAGCGAGGAGGATACCCAGAAGCAGAGCCTTGATCTGCTGCAGAGGGACTTAGATGATATCCGCAAGGAGCTTGCCGCACTGGGCGGAACTCTTTCCGACAGGGAGAAAAGGCAGCTTGCAGCGCGTGACATGATAAATAAGCTGAACAATGATATAAGCGGACTGAGCCGTGTCGTTATGGGTGAGTCTTCAAGGCTCGAATCCCTTAAGAACATTACCGAGAGATATGATGGCTACGGAAACAGCATCAGGAAGGTGATGGAGCAGAAGGACAGGTATAAGGGCATTGTCGGTGTTGTAGCAGATATCATTAAGACAAAAAAACAGTATGAGACTGCCATAGAGACAGCGTTAGGCGGAACGATCCAGAATATTGTAACTGACAATGAGGAGACGGCAAAGGGGCTTATTGCTTTTTTGAAGCAGAATAAGTTCGGACGCGCTACATTTCTTCCGCTCTCGGCTATAAGCGGCAGGGATATAAGGGTGGATTCGTCGCTGACCAGGGAGAATGGTGCAGTAGGCTTTGCCAATCAGCTTGTGGAATGTGACAGTGAATTTACAGAGCTTGCACGGTATCTTCTTGGAAGAATACTGGTCGTCGACAATATAGACAATGCTCTTGCCATAGCAAGGCGGCATAACCATTCACTCAGGATAGTAACTCTTGAGGGAGATATGTTAAGTCCGGGAGGTTCCATGTCCGGTGGTGCGTTTAAGAACAGCAGCAATCTTCTTGGACGCCGGAGAGAGATAGAGGAGCTGGAGGCTTCCGTTTCGGTAAAGGAGGCAGAACTTAAAAAGAGTGAGGAACAGCTTACAGCCGCAAGAGAGCAGCTTGGCGCATTACGGACAGAAATCGAGCAGATAAAGGCGGAAATACAGGATAAGCAGCTGGCAGAGAATACAGCTGCAATGAATCTTGATACAGCTTCTAAAAAGCAGGAAGAATTAAACCGTGCCTACACAAACAGTAAGCGTGAATCCGATGAGATTGAGAATACGGTAACCCGGATAAATGCGGAGATTGATGCATGCAAGGTGGCACTTTCAGAGTCTGAGCGGATTGACAGGGAGTTAAATGAGAAGATAAGTTCATGCAATGCAGCAATCGAGAACCATAAAGCCGAGCTTGCGGACAAGCAGAAATCAGCCGAACAGCTCCACATCGAGCTTTCCAATTTTTCACAGCAGGATAATTATGCTGAGGAGAACATAAAGAGAGTGTTAAGGGAAATATCGAGGCTCAATGCCGAAGCTGATGAGATTAAGGACAGCTTAGGCTCTGCGGGAGATGAGATAAACGAAAAGAAAGAAAATATCGCAAAGATAAATGAGGCGATAATGCGTGCAGAAGCTCGGATTGCCGAATATGCGGATATCACGGCAAAGGAGCGCGAGGACAGGGACAAGGTTCAGGAGAAGCAGCGTGAGCTTTTCAATAAGCGTGAACAGATTTCGGAGCGTATCAACACGCTTGACAAGGAATGCATGCGAATAACAGGCAGGATTGAGAAGATTGAGTCGGTGCGTGATGAGAGAATTGATTACATGTGGAATGAGTACGAGCTTACTCTTATTCGCGCCGCTGAGCTTAGAGATGAAAACTTAACAAATTCAGATGAGCTTAAAAAGAATATAAATGTATTGAAATCGGATATCCGAAGGTTAGGCGATGTCAATGTCAATGCGATTGAGGATTATAAGGAAGTATCTGAAAGATATACGTTTTTAAAGACACAGCATGACGATCTTATAACGGCACGGGATACGCTCATCAAGGTTATTGAAGAGCTTGATACCGGAATGAGAAACCAGTTTATTGAAAAGTTTCAGGAGATTAAGGTTGAGTTTGATAAGGTGTTCAAAGAATTGTTCGGTGGAGGAAGGGGCACACTCGAGCTTGAGGAGGATGTAGATATTCTTGAAGCCGGAATCAGAATTATTTCACAGCCGCCGGGAAAGAAGCTCCAGAACATGATGCAGCTATCCGGTGGTGAGAAGGCACTCACGGCTATCTCGCTTCTCTTTGCAATCCAGAATCTTAAGCCGTCACCGTTCTGTCTTCTCGATGAGATTGAGGCGGCACTTGATGATTCTAATGTGGACAGATATGCGAAGTATCTGCACAAGCTGACAAAGAACACACAGTTCATAGTAATCACGCACAGACGCGGAACCATGGCTGCTGCGGACAGACTGTACGGCATAACAATGCAGGAAAAAGGTGTATCTACACTTGTGTCAGTTGACCTTATAGAGGATCAGCTTGACGATAAACCTGCTAAGCAGGAATAGAGATATAAAAGGAGGGCGAAGATATGGCAGGTTTTTTTAAGAAGCTTGTGTCCGGTCTTACAAAGACAAGAGACAATATTGTACATGGTATAGATAATGTTTTCTCCGGCTTTTCAAAGATTGATGATGATTTTTATGAGGAGCTTGAGGAGACTCTCATAATGGGAGATCTGGGTGTAAATACAACAGAGGAGATTATAGAGAATCTCAAGGAGAAGGTTAAGGAGAATCATATCAAGGATCCGGCAGACTGTAAGGAGCTTCTGATTAACACAATAAAGGAGCAGATGGACTTAGGTGAGAACGCTTATGAATTCGAGAACCGTAAGTCGATTGTGCTTGTCATAGGTGTCAATGGTGTCGGTAAGACAACCTCCATCGGAAAGCTTGCAGCCCAGCTTAAGGCGCAGGGAAAGAAGGTTGTTCTTGCTGCGGCAGATACATTCAGGGCTGCGGCTATTGAGCAGCTTACCGAGTGGGCTGACCGTTCGGGTGTGGATATAATATCGCAGAGCGAGGGCTCAGACCCGGCGGCGGTAATATATGACGCGATATCGGCAGGAAGGGCAAGAAATGCTGATGTTATTATATGCGATACAGCAGGACGCCTTCACAATAAGAAGAATCTTATGGAGGAGTTAAAAAAGATAAACAGAATAATTGATAAGGAAATGCCGGAGGCATACAGGGAGAATCTGATTGTTCTTGACGGAACAACAGGTCAGAATGCACTTTCACAGCTTAAGGAATTTAAGGAGGCTGCGGATGTGACCGGAATTATTCTCACCAAGATGGACGGAACCGCCAAGGGTGGAATTGCTGTTGCGATTCAGGCAGAATACGGCATACCTGTAAAATATATCGGCGTCGGTGAGCATATCGATGATCTGCAGAAGTTCAATTCGCAGGATTTTGTCAATGCACTCTTTGACATTCCGGAGCAAATCTGATATAACAGTTACAAGAATACAACTAAGTAATGAATTAACGGGTTAAATTACAGACCATTACTTAAATCTTATGAAGAAAGAAGCGTACCAGAAATGAGCGAGAATTATCTTACATTGGAAAAATTTGAGGAAGCAGCAGAGATAGTCAAGAAGGTTACTCTTGAGACTAAGCTTGTATACAGCGAATATTTCAGCAATCTTACAGGCAATAAGGTATATTTTAAGCCGGAGAACCTCCAGTATACAGGAGCATATAAGGTCAGAGGAGCTTATTACAAGATAAGTACATTGTCCGATGAGGAGAGAGCCAAGGGACTTATAACTGCCTCAGCGGGAAACCATGCACAGGGCGTGGCTTATGCAGCGAAGCTTTACGGAGTCCGCGCAGTTGTCGTAATGCCTGTCACAACACCTCTTATGAAGGTTAACCGCACTAAGAGCTATGGTGCAGAGGTTGTACTCTACGGCAATGTATATGATGAGGCTTGTGATTATGCACTCAAGCTTGCAAAGGAGCAGGGACTTACCTTCGTTCATCCTTTTGATGACTATGATGTTGCTACAGGTCAGGGAAGTATTGCCATGGAAATCATCAAGGAGCTTCCTACAGTTGACTATATCTTAGTTCCAATCGGTGGGGGCGGACTTGCAACAGGTGTTTCAACACTCGCTAAGCTTCTCAATCCTAAGATTAAGGTTATCGGAGTGGAGCCTGCCGGAGCTAACTGCATGCAGGAGTCGATAAAGGCAGGAAAGGTTGTTACATTGCCGAGTGCAAACACTATCGCTGATGGTACTGCTGTTAAGACACCCGGAAGTAAGATTTTCCCTTATGTGAAGAAGAATATTGATGATATCATCACGATTCAGGATGAGGAACTCATTGTAGCCTTCCTCGATGTTGTCGAGAACCATAAGATGATTGTTGAGAATTCGGGACTTCTTACGGTTGCGGCACTTAAGCATCTTGATGTTAAGGGCAAGAAGGTTGTATCAATACTTAGCGGTGGCAATATGGATATAATCACAATGTCATCTGTTGTGCAGCATGGTCTTATTGCAAGGGGAAGAGTATTCACTGTATCGGTTCTTCTTCCAGATAAGCCGGGTGAGCTTGCGAGGGTTGCCGGTGTCATCGCAGAGCAGAAGGGTAATGTCATCAAGCTTGAGCATAACCAGTTCGTAAGCATCAACCGCAATGCTGCCGTGGAGCTTAAGATTACAATGGAGGCATTCGGTGAGGAGCATAAGCTGCAGATTATTGAGGGTCTTAAGGCAGCAGGGTATGACGCAAAGCTTATTCCAACGAACATTTAATAGTTTTGCTTGCAGAAAAACACTAAAAAGGGGTTACATATGTTTGGCAAAAAAAGAATATCCAAGGTGCAATTTATTGCCCTTGGATTTTTAATAATAATTATTACGGGGACAATTCTCCTTATGCTGCCTGTTTCGTCAAGGGATGGTCAGGCAACAGGCTTTTTGGACGCTCTTTTCACAGCGACAAGCGCCAGCTGTGTGACAGGGCTTGTCGTCGTTGACACGTATTCGCACTGGTCATTGTTTGGCCAGATAGTGATTATATGTATGATTCAGGTGGGCGGACTTGGTTTTATAAGTCTTGGGGTTCTGCTTGCGCTTATGCTGAGGCGCAGGGTTTCGTTAAGGCACAGGGGACTTATGCAGGAGAGTGTCAATACCCTTCAGATTGGAGGCATAGTCAGGCTCACCAAGAAGATGCTAATCGGAACACTGATATTTGAAGGTATAGGCGCAATAATACTTGCGGTACGTTTTTCGTTTATGATGAGTCCGGCAAGGGCAGTATTCTATGGAATATTCCATTCAATATCGGCATTCTGCAACGCAGGCTTCGACCTGCTGGGGTGCTATGGGGAGTACAATTCACTCTGCGGCTTTGAGGGAGACTGGACAATCAATCTCACGATAAGTGCGCTGATAATCATAGGTGGTCTGGGCTTTGTTGTGTGGGATGATATTTCCAGGAATAAGCTTGCAATAAAAAAATATAGACTTCATTCAAAAATCGTGCTTGCCGTGACAGCTTTTCTTCTTGTCAGCGGCACGGCTCTTTTCCTTATATTTGAGTGGGACAATACAATGGCGGGTATGGACGCACATACCAGATTCTTTGCTTCATTTTTCTCAAGTGTTACACCAAGAACAGCGGGGATGAATTCGGTGGACACAGGGGCACTTACACCGGCTTCAAAGCTGTTAACAATGGTGCTTATGTTCATAGGCGGAAGCCCGGGTTCTACATCCGGCGGAGCCAAGACAACAACACTTTTTGTAATGGTGGCATATCTGTGGACAACAATGCGCGGCAAGTATGGTATTGATGTGTTCAGCAGAAGATTAAAGGAGGACGTGGTAAGAAAGGCTGCACTTGTAATAGGTGTGAATATGCTGCTGTTCATAACAGGAGCGATGGTTATTTTTGCTGTTCAGCCGGAGCTTGGCTTTGCCGATGTGATTTTTGAGGTCATATCGGGAATAAGTACGGTCGGAATGACAACAGGCATAACAAGGTCACTTGGCACTGTGTCGAGAGTTGTTATTATAGTCCTGATGTACTGCGGAAGAATCGGAAGCCTGTCCTTTGCTCTGTCTTTTTCGGAGAATAAGAGGATTGTGCCGCTGCAACAGCCGGAGGAAGAGATAAATATCGGATAGAATAGGGAGGAGTACTACACCATGAAATCATTTTTGATAATCGGAATGGGACGTTTCGGGCACCATATAACAATCAATCTTGCCAAGCAGGGAGCGGAGATTATGATTGTTGACACTGATCAGGCCAAGATGGAGGATCTGCTTTCTGTTGTCACAAGCGCCAAGATTGGCGATTGTACCAATGAGGAGGTATTAAAAACACTTGGTGTCAAAAATTTTGATATGTGTATTGTGTGTATCGGCACCAATTTCCAGAGTTCGCTCGAGATAACAAGTCTTTTAAAGGAAATGGGAGCAAGGCATGTTGTCAGCAAGGCAACAAGGGATATCCATGCCAAGTTCCTGCTCAGAAACGGAGCGGATGAGGTAATATACCCGGACAGGGATATAGCCGAGAAGCTTGCTGTAAGCTACAGCTCGGATAAAATTTTTGATTACATCGAATTAGGCGGCAAATATGCAATATATGAGATTCCTGTAATGAAGGAGTGGGTTGGTCATTCCATCAAGGCACTCAATTTCAGAAGTAGATACAATGTGAATATACTTGGCACGAAAACAGGTGATGACAGGACTTCACTTATGCCTACAGCAGATTATGTGTTTGAGAAGGACGTGCATCTGCTGGTTGTGGGAACACGCGAGGATGTGCTGAGAATCATAAAAAAAATATAATATACGGCAGAGGGCTGGACGTGTGGTGGGTTGGGACAGGGGTGGGGCTTGGGACAGGGGCTTGGGACAGGGGCTTGGGACAGGGGTCAGGTCCGTGTCCCAGTTATGGGACACAGTGACCTGACCCCTGTCCCAAGCCCCTGCCCCTGCCCCTGCCCCTGCCCCTGTCCTCTAAGTATTATCCAAATTAAAAAAAGGAGCTTGTTATGAGAGAGAATGAGTTTAACTGGTATGCAGATTTAGGTGACGGAAATTACAGGAACCCGATTCTTTATACGGACTATTCGGATCCTGATGCAATCCGCGTTGGCGATGACTATTTTATGACTGCGTCATCATTCTGCAATACACCGGGACTTCCGATATTACATTCAAAGGATCTGGTGAACTGGAAGGTTATAAATTATGCACTTACCAATATTCCTTTTGAGAGGTATACTACACCTCAGCATGGCTGTGGCGTGTGGGCTCCGGCTATAAGATACCATGAGGGGGAATTTATCATATTCTTCCCGATGCCGGATGAGGGAATATTTGTGACTAAGACAAAGAACCCATGGGGAGAGTGGTCTAAGCCTCATGCGATATTTGAGGGTAAGGGCTGGATTGACCCATGTCCTTTCTGGGATGATGACGGAAGGGCGTATATGGTATCAGCATTTGCCAAGAGCCGTATCGGTTTTAAGAGCATACTTCATCTTACTGAGATGAAGCCAGACTGTTCGGCACTTCTTGACGAGGGGCAGCATGTGTTTGACGGCAATGAGAACGGACAGTCCACTATAGAAGGTCCTAAGCTGTACAAGAGGAACGGCTATTATTATATAATGGCTCCGGCAGGCGGAGTTAAGCCGGGCTGGCAGGTAGTAATGCGCTCTAAGAATATATGGGGACCATACGAGTACAAAAATGTGCTTGTTCAGGGAGACACAGAGGTTAATGGACCTCATCAGGGCGCATGGCTTGACACACAGACCGGAGAGGATTATTTCATTCATTTTCAGGATGTGTATGCAGCGGGAAGAATTGTCCACCTGCAGCCTGTCAGGTGGATTAATGACTGGCCGGTTATGGGTGAACAGATAAGTGAGGACGCAGGACAGCCTGTTATGGTACATAAAAAGCCTGATATTGGAGACAAAGCGATTGCAATGGCGGAGAAGTTCAGACATGAGAATGGACTTGCGGATATATATGCGCCGGATGCCTCAGACAGCTTTACCGGTGAGAAGCTGGGGCTTCAGTGGCAGTGGAATGCCAACCACTCAGATGACTGGTACAGCATGACCGGACACGGAATCGGACTATATCCTGTTGACAAGCAGCAGGATACTTCGATTGCAGATGTGCCGAATCTTCTTTTGCAGAAATGGATTGCGCCTGAATTTACCGCTGTCACGGAGCTTGCTGCAGATACAATCGGTGAAGGTGACATAGCCGGAATGGTTTCACTTGGAGTGGACTATGGTGCAGTGGCATTAAAAAGGGAGAATGGTGTGTTGTCGATGGTGGCAATATCGGGAAGCCAGACCTTCAAAAATGAGAAGGCATATTCCAAGGACAAGGTGGTTGAGCTTGTAAGGCTTGATAAGCTGTCCGGCGGCTACGCTTCGGACAGCAGGAAAGTATTTTTCAGAAACCGCGTTGAGCTGCTTCCTGAGCTTGAAAAGAATGTCACAAGAAATATGATTTACCTTGATTACAGTGTTGATGGTGCCAATTACGATAATGCTCTTGCCTATGAAGCCACGGCAGGGCGCTGGGTCGGCGTGAAGAATGGTATATTCTGCTGCCATGTTATCCCGGATAAGGCGGATGTGAAGGAGACGTTGACTGCTGGGTCCGGTTTGGAAGCAGGAAATAGTAAGGTGCATGCATGCTTCAGTTATTTCAGGATAGAGGGTAAGAATACAGAAAAATAGAAAAAATAGAAATAGAAAAAGAAAAAGAAAAATAGAAACATGCATGTATCAGCCATTTCAAAATTGAGGGCGGGAAATCAACAGAATCAATGTAAAAAAACAGAAGTGGATAATTCATTCGATGGCAATGCGTTATGCAAAAATATGACAGTAAATATAGTTATATAGTTACGTGAGACGGACGAAAACACAAAAAACAGGTTATTCCATTATCTATAGGGACTTGTGGCGACTTTTTATAATTAGAAAAGTCGGAGAAGGTCATACGAATTTGGTTAAAATGCATAATTTTCAGTTTTTTTGGTTGATGAAAATAAAACTAAGTAATATAATACAATCATACCAATGTTAATTTTTAGACAAAATTATACATGGAAAACACACATTTTTGCATTTTATTTTACAGCCGTGTGGCAGAATTGGAGGATTATTGTATGATTAACATTCCTGAGATGAAAGTAGGAATTGTGGCAGTATCAAGAGACTGCTTCCCAGAGTCTTTATCAGTAAACAGAAGAAAGGCACTTGTTGATGCATACGCAGCTAAGTATGACAGCAAGGATATATATGAGTGCCCTGTATGTATCGTTGAGAGCGAGATTCATATGGTACAGGCACTTGAGGATATTAAGAAGGCAGGATGTAACGCACTTTGTGTTTATCTTGGAAACTTTGGTCCTGAGATTTCGGAGACACTTCTTGCAAAGCATTTTGACGGTCCTAAGATGTTCGTAGCAGCAAGCGAGGAGAATATTGCTACACTTTCATGCAACCGTGGTGATGCATACTGCGGTATGTTGAACGCAAGCTACAACCTTAAGCTCCGCAATATCAAGGCATACATTCCGGAGTATCCTGTAGGCAATGCTGAGGAATGTGCAGACATGATTCATGAGTTCCTTCCTATTGCAAGAGCAGTATATGCCCTCAATAACTTAAAGATTATCAGCTTCGGTCCAAGACCACTCAACTTCCTTGCATGTAATGCACCAATTAAGCCATTATATGACCTTGGAGTAGAGATTGAGGAGAACTCAGAGCTTGACCTTTTCGAGAGCTTCAATAAGCATGCAGGCGATGAGAGAATCCCTGAGGTTGTCAAGGATATGGAGGCAGAGCTTGGCGCAGGCAACAAGAAGCCGGAGGTTCTTGCAAAGCTTGCACAGTATGAGCTTACACTTCTTGACTGGGTAGAGGCACACAGAGGCTACAGAAAGTTCGTTGCCATTGCCGGAAAGTGCTGGCCTGCATTCCAGACACAGTTCGGCTTCGTTCCATGCTACGTTAACAGCCGTCTCACAGGCAGAGGAATCCCTGTATCCTGTGAGGTTGATATCTACGGAGCACTCAGTGAGTTCATCGGAACAGTTGTATCTGAGGATGCTACAACTCTTCTTGATATTAACAATACTGTACCAGCAGAGCTTTACAACAAGGAGATTAAGGATAAGTTCAACTATACATTGAACGATACATTCATGGGCTTCCATTGCGGAAATACATCATCTAAGAAGCTTTCCTTCTGCGAGATGAAGTATCAGCTCATCATGGCGCGCTCTCTTCCTGTCGAGGTTACTAACGGAACACTTGAGGGAGATATCGTTCCTGGCGACATCACCTTCTATCGTTTACAGAGCACAGCAGACACTAAGCTTCGTGCATACATAGCACAGGGTGAGGTACTCCCTGTACCTACGCACTCATTCGGTTCAATAGGTGTGTTCGCTATTCCTGAGATGGGACGTTTCTACCGTCATGTGCTTATTGAGAAGAATTTCCCACATCACGGTGCGGTTGCATTCGGTCACTACGGAAAGGCTCTCTATGAGGTATTTAAGTATCTTGGCATTCCTGTTGAGGATATCAACTTCAACCAGCCAAAGGGTATGTTATATCCTACTGAGAATCCATTCTGCTAATAGGCAGTAAGTGTTTTATCACTAATATGTGATTTTTCATCCCCCATAAATGTTGAGTTATCAATATTTGTGGGGGAATTTTAAAATGAATTATCAGGGACGGCTCATCGCAGCATAAGAGACCGTCCATGATGGAAAAATGGGGGACAAAGAAAATGTTTTATATTGGTGTAGACTTAGGTACATCCGCTGTTAAGCTTCTTCTCATGGATGAGAAGGGAAATATTTTAAATGTAGTATCAAAGGAATATCCGTTATATTTTCCTAATCCGGGCTGGTCTGAGCAGCCGCCGGAGGCATGGTATGAAAAGTCTGTAGAAGGTATTAAGGAGCTTATTGCAGGAGTGGATGCTTCTAAGGTTGCAGGTATCAGCTTCGGCGGACAGATGCACGGCCTTGTAATTCTTGATGAGAATGACGAGGTGATAAGACCTGCTATTCTCTGGAATGATGGGAGAACTATCGAGGAAAATGATTACCTCAACAATGTGATTGGCAAGGATAAGCTCTCCTCATACACGGCAAATATTTCCTTCACAGGCTTTACCGCAGCTAAGATTCTCTGGGTAAAGAATAAGGAGCCTGAGAACTTTGCGCGTATTAAGAAGATTATGCTTCCTAAGGATTATCTTGCATACAAGCTCACAGGAGTTAACTGCACAGATTATTCGGATGCCTCAGGAATGCTGCTTCTTGATGTAAAGAACAAGTGCTGGTCAAAGGAAATGATAGAGATTTGCGGAATCAAGGAGGAGATGCTTCCTAAGCTCTATGAGAGCTATGAGAAGGTTGGAACCTTAAAGCCTGAGGTTGCAGGTGCGCTTGGACTTTCCGAAAATGTCATTGTTGCGGCAGGCGCCGGTGATAATGCGGCAGCGGCAGTCGGAACAGGCACAGTAGGTGACGGAAGCTGCAATATCTCACTTGGCACCTCCGGTACTATATTCATTTCAAGCGATAAGTTCGGGGTTGACGAGCATAATGCACTTCACTCCTTCGACCATGCCGATGGACATTATCATCTTATGGGCTGTATGCTTAGCGCCGCTTCCTGCAATAAGTGGTGGATGGATGAGATAATCGGAACCAAGGATTACGCTGCACAGCAGAAGAACATTGACAAGCTTGGTGAGAACAGTGTATACTTCCTTCCATACCTTATGGGAGAGCGTTCACCTCACAATGATTCTCTTGTAAGAGGAGGCTTCTTCGGATTGTCCCTTGACACAACGAGAGCTGACATGACACTTGCAGTGTTAGAGGGTGTTGCATTTGCAATAAGGGATTCCTTCGAGGTGGCAAAGAGCCTTGGAATTAAGATTGAGAGAACGAAGATTTGCGGTGGTGGAGCTAAGAGTCCGCTCTGGAAGAAGATTATCGCAAATGTTCTGAATATTAAGGTTGATGTCATTGCCGCAGAGGAAGGTCCGGCACTTGGTGGTGCCATGCTTGCCGCTGTTGCCAATGGCGAGTACGCTTCAGTGAAGGATGCCGCTGATGCGATTGTCAAGGTTGTCGATACAGTGGAGCCTGACGAGGAACTTGTAAAGAAATATGATGAGAGATATGCTCATTTTGTGAAGCTGTATCCTGCTGTAAAGGGGCTTTACAGATAAGCTGCTCTCACATTGGATGGGAGGAGCCATGAGGATAAGAATAAGTCACGCCAATGTGCAGTTCGGCGGTGACGTTATTTTACAGGATATCAATTTCGAAGTGCGGGACAATGAGAAGATTGCCATAGTCGGAAGAAACGGCTGTGGCAAGACCACACTTTTGAAGCTTATCGCGCACGATATAGGCATGAGCAATATAGACAGTGATGAGGAGTGCGGGTATGAGACTGCCGGTAGGCAGGAGATTGGATTTTTAAGACAGATTAATTTTACAGATACCGGGATTATGGTTGAGGACGAGATTAAGAAGGTATTTGAACCTATATTTGAATGTGAGAGACGCATGCGTGAGCTTGAAGAAAATATGAAAAGCTCCGATGATGCGTCTATTCTGCGTGAGTACGCAGCTATCCAGTCTAAGATGGAGTCGCTTCACGGATATACGTGGAAGCAGGATATGGAGACGATTTTCCAGCGTTTCGGTTTTAAGCTCTCCGATTTAAAAAGACCGATAGGAAGCTTTTCGGGAGGACAGCAGACTAAGGTGGCTTTTATTAAGCTCCTTCTTACAAGACCGGATATCATGCTTCTTGACGAGCCGACGAACCATCTTGATATGCCGACAATCGAATGGCTGGAGGGATACCTTAAGACGTATGACAGGGCGGTTGTGATTGTATCGCATGATAGAATGTTCCTTGACAAGGTTGCAGATGTAACCTATGAGATTGAATATCACCACATCAAGCGCTATGCCGGAAACTACACTGCCTTTATGAAGCGCAAGGAGGAGGATCTCATAAAGCAGGAGAAGGACTATGAGGAGCAGCAGAAGGAGATTAAGCGTCTCACCGAATGGATTGAGAAGTGGAAGAATACTCCGACGAAGGTGGCTGCGACACATTCTAAGCGCATGGCGATAGAGCACATGGTCAAGATTGAGAAGCCGCGCCGCTTCGACACCAAGGCATTCCATGCGAGGTATATTCCGCGTATTGAGAGTTATACCAATGTAATAAATGCTAAGAACCTTGAGATAGGCTATGACAAGGTGCTCAGCACCGTTACGTTCCTTTTGCAGAAGAAGGAGCGTCTTGCGGTAATCGGCGAGAACGGAAAGGGAAAATCAACGCTGCTAAAGACTCTGGTCGGAGAGATTCCGGCACTTGGCGGTGAATTTAAGTTCGGGCAGAATGTGGAATGGGGATACTTTGACCAGCATAAGGCTGTCATGGAAAGGTTCGATCCTGAACAGACTGTGCTTGATAATTTCTGGGAGGCATATCCTGATTATCTTCGCGAGGAGGTAAGAAGTGCACTTGGAGGCTTCTTATTTTCCGGCGAGGAGGTTGAGAAGAAGATGGGGCAGCTATCCGGTGGTGAGAAGGTCCGCCTTGCACTGTGCAAGATGCTTCAGACAAGACCTAATCTTCTGATACTGGATGAGCCGACTAACCATATGGATATCGTCGGCAAGGATGCTCTTGAGAAGATGCTGAACGAGTACGAGGGAACAGTGCTTTTTGTTTCCCATGACAGATATTTTATAAGCAGGGTTGCGACAGGAATACTTGAATTTTCAAGTGAAGAGTCGATAAAAGGAAATGTTAAGCAATATAAGATGAGCTATGAGCTGTATCTTGAGGAGAAGGAAAGAGAGAGAGCCGGACTTGTTGTAAATAATGGCTCCGCAGGCAGTGCCGGCGGTGGCAAAAATGCAGTCAGCAGTGCAGCTGATGCTGCAACGGCAGGAGCTACAGCGGGTGCTATGGCAGGCATTACATCAGGTGCAGCGGCTGGTGCCTGTGTGGGAGCGAATGCTTCTGCGCCTACACTTGACGATGTGTTTGACAAAAAGACCTACTACAATCCGGGAAAGGTTCTTTCGCGGCTGAAAAAACAGCTTGAAAAGTATGAGAAGCTGTTAGCACAGAGCGAAGAAAAGGCGTCTGAATATAAGCTGCAGCTTATGAACCCGGAGCTTGCGACGGATTATCCTAAGCTTATGGAAATCCAGAACAAGCTTGATGAGGAGGAAAAGAACCAGGAGAGCATATTAGAGCGCATGCTTGAGACAGAGCTTGAACTTGAGGATATGCAGGAGGGATAATCGGGACGGTAAATAAAGCGTGAGGCAGGATGTAAGATAATTATAAGCAGGAAGTTAAACAGAAAGACTAAACAGAAAGACTAAACAGAAAGACTAAACAGAAAGATAATAGCTGATGGTTGATACGAAGAAAATATACATGGCGCCCATGGAGGGTGTGACGGGATTTATTTACAGAAATACTTTTGCGCGGTTTTTTGACGGAATAGATAAGTACTATACGCCTTTTATTTCGCCTGGGGAGCACAGGAACTTCAAGTCGCGGGAATTAAAGGATGTGCTGCCGGATAATAATGCAGGACTTAATGTTGCAGTTCAGATGCTCACCAATAATGCGGAGCACTTTATCGTGACGGCGCGCAAGATGATGGATTTCGGATATAGGGAGGTGAACTTAAATCTTGGCTGTCCGTCCGGAACGGTGGTGGCAAAGGGAAAGGGGTCAGGTTTTTTAAGCTTTCCGGAGAAGCTGGATGCATTTCTTGATGAGATATACAGCGGTCTTGCGGATACAGGGCTTGATATATCGGTCAAGACGAGAATCGGCAGATATGAGCAGGATGAATTTTATGAGCTTCTTGACATCTACAATAAATATCCAATAAGTGAGCTGATTATCCATCCGAGAGTGCAGAAGGATATGTACAGGAATACACCACGCATGGAGATTTTTGATTATGCAGTGGAAAACTCAAAGAATCCGCTGGTATATAACGGTGATATCTGCACAGTGGAGGACTATGAGCGCTTTGCAGGACATTATCTAAAGAATGCTGAAAATATACCGGATGAACCAAAAAGCGATAAGGAAAGAAATAATAAGGAAAGCGACAAGAAAAGTGCGAATATAACAGCGGTGATGCTTGGAAGGGGACTTATTTCCAATCCGGGACTAGCCGGGCAGATTGTGAGCGGAAGCTGTACTGACAGAAGCACGCTCAGGAATTTTTTTGATGAGCTTGTTTTGGCATATCGTGAGGAAATCCCCGATGAGAAGAATGTTGTATTTAAAATCAAGGAAAATCTGTTTTACCTTGTGAATCTTTTTGAGGACAAGGAGGAGTACTGGAAGAGAATCAGGAAATCCGATAATCTCATGGAGCTGGCTGCCATTGCAAGGCGTATGATTGGGGATGGGGAATTCTATAGAAAAAAAGATTGAACTTTTCGTGTTATGTATATATAATTTAAGAGTATGTTTATTTATTTTTAATAATTAAATAATATTATAACACTAGGAGGAAGAGAGAATGTTTGAGAAAATGTTCAAACTCAAGGAGAACAACACTACGGTAAAAACCGAGGTTGTCGCAGGTCTTACAACATTCATGACAATGGCGTACATTTTAGCACTGAATCCTGCTATCTTGTCGGTGTCGGGAATGGACCCACAGGCAGTGCTTATGGCTACAGCACTTGCAGCATTTATCGGAACGATTGCAATGGCACTTCTTGCCAACTATCCGTTCGCACTCGCACCGGGTCTGGGACTTAATGCATACTTTGCCTACACTGTATGCGGTACGATGGGCTATTCATGGCAGGTAGCACTTTTTGCAGTATTTATTGAAGGACTTATCTTCATATTGTTGTCACTTACCAATGTAAGAGAGGCTATCTTCAATGCCATCCCTACACAGCTTAAGAAGGGCGTATCAGTAGGTATCGGTCTTTTTGTAGCATTCATCGGACTTCAGGATGCCGGAATCATCGTTGATGGTTCAACACTTGTAACAGTTGTAAAGTTCACTGAGAACTTCAGAACCGCCGGTATCAGTGCGCTTCTCGCACTTATCGGTCTGCTGCTCATCGCTATTCTCTATGTTAAGAGAGTTAAGGGCTCGATTCTTATCGGCATTGTTGTCACATGGGTGCTTGGAATCATCTGCCAGCTCACCGGTCTTTATCAGGGTACAAGCCTGCTTCCGCAGTGGTCCAATTTCGACCTCACTGCAATTGGCAAGACATTCGGACAGTGCTTTAACCTCAGCGGACAGAACATCAATGTTCTTGATTTTGTTATAATCATGTTCGCATTCCTTTTTGTTGATATTTTTGATACACTTGGTACACTCATCGGTGTTGCCAACAAGGCAAATATGCTCGACAAGGATGGAAAGCTTCCACGCATTAAGCAGGCTCTTTTAGCGGACGCTATTGCGACAAGCGCAGGTGCTATCCTTGGTACATCGACAACCACTACATTTGTTGAGAGCTCCTCAGGTGTGGCAGAGGGTGGTAGAACAGGTCTTTCATCAATCGTTACGGGACTTCTTTTCCTTGTAGCTATATTCCTGTCACCTGTATTTATCGCCATTCCGGGCTTCGCAATTGCTCCGGCACTTGTGTTCGTAGGCTTCCTTATGGTATCTGCGGTAACAGAGATTGACTTCAATGACCTCACAGAGGCTATTCCTGCTTATATATGCTTACTTTGCATGCCACTTATGTACAGCATTTCAGATGGTATCGCCTTCGGTGTTGTTTCATACGTTGTCATCAATGTATTCTGCGGAA
The DNA here is from genome assembly GCA_003486385.1 of Eubacterium sp. Classification (GTDB taxonomy): domain Bacteria; phylum Bacillota; class Clostridia; order Lachnospirales; family Lachnospiraceae; genus CAG-882. The sequence goes on along the minus strand of DNFT01000051.1, from coordinate 7,940 downwards.
AGGCTAAGAAGATTACACCGCTCATGTATGTGTTGGCAGTGCTCTTTATATTAAAGTACATATTCCTGTAGGATTCAGGGAATGAATTATATGGAAATATCAGTATGTAAAGGTTATTGGGATATTATCTAATATAAAAAAATTTACAAATAAAAACTTTCCATCAATCCGGATTACATAATAAGTAATCCAGGCTGTGGAAAGTTTTTTATTGTAAATAGATTAAGCAGGAATATTTATTTATTTATTTAGGTCTTACTGTGAGTCTCTCTATAAGTCCGTTTTTGTCGACTCTCCTGACTGTTGCGATTGCCATTACATAGTAGCCGCCGATGGAGGCGATGAACTCAGCCTGGGTATCGTTTACAATCTCAACATTTGATACGAGGTACTGTCTGAAAGTAAACTTGTTTTTAAAGAACATGTCTATGGCTTCGCGTCCGTACACATGGTATTCCTGACGTCCGGTGCTGTTAGGACAGTAGTCACGAAGAGTACCCTCAGGTGCAAAGGTATCTGCGAGTGCCTTGTTGTCACATTTTACTAATGCATCTATATATTTTTCGATTGCTCTCATAGTTTGTTTCCCTCCTGGATTTTTATGAATTTGATACTTACATATGTAAGATATTAAAGTATGCAGCTTCTTAATTACATGTTAGCGCGGATTAGTATACCTTCTCAGAATTAAGAAGTGCATCTGTGCCGCCATCTGTAAAGAGAATAATGCCGTTCACACCTCTTGCTGCATCTGAGAGCAAAAACTTCATTGATTCTGCAATTTCCGAAGGGTCCATAAGTGCATCGGAGCCGTAGCGGACAGGAATTGGAAGAGCACTTACAGCATATTTTGCAGCATCACTTAAGCTGTCGGTCATGGCTGTTCTTACATTTCCCGGGGCGACTGCGTTTACACGGACACCGTTGGCAGCCCACGAAGCGGAGATTCGTCTTACCCAGCGGGCGAGAGCGTACTTGGTTGCCATGTACATTGACTGTCCTACTGTCTGGTTGGCTGTGTCGAGAGTGCTTACGATGCTTCTTATACGCTGTTCATCACCGACATTATTTAAAAGATCAACAATATCCATTCTTCCTGTTCCCTGTGAGATTGTGTTGGATACTGTGACTACAACGCTGCCGTGCTTCTTCTTAAGAAGCTCATAGACACCTCTTGCGAGTTTGACTGTTCCGAAATAGTTGAGGGAGATTACAAGCTCATAGTTGCCACAGCTTCCCGAAACACCGGCATTGCATACGATTCCGTCAAGTCCGTAAGGACATCTTTCGTATAGACCATCGATGGCTGCCTGTCTGCCCTCGACAGTTGCGAGATTCGCACAGATATCTCCGTTTTTTAAATCGATATTGATGACTTCGTTGCCATCCTTTTTAAGTAATTCAACAACCGCTGCTCCGATTCCGCTTGAGCCGCCTGTAACTGCATATACACCCATTTTGTATCCTCCTTTTTGTCTGGAAAACTTTTGATGAGGTGATTATATAAAAAATCTGGTATTAAATAAATGTTCAGATTACTGAAAATTTTTAATACCAGATTTTAGTTTTGCAGCGAATTAGAAAACTATCGCTCAAATGATAAATATCTCGTTCCTTGGAAGGAGAGTCTGCCGGAATCACCTTCTGCAAGCATTCCGTATTCCGTTCCCAAAACATGAAACTCCATTCGGTCTCCGCTTTCCACCTGAAATGTAACATAATATGTGGTGTTTGTTGTAGTGTGAAAACCGTGTGCTCCGCCCATATCGCCTGCATGGGCATGCTGCTGATGTGTAATTTTTTCACGCTTTGCAACTACAACGGCAGGCACTGTTAATCTAGGTGAATGATTATTCTTGTTCCATGTGCTGATTACCTGCACAAAAGCAAAGGCAATGAACATAAATACAACAACAAACATGATTGGGAATATAATGTTCATCATTTCAAACGTATTTCATCTGCTCCTTTCATATTCATACTTTTCTATTAATAGGCTGACCTTTTTAAATTAAGACATGAATGTAAGCAGTTCATCAACAGTCTTGCGCTTAGGGGCAGGCGGCAGCTCTACAGGGTAGCCTACAGGGATAAGAGCCACGGCTTCTGTGCCCTCAGGGAGGGAGAGTATCTTAGATGCCATTTTGAAATCAAAAATTCCGAGAATAACACTTCCAAGTCCGGCTTCATAGGCTGCATCGCAGAAGTTAGCGGCACTTATTCCGGCGTCGTACATCTGCCATCCGCCTTCACGCTCGGTTGTGTATGAACCGTCACATTCGAAGCCGGAACGCCCCTTTACATAGCACTGTACCATGAGAACAGGTGCGTTGTTGATTATATCAGCGTTCTTTTTCCAATTGTCGGTACATTCGTTGGCGATTCTTGCCTTTGTCTCGCCTGTTACCGCTACATATCTTACTATCTGGGTATTTTTCCAGCTAGGGGAGTAGCTTGCGGTCTCAACGAGTTCTCTTATGAGCTCAGGTGATACAGCATCAGGCTTAAAGCTTCTTATTGAGCGTCTTTCTTTTATACATTCTTTTGCGGTCATATGTTTTCCTCCATAAAATTAGTTACCAGCTATTTGTTATTATTTTAACATATTGCTTGTGGGCTGTAAAGCAATAAGTTTGAACGCAGAATAAGCAATCCCCCGCTTCAAGTGTGTAGAGCACTAAGCGGTGGGTAAGGGGGGCGAACTGTGTTCATGAGCAAGTAGCGAAAGCGGATGGCGAATGTCCGCTTTACATTGTTAAAAATACATTAAAAAAATATTTGATATAAATTTTTTCACTTTTTATATAGAATATGTTATACTTTAGCTGCGTATTTGGAGCAGCCGGATTTGTACGAGCTTATTATTCTGTATGACAGAAGCAGCTTTGAGCCGGTTATTGCTTCGGCAGAATCAAATTTTAAGGAGAAAAATATATGTTTATAGGAACATGGTGGTCTCTTATGCCGCCGATTATTGCTATTGTTTTGGCATTACTGACAAAGGAGGTATATCTGTCATTGTTTGCCGGTTGTGCACTTGGAGCACTGCTTGTGACAGGCTTCCATCCGTGGGAGGCATTTGACACGCTCTACAATACAATGATAGACAGCGCGGATTTTTCGATTCTGATGTTCATGATTCTGCTCGGTATGATAGTCATGCTTATGCAGGAGTCGGGGGGAACGAGAGCTTACGGCGAATGGGCATCGGCAAGGCTGAAGACCAAGAAATCCGCACTTATCGCGACATCCCTTTTGGGAGTTCTTATATTTGTCGATGATTATTTTAACTGTCTTACTGTCGGCTCTGTCATGAGACCTGTCACCGATAAGAATAAGATATCGAGAGCGAAGCTTGCTTATATTATAGATGCAACAGCAGCTCCTATATGCATCATAGCACCGATTTCATCATGGGCTGCAGCGGTTAACTCGTATGTACCTGCTAACAGCTCTATGTCGGGTTTTGAGATGTTCATATCTACGATTCCGTTTAATCTGTATGCGATACTTACATTGTATATGGTATTCTTCGTATCTATTGCAGGCTTTGATTTTGGGCTGATGAAGAAGCATGAGAAAAATGCAGAGAATGGGGATGTGTTCACATCAGGCGGAGAGGCATTTACAGAGAACAAGGTTACAGACCCGACGGAAGGCGGAAAGTATGCAAGAGGCAAGGTTATCGACCTTATTGCTCCGATGATTGTCATGATAGTGACAGCTATTGGTGCGATGATATGGACGGGACACCTGAATGGCGGAACAAATCTTGTGGAGAACTTTGCCAACTGTTCATCATCTGAATCGCTTGTGTTTGCCGGACTTGTCACTATAGGCTTTCTTCTTATTTTCTATCTGCCAAGACGTGTCATAGGCTTCAAGGATTTCATGAATTCTGTCCCTGAGGGTGGCAAGCTTATGATGCCTGCCATTCTGATACTTGTTCTTGCATGGACACTTAAAGGGATGACGGACGCACTTGGAATAGGGGAATTCGTGAGAAGCTCTATAAGTCTCAGCCCGGGACTTGTACATTTTATTCCGCTCATAATTTTCTGCATTGCGATATTTATTGCGTTTTCATCGGGAACAAGCTGGGGAACCTTTGCGATACTTGTTCCTATTGTTATAAATATGTTTGCCGAGTCAGACCAGACAATGATGATAATTGCCGTATCGTCTGTGCTTGCGGGAGCTGTCTGCGGAGACCACCTTTCACCGATATCGGACACCACGATTATGTCAAGCTCGGGGGCTCAGTCTAACCACATCAATCATGTCCGGACGCAGATGCAGTATGCGTTTGTTGTAATAGCGGTATGCGTTGCAGGCTACCTTATTGCCGGTTTTACAAAAAACTGGTGGATAACACTGATAAGCTCTCTTGTGCTCCTTACATGTGTGCTTCTTGTGATAAGGAAGAGAGAACTGTAAAAAAATAAAAATGAAATTTTTCAAAATTATGATAAGGGGATTGCGGAATAAGCAATGATATAATAGAACATGAGTATAATATTCCAATAAGTAAGGAATTTAGAGAGGATTATTGTAAAGATGCCATCGGCTTTTAAAAAGCTAATGGCATCTTTTTTATTATTTTTTGTAAAAAAATTTTAAAAACTATTGATAGGTTGGGACAGTATCCTATATCTTTCGTTTAACATTAAAGAAAGGAGGACAAAGCGATGAATCTTCTAAATGTTGCCTATTATTTACCAAAGCTAGCTTCAGTGTTAGGTGGACAGATAGCCAGAGAAGAGGAATGGGACTTCCTAAAAAATGGAAGTTACGGAGTATTTTCAAGTGAAAAAGTCAAAGAATTTGGAACGGCTGTGTTAAATCAGATGTGTACTATAGGTACTATAGCTATTATAATATGCTTATTAGTTGTTATCGCCATTATCAAGAACAGAAAAAAATAAACTGGCGTGTCGGGATATGAATTAGTGTATTTGGTGTATTTTCTGTTGCGAGCATTATTGTAAGCTTTGGAAAATGAATTTAGGGCAGCGTTCTGTATTAAGACAAAGGTATGCTCCGTGGAAGTTATGTTCTTGTTGGTGGTGTGCATTATGATAATGTCCAGAAAAACAATTAAGTCTGCAATGGAAAACAGCATTTGTTTAATGCGCCTATCATATTATTTTATATGTATCAGGACAAAATAAGTATGGTCAACATAATTATTTTGAGATTGTAAAATCGTCTACATTAATGTAATTTTTATATTATATGATTCTTTATTATTTGCTTTGTATGTGTTATAATTTTAATATCTGTGGCAAATATAGGTGGATAAGGATTTACTGTAATGGAAACTATTTGCTCTATTGTTTCTGCTTGTGTTGCAGTCTTAGGACTTGTATATACAATTTACAGAGACGTTAAAAAGAAATAATTTATTTTTTTTGCTTAGTAACACAGATATGAGTATCTACTTGGTAATGTGAATTTGATAGAACGGTAGAAGCTTAGTCACCTTCTGCTACACAATCTATAACCCAAATCCTGTATTTTGCAATGTTCTTGAGGTATAACAAAACCAAGTAGAGAAAGTATTTGCTTGACAAGAGTATATTAAGTAGTATAATAATAATTAGAGCAAATAAAAATAAGTCCATTACAAGTACTAGCCTTATTATGACAGCACAATCTGACTAATTGTGTATGCCTAAAAAAGTTACAATGGTACAGCAGTTGGTATGGCAAGGAAATAGCATCGTAGGAATACGGTGCTATTTCCTTATTTTTGTATATGCAACAGATTCTACAGACAACATGCAAATTATAGCTATTTTGATATGCAATTTCTATGTCCGTTATTTCCCGCCTTGCACAGAGGGGATAGGTTATGGGGATATGCTTAATCAACTCTTTAGGTATAATAGATAAAAGCTGCTACTAAGTTAATATTTATGTCAAAAAAATAAAAAATGTCAAGAAAAAACACTTGACATTTAAAAAGATATGTAGTATCCTACCAAAGGATTGAGGCGGAACGCTTAGGAGAGTGCTATATGGACAGTAGTATGGAGAAGATGGAAAAGCTTGTAGAACAGACGCTTCTTTATGATTTTTACGGTGAACTTCTCACACCTCATCAGAAGACTATTTATGAGGAGTATATATTAGATAACTTTTCCATAAGCGAGATTGCCAAGGAACATGACATCAGCAGGCAAGGTGTTCATGACCAGTTAAAGAGAGTTGACAGGCTGCTCAATGACTATGAGAGTACGCTTCACTTAATCGAAAGATTTATGAAGATTAAGGAAAAGGTCAATGAGATAAGTGATTATTCGAAGCAGGTGTTAGCATCGGATGATTTGAAAGAAGTAAAAGAGCTGGTTGATAGAATTGATTCGATATCCAATGCAATCATAGATGAGCTGTAACAGACAGCGTGTTGTCGGCAGGGGACTCGCAGACACAGAACAGATATAGGGGCATCAGCCCGGATAAGGTGGTTATAGAGTGGCATTTGACAGTTTATCCGATAAGTTACAGAATATATTTAAGAATCTCCGCGGCAAGGGAAGACTTTCAGAAGCCGATGTCAAGGTTGCACTTAAGGAGATTAAGATGGCACTGCTTGAAGCCGATGTCAGCTTTAAGGTTGTTAAGCAGTTTATAAGCTCGGTTCAGGAGCGTGCGGTCGGACAGGATGTTCTTAACAGTCTCACACCGGGACAGATGGTAATTAAGATTGTGAATGAAGAACTTATTTCTCTTATGGGTTCTGAGACTACCGAGATTGATTTGAAGGGTGGTCAGGCAATCACGGTCATTATGATGATGGGTCTTCAGGGAGCAGGTAAGACAACTACCACTGCTAAGATAGCGGGTAAGCTTAAGGAAAAGGGCAAGAGACCTCTCCTTGTTGCCTGTGATGTATATAGACCGGCTGCAATCAAGCAGTTGGAAATCAATGGTGAGAAACAGGGCGTGCCTGTATTCTCAATGGGTGATAAGATTAAGCCTGCGGATATTGCCAAGGCTGCGGTTGCCCATGCTGAGAAGAATGGCAATAACGTCGTAATATTAGATACAGCAGGTCGTCTCCATGTAGATGAGGAGATGATGGCAGAGCTCAGAGAGATTAAGTCGGTTGTGGATGTGCACCAGAGTATACTTGTTGTCGATGCCATGACAGGACAGGATGCCGTGAATGTGGCAACCCACTTCAATGATGAGGTTGGCATAGATGGTGTTATTATCACGAAGCTCGATGGTGATACCAGAGGTGGCGCGGCACTTTCAATCAAGGCAGTGACCGGTAAGCCTATTTTATATGTTGGTATGGGTGAGAAGCTTTCTGATCTGGAACAGTTTTATCCGGACAGAATGGCATCACGAATTCTTGGTATGGGCGATGTGCTCACACTTATCGAAAAGGCACAGAGCCAGATTGATGAGGAGAAGGCCAAGGAGATGGAGCAGAAGCTCCGCAAGGCTGAATTTGATTTTGAGGATTATCTTGAATCAATGAAGCAGGTCAAGAACATGGGCGGTATCGGAAGTATTTTAAATATGCTTCCAGGCATGGGACTTGGCAATCAGATGAAGAATGTGAACATGGATGCGGTTGATGAGAGTGCTCTCGGACGCGTCGAGGCCATCATTCTTTCCATGACACCGCAGGAGAGACGTAATCCGTCACTCCTTAATCCTTCCCGCAAGAACCGAATTGCAAAGGGCGCGGGAGTTGACATAGCCGAGGTCAATCGTCTGGTGAAGCAGCAGGAGCAGATGAAGAAGATGATGAAGCAGATGCCGGGAATGCTCGGCGGCAAGGGTGGTAAAAGAGGTAAGTTCAGACTTCCTTTTTAACATATTTTAGAAATTATCCAAGGAGGTGAAATTAAAATGGCAGTTAAGATCAGATTAAGAAGAATGGGACAGAAGAAGGCTCCTTTCTATAGAATCGTAGTTGCAGA
>DNFT01000001.1 GCA_003486385.1 Eubacterium sp. | reverse complement strand
AGACGACAAGGTAGATAGGTTGGAGGTGGAAGAGCGGCAACGCTTGCAGCTGACCAATACTAATAGGTCGAGGGCTTGACCAGAAATGGTTCAGGTTAAAATATCTGATAGTTTAATGTGTGGTTTTGAAGGAACACGAATTTTAACCGTAGCCGATGTGCTGCGGTTTTTTTGATTGAAAGATAATGAACATAGGAAGGAAGCCGGATATACTATGAGGCTTTCAGATTTAAAGGGAAGTGGCGGTAATGTCTGTAAGTTTATTTAAAAAAAGGAAAAAATAAACTATCAATTCATTAACGTTTGTGATACAATATAGGAAAATAGTACAGAAATGTTATGACAAAAGAAATTATAGCTTGGAGGTTATTTATGGATACTAATATTTTACTTGAGAATGGAACGAATGAACTTGAAGTTCTTGAGTTCGTCATCGGCAATAATCACTATGGAATCAATGTGGCTAAGGTGAAGGAGATAGTTAATTTTCAGAAGGTCACACCGGTACCTAACGCCCATCCTTCTGTAGAAGGTATTTTTATGCCAAGAGATACAATGATAACAGTTGTGAAGCTTGCTAATGTGCTCCATCTGCCGGATTCAGACGATCCTAAGAATGATATGTTAATCAACACTAATTTCAATAAGCTTAATGTAGCCTTCCATGTACATAAGATTGTTGGTATTCATCGTGTGTCATGGGCAGACATCATTACGCCCGATGCGACAATCAATTCAGCGGAATCAGGAATAGCTACAGGTATCATAAAGGTTGAGGGAAGACTTATAATTATTCTTGATTTTGAGAGAATTGTATCCGATATAAGTCCTGAGACCGGTCTTAAGGTTTCTGATATTTCCAGACTGGGAACAAGAGATAGAAATAATTCCCCTATTGTACTGGCAGAGGACTCTATGCTTCTTATGAAGCTTATCACAGATTCGCTTGAGAAGGCAGGATACACTAATCTCATTAAGTGTGTGAATGGACAGGAAGCATGGAATTACCTGCAGAATATTAAGAAAAAGTCCGGTGGAGATGTAACTAAGTATGTTAAATGCATAGTTACGGATATTGAGATGCCGATTATGGATGGACATAGACTTACGAAGCTTGTAAAGACTGATAATGAGCTTAAGGATATCCCTGTTATCATTTTCTCGTCCCTTATCAATGAGGAGATGAGACGTAAGGGTGAGCAGCTCGGTGCAGATATGCAGCTCTCCAAGCCGGAAATAGGCTCCCTTGTAGAGGCTATTGATAAGCTCATATTGAAATAGAAGAAAGTGAATTAAAAAAGTTTAGCTAAAGAGCCGCCAGAGTGATTATGCGGCTCTTTATTTATTTCTTGTGAAAAAAAACATAGCATGATATAATGAGTGCAAGCATAAAAACGAATTTATTCGTTCTGCGTGTGAAAGTATTATTACTCAGTGATTTTATCATGGATAGTAGTCGTACCAATGATTTAGTTAAATCAATGATTTAGTCAAATGAAAACAGTTGAGGTGAAATAACGTGGCAGATAATAATGATGATCAGTACTTGGATGAATTGTTAAATTCTTTAAGAAGCAGTAACAGTGATGGGAATGAAGATTTAGATAATCAGGATAGCGAGAGCAATAAGAGCAGACAGTCAGATGCCGAAGACAATGAAGCAGCAGAAGATGGCAGCAACGAAGAACAGGATGATTTCTTAAATGACATTTTCTCAGATAGTCATAATGACGTCGATAACCAGAACGGCAATGCTGACCATGATGGCAGCGATGATATATTGGCTCTTGAAGAGAATGATAATGAAGAACCGCATGAGTCTGGGAATTCCATGGATGAGGAGAATGTAACTTCCCAGAACACTTCCCAGAACGATAATAATGATAACGACAGCCTTATGGATTTATTCAATCAGATTAATGGCGGCGATAACAGCGGAAGCAGTGATAGCTCTGGAGAAGAGCCTGATAAAAGATCTGATAATGCTGCGGACGATATATTGACACTCACTGATGATAATGAGGATGGGGCAGCAGCGAATACTTATGCAGGTGAGGAAGAGGAGAGACCGGATACCCTGAATAATGGAAGTGCAACCGATAATTCCGGACAACAGGATGTGAAGCCTTCAGGAGAAGAAAAAGCTGAGGCGCAAAGAAGTGCCAGAGCCAAGAAGGCAGAAGCAGCAAGGGAAGCTAAGGAGGCTAAGCTTGCGGCTGCTAAGGCGGCTAAGGAAGCCAAGGCGGAGGAAAAGGCAAGAAAGAAAGCAGAAAAGAAGGCTAAAAAGGAGCAGCTAAAAGCCGAGAAGGCTGCTGGAAAGAATAAGCAGGATGGCGAGGATGATTCCACAGGCGGCGTAGTACAGGATAATGTTTCTCTTATAGATGAGCTTTATAATGATTCAGATGCATTTGATAAATCATCAGATGAAAATACCGATATCCCTGATTTAGATGAGGAACCTGAGGCACCTAAAAAGAAGAAAGAGAAAAAGAAAAAGGAGCCTAAGCCTAAGAAACCTAAAAAAGAAAAGGTTAAGAAGGAAAAGAAAGCACCGCAGCCGTCAGAACTGATTAAAGTGACCAAGGGTAATTATATTGGAATGTTAATTACCATAATAGTTATTGTTGGTATTGTATATTTTGGCACAAAATTTGTATCGTATGGAATTAAGGTAAGCCAGGCAAAGGAATTTTTCACAAATGGAAAATATGATCAGGCATTCGACAGTATTTCCGGTGTTGAATTAAGAGCTTCGGACAAGAATACATATTATGCAATAAGGACGGTTGCCAGCGTATATGTAGATTATTGCTCGTATATGAGCTACAATAAGATAGGAATGAAGCTGGAAGCATTGGATTCCTTGATAAAGGGTTTGACTCACTATAATGAATATTATTCTGATGCTGAAAAGTATGAGGTGCTGGATCAGTATGATGCGGTTAAGGCTCAGATTTTATCAGAGCTTTCAAGATACGGAATATCCGAGGAGGATGCCATCTATTATGGAAGCTTGGAAAATGAATTGCAGTACAGAGAGATACTTATGGACATCGGAGGTATGACTGAGTGATAGCTATTATCGATTATGATGCAGGAAATCTAAGAAGTGTGGAAAAGGCACTTGAAGCTATAGGGCAGGAAGCAGTTGTGACAAGGGACAGGAATGAGATTCTGTCATCTGATAAAGTGATTTTACCGGGGGTAGGTTCGTTTGGCGATGCAATGGGACGGCTTAATGAGTATGGTCTTGTGAACACCATACATGAGGTTGTTGACTCAGGAAAGCCATTTCTGGGTATATGTCTTGGACTTCAGCTTCTATTCAGACGCAGCGATGAATCAGATGGTGTTGAGGGACTTTCGATTCTTCCGGGTGAGATATTGAGGATTCCGGATGCACCGGGAATCAAGATACCTCATATTGGCTGGAATTCCCTTAAGGTATCGGAGGGCGCAAGACTTTTTGAAGGTCTTGGTGAGAATCCTTATGTGTATTTTGTACACTCATATTATCTCAAGGCTGATGATGAGAGCATAGTCGCTGCGACTACTGAATATGGCGGAACTATAATACACGCCTCTGTTCAGAAGGATAATGTATATGCATGTCAGTTCCACCCTGAAAAGAGCGGAAGTGTGGGTATGCAGATTCTCAAGAACTTTGCCGCATTATAACATTGCATTCTAATCAATAATAGAGAGGACAGCTTATGTTTACCAAGAGAATAATACCATGTCTGGACGTTAATAATGGAAGAGTTGTGAAGGGAACCAATTTTGTGAACCTGCGTGATGCCGGTGATCCGGTTGAGGTAGCTGCCCTTTATGACAAGGCGGGAGCAGATGAGCTTGTGTTTCTGGATATCACAGCCTCATCCGACAGAAGAGAGACTACAGTTGAACTTGTGAGAAGGGTTGCCGAGAAGGTATTTATTCCGTTTACGGTTGGTGGTGGAATAAGGACAGTTGATGATTTTAAGAACCTTCTGAGGGAGGGCGCTGACAAGATTTCAATTAATTCATCCGCAATCGATAATCCACGCCTTATAAGCGATGCGGCGGATAAGTTCGGCAGCCAGTGTGTAGTTGTCGCAATAGATGCTAAGAGAAGAGCGGACGGAAGCGGTTGGAATATTTACAAGATGGGCGGAAGAGTGGACACAGGAATCGATGCACTTGAGTGGGCTGTGAAGGCTAATAAGCTGGGTGCCGGAGAGATACTTCTTACCAGCATGGACTGTGATGGAGTCAAGCAGGGGTATGATATTGAGCTTACGCGGACAATAGCTGAGAATGTTTCAATACCTGTCATCGCTTCGGGCGGAGCCGGAAGTAAGGAGCATTTTTATGAAGCACTCACGGAGGGCAAGGCGGATGCGGCGCTTGCTGCTTCACTTTTTCATTATAAGGAGCTTGAGATATCCGACCTTAAAGATTATCTTGCACAGCGCGGTGTGTCTGTGAGAAGGTAATGTATGTATAACTAAAAATAGACTTAGTAATTGGAGATTGATATGTCACAGATTAGCAATGACTGGCTTGAAGCGCTTAAACCTGAGTTCGCCAAGCCATATTATAGGGATTTATATAAGTTTGTGGACAGTGAATACAGGAAGGGTGTGGTATATCCGCCGTCGGAGGATATATTTAGCGCATTTAATTTCACACCATTAAAGAATGTTAAGGTGTTAATACTTGGGCAGGATCCATACCACAATGAATTGCAGGCGCATGGGCTGAGCTTTTCGGTTCTTCCTGAACAGAAGGATATTCCGCCATCGCTTCAGAATATATATCAGGAGCTTCACGATGACCTTGGCTGTTATGTTCCGGATAACGGCTATTTGAAAAAGTGGGCGGACCAAGGAGTGTTACTCTTGAATACTGTTCTGACTGTGCGTGCTCATCAGGCTAACTCTCATCAGGGACATGGCTGGGAGCAGTTTACGGACGCTGTCATTGAGGCTGTCAACGCGCAGGACAGACCTATTGTGTACATGCTCTGGGGCAGACCGGCACAGAGTAAGATTCCAATGTTAACGAATCCGAAGCACCTGATACTCAAGGCGCCGCACCCAAGCCCGCTGTCGGCTTATAGAGGTTTCTTTGGGTGCAGGCATTTCAGCCAGGCAAATGAGTTCCTGAAGGCACATGGAGTGGAGCCTATTGATTGGCAGATTGAGAATATAAGATAATAAACCCATCAATAGATATAGTGCGTGGCTGTTTACAGACTAAGTACTATATCTATTAGATGGGTAAACAGACATGAGCGCAAGCAGAGCAGTGCCATCAGACAAAAATAGTATGGAATGTGCTTGCACAAATGACATATTATTTTTGTCTGATGATAGTGCAAAGCACGGACATCGAGAAAATCTTTGATTTTCGAGATGCACTGCGGCTTATGATATAATAAGTTACGAAAAAGAGGTACACCATTGAAAGATGGTGTATTTTTTTGTGAAAAATATACAATATGCAGTGATATACAAATTGCACAAATGGGTGGCTTTATAAATGAAGTGGGAGACAGTATAAAATACCGCGCTGACTTTGTCAAAAAAATTTGTATACTAAAATTCAAAAAAATGTTATAAACAGCTTTTTGTCTAATAGAATTAGGCATTCTGCGAATAGACTTTACTGCTAAGTATAATTATTATAATGCTATAAAAATATTGGTTACAAAAAGGGCTATATAATATAGCCCACCCTGCTGACAAACAACAAAATTACGAATTATGAGAATCTTCTTTATCTTTAAATTCCTTGTTAAATTGTTCAATACCTTTATGGATTAATGCAAGTGTTGCTGCTGAACGGCTTGGAAATCGATTGTTGAAACGAAAATCATCAATCTGATTAAGTAATTCGTCATCAACGATTATTGTATATCGTGGTCTGTTTGTAGGCATAATTCAAACCTCCTTTTAGTACATATTATGCCTCGGTTCATATTATATGTCAAGCTAGAAGAAGTTATAATAATTGACAAGTAAATATTGAAGTGATATACTGAAAAAACGGAGCAGAACTTATGCAAGTGCAGAACTTAAGGCAACCTGATAAAATTGGAGGTGAAAATAATAATGAGTATAGAAACTCATAGAATTACTATTGTTATTCCGAAAGAGTTGGAGGAAGAGTTAAAGAAGATTAAGAAAGAGAAGTTCTACGATTGCAACAGATCTGTGATGTTAAGAGAGTTAATAAATAAGGGATTGGACAATGTGATTTACAACAATGAACATAATAGTTAGATGTTTATGCTAATCGGAATCTTATGAACAGAAAGAGGAGAAAGTTGTATGAATGAACAGTATGAATACACTATTGATTCCACATTATTAAAATACCAGTTGATAGTGCTGGACAAGATTGGCGTGCCGCAGGGATTTAATTATGATGCCATAAAGGATATTACGGTAAAGATTGATGATATTGAAAAGCAGGAATACAGAAATTGTCACATTGATAATACACAAAAGCACAGATTAAGAGTTCCGGCTGGTGTGATAGCATGGATAAAGAGGAATTACCCATTTACGGTGGCATATATAGCTTCGGGCAATGAAGTTGCATGGCAAAAGGATGTATTAAAGGATATACAGAAAGCAAAAAAAGAGAACAGAAGAATAGACAATCCGAGAGAAAATATAGTATTGTCTTGGGAAAAAACTGATGATGAGCATTACTCGCTGATAATAAAAAAAGGTAGTTACATAACGATAGAGGCTGCAAGAGAGACTCTGTCTGAAAAGGCTTTGACTTCCGTATATCCTTTTATCTATTCAAGTATAAGCAATATTAATATTCCGGAATATGCAACTGAGAATAAAGCGCAGGAAGGACTGGGTTCTGTTTTTGGAAATACAACAGGATGGCTGTCTGCTGAAGAATATTCGAAAACATTTTTTCCGTATGGTGGAGTGTATATCCTCAGACGAGCCGGTGCAGAAGAGTATGAGTATTATGTTGGAAAAGCAATCAACATTAACAATCGCGTTATTGCCTTTAAAAATGATACAGGGTATAAAATAGCCCATCCGAATGAGATAAAAGATACCGATAAACAGTATGATGATATTCTCTGCGTGGAGATACTTGTGGACAGCATAAGGGAGAAAATCGGAGGTAAAGAGAAGCTGAATGAAGAGCAGATTAATGCTGTTCTTTACTATGTTGAGGATATAGTAATACATTTTGTTACTATGATGTTACATAGTGAGGGAAAAAAATTGAAAAACAGACAGTTCAAGTCTGCAACCTCTAAAAATATCATATAAGATACGGGAACGCCCGTAAAAAATTTTAATTTTCAGCTACGCTGAAAATTAAAATTTTTCGACTTCGTCCTGTCGCAAAAACGCTTAAACGCGTTTTTCCGCCAGACATCGCTTCGCGATGCAAACGGGGTAAAGGGAAAAAATTAAAATTAAAAAGGAGAAATATTATTATGAATAAATTTTTTAATAGAAAGGTTATAACTATTATTGGTTTTACGACGGCAATATTATGTGGCTGCTCATCAACTGCAAAGAATTTTGCTGAAACAACATCCTCTGCTGTTGATGGTGCCGCAGTAAGCGAGTCTACGGAAAGTGTCACAAGTATGCCTGAGACCGAGGTAACTACTGGGGAGACGGAGGGAGAGTCAGCAGCTTCCAGCAAGACCATTGAGGACTTAGTTAAGGAGGCGGCGAAGATAGCGGGATTAACCGATGAAGAGGTGGAGAGCATTATCGAGGACGCAAGAGTTTATGAGGCTTATGGAAGCAGTGCTGAGATAGCGGCTGACATGGCAATAAAGGATGCTGTTTATGGGAAGAGCAATGGACAGCAGGATTATGCGGTTACACTTCCACAGGTAGTTGATGAGAATGGTAACCCATATCCGACTGATGAGTATGGTGGAGTTATAGTACCTGAGACAACGGCACCTGAGGAGAACACACAGGTTGTGGAGAATGAGACACCGACGAGTGAAAAGCCGTATGCAAACTTATCATTGACAAAGGATGCTGATAACGAAGAGTTCGGAT
Source organism: Eubacterium sp. (assembly GCA_003486385.1). Lineage (GTDB taxonomy): Bacteria > Bacillota > Clostridia > Lachnospirales > Lachnospiraceae > CAG-882. The sequence continues at coordinate 15,118 of DNFT01000001.1, read as the reverse complement.
ACAACATAAAGGTTTATGGTGACAATGAGTATTTTGTAATAACAGACAAAAACGGTACAGTACATGAATACGATGATTTAACGGAAGCCGCAAATTGTTTAGATGAACTAGCGTCTGAAAAAGACAGAGACCCAGACCTGATAGAATGGGACGGCAAGTTAAATACAGAAGAAGACGCAGCAATGACGAATGAAGAACTTAGACAGAGTGTGAATGACCCTAATGCAGTTCACGGTAAAGTTTATTAAAAATTTACAATTGATGTACTACATAAATTTTTTTTACAATAAATTTACGGAGCTTTGATGTAGAACAGCATCAAAGCTCTTTTGTTTAAGGAGGAGACAAATGAAATATATCAAGAAAACATTTAAGTTTTTAATAGTTACACTGATGTTAATACTTACAATAAGCAATATATGTTTGGCTGGGCAGAATGATGAACCTACACAGATAACAGGGGAGTACAATGGAGGACAGCAGGACACTGATAAAACACATGGAACATTAGACCAGTTTACAGATGAGGAGAAAGGTTTAGGGTTTACCACGTTTAGAACTGGATACAGATTTTATATAGCTGAGTATGAAATAGATGCTTACGTTTCTGTATGTTCGTTGAAAAAAATAATAACACCTAATGCAGTTGATATATACATGTCAAAGCCCGATATAGACGGATATACAATAGGCAGATACAACACATTAAAAGAGGAGTTTAAAACAGGAATTGAAGACGAAGATTTTTTAAGTGAAACAGCAACATCTGAAAAAAGCAATGTAGCAAGATTAGGAAAGAAACATATTATAAAGAGCTATGTAAAGGATGAGTTTGAAGTTACAAGACGTTTGCCGGCACCGATAACGAGTGAAGGAAATGACTTTTTACCAAACGGACAGGCATTTAGAGATTGGATGTTGAAAGGGAATGGAAAAGACAATAACGGTACAGCATTAATCAAACAGCTATGGGGCGAGGATATGCTTGAAAAGTTCCTTGAGAATGATAATTACCGATTGATAGTTGAGCCAATAATGTGGAGTAGTGAGTACAAGTTCAAGAATGGATTAGGTGGCTATTGGACAACAGAATCCAACAAAATATTCCTAGGAACGGCGCAGGAGTGGGCATATTACATGATGAAAAAAGGAGACCCGAGTGGGCTAGGTTTATCAAAGGATGATTCTGGGAAGGGCTGTTTTATTAATGTAGTATATTCAAACGCATTACCAAGAAGTATGGTATTGCAGAAAGTGAACAGCATATTCCCAGTTCCTGCCAATAAAGGAAGTGAAAGACTGGATGCGTTATCAATAACGAGCTGTGGATATGGTGAGCATGTATTCCGAGCAGATGATTTAGCGGGGGATGTATTGGCGACAGGTACACTTTAGCTGTAACAACGGACTACCCATAAAATAAGGGATTATTCCGAAAAAGTTACAGCTTATAGAGTAGGGTAATACTATACCGACTCCTTACAATGATACAAATAAAGCGTGTATGCGCTGTGAGCTGCCAGCATACTTTGTTTTCATTCCGTGCGTACAGGCTTCCATCATCATAAACAGGAATCCTGGTACACGACCATGAAACGGCATTGTATCATTTTGGAACAGACCACGGTGAATGCAATGTCCATATCATCCGTTATCTGCGTAAGAATACGGAGGAAACCGGGCATGGCTGGTCAGTGCAGATGAAAGACCTGCTCTGTGAGATGAACCGGGGAGCGAAAAAAATTCGCAGGCAAGGGCGGAGTCTCTTTTCCGGAAGAAATTCTGTATGATTATGAGAAAAGATACATGGATCTTATTGCTTCAGGACGCAGGGAAAATAAGCAGCGTGGACACAGATTTGCCAAGGAGGATGAAAAAGCCCTGTTGAACCGCCTGGAGAAATATATGCACAACCACCTTTTGTTCCTGCATGACTTCCGTGTTCCGTTTGATGATAACATGAGTGAACGTGACCTGAGAAAAGTCAAGAACCGGCAAAAGATGGCAGGAGGATTCCGCAAAGACAGCGGGCATGAAATGTATTGTGCGATCCTGACAATCATAGAAACCCTGAAAAGAAGAAATATGGGGTTAGTAGAAAATGCAAAAAAATTATTTATGGGTGCACCGGCTATATTTTAGCCGGTGCTAAGACTGGTTGTGCAGCCGGAAGGCTGAACTGTTACTTCAAAGCTGATAACATAGTAATATTGATTGCTAAATGTTTCTCATTATGCTATCCTTTTGTAGATAACACACGAATGGAATGGTGACATTATGAAACTAAAGAACGCATTACTTCTCGCACTCACGGCATTTATATGGGGAACAGCCTTTGTGGCGCAGAGTGTGGGAATGGAATTCATCGGACCTTTTACTTTTAATGGGATAAGGTCGCTTATCGGTGCGTTGACACTTGTGCCGTGCATATTGATTCAGAAGAAGTCGGGGAAGAGAAGCATAGAGGAGGGTAGAAGCAGGAAAGACCTGATTGTAGGCGGACTTCTGTGCGGGATACTACTTTTTGTGGCGAGCAGTCTGCAGCAGATTGGAATAAAATACACGTCGGCGGGAAAGGCAGGATTTATCACGGCGTGTTACATAGTTATCGTGCCGGTCATCGGTATTTTTATGAAGAAGACTTCCGGCTGGAAGATATGGGCAGCAGTCGGACTTGCGCTTGCGGGGCTGTACTGCCTGTGTATAACCGATGGATTTTCGGTGGGAAAGGGAGATATTTTTATTTTCCTGTGTGCTGTGGCTTTTTCTGTGCATATTCTTGTGATTGATTATTTTTCACCCAAGGTGAATGGCGTTGCACTGTCGTGTATACAGTTTCTGGTATGTGGACTTATATCACTGCCTTGTATGTTCGCATTCGAGGTGCCAGATATGACTGCAATATTGTCTGCGAAGGTGCCGATTTTATACGCGGGAGTTCTTTCATGCGGGGTGGCATATACCCTTCAGATTATCGGACAGAGGAATGTCAATCCTACGATAGCGTCATTGATACTCAGTCTGGAATCCTGCTTCTCAGTGCTTGCAGGGTGGATAATTTTACATGAGAGCCTGTCAATTAAAGAGAGCGCTGGATGTGTGCTTATGTTCGCGGCGATAATACTTGCACAGCTGCCGTCAAAAATTAAGTAAAACAAGAAGTGTGGGTATGGAAAACATAAATCAAGAAAAATACCCACAGCCAAGCAAAAAAGCAAAAAAAAATAGACTGCTATGGGTATGGAGAGCAGAAGACAGGAAAAATACCCACAGCCAAGCAAAAAAAATAGACTGCTATGGGTATGTGAGAACATAAGACAGGAAAAATACCCACAGCCAAGCAAAAAAGCAATAAAAAATAGATTGCTGTGGGTATGGAGAGCAGAAGACAGGAAAAATACCCACAGCCAAGCCCCAAAGCTATAAAAAATAGACTGCTATGGGTATGTGAGAACAGAAAACAATAAAAATACCCGCGAAGATAATAGAGAAAAGAAAGCAGATAAAAAAGAAAACGCGTCATATTGTAATTTAACTTACAATATGGCGCGTTTTCAACTGCATATACCTCAGCTATCTTGATATCTCAACTATCTCAACTATCTCAGCTATCTCAACATTACACACTATTGTTTTAGTGGAGTTTGCCTTTTAAGAAGGCTCTAACTCCAACCTACTTATCAAGATTCTTCTGCGCAGTCGACAGCATAAGCTTGATTCTGTTGAGCTGGTTAACCTCGCTGGCACCCGGGTCATAGTCTACGGCGATTATGTTGGCATCCGGATAAGCGGCGCGCAGCTCTTTTATGACACCCTTACCTACGATATGGTTAGGCAGGCATGCGAAAGGCTGGCAGCAGACGATGTTCTTAGCTCCGTGGTGAATAAGCTCAATCATTTCGGCCGTGAGAAGCCAGCCCTCACCTGTCTGGTTTCCGAGTGAAACGAGTGGGGCAGCCAGCTTAGTCATCTCCTTGATGTCTGTCGGAGCATCGAAGCGCTTGCTCTGCGCAAGTGCCTTGTTGGACGGACCGCGGAACATATTGATTGCCTTTATTACAGCGTTGCTTATGTGCATTGACTTCCTGCTTGCACCGAGGTTGTCTGCCTTGAAGTTCGCGTTCTCAGCGCAGTAGAGCATGAAGCCCATGAAATCAGGAACTACAGCCTCAGCGCCTTCCTTCTCAAGGAGGTCAACGAGGTAGTTGTTGGCAGCAGGCAGGAACTTGACAAGAATCTCACCGACTATTCCGACGCGTGGCTTCTTGATGTCAAGAAGAGGAATCTCATCGAATTCCTTTATAATCTGCCTGATGTTGCGGTTGAAATCCTTCATATATACCTTTGGCTGCGTGAGCTGCTCTATGATAATCTTCTTCCACTTCTCATGGAGTGCATTGACCGAGCCGGGAACTGCCTCATAAGGACGTGTGCGGTACACAACATTCATAAATATATCACCGTACTGGATTGCCATCGCTGCCTTCTTAATCATAGGAAGCGAGTAGGTGAAGCCTGAGTTGCTCTCAAGTCCCTGCACGCTCAGCGATATAACCGGAATATCAGGGTAGCCTGCCTTTATGAGGGCACGGCGGATAAATCCGATATAGTTCGACGCACGGCAGCCACCACCTGTCTGTGTGATGACAAGAGCTGTCTTTGTGAGGTCATATCTGCCTGAGAGCACTGCCTCCATCATCTGTCCTACCACGATAAGAGAAGGGTAGCAGGCATCATTGTTGACATACTTAAGACCCGTATCGACTGCAGACTTGCTCACATTCTTCAGTACTTCGACATTGTAGCCGCAGGAATTGAGAGCAGGCTCAATGAGGTCGAAGTGTATAGGTGACATCTGCGGACAGAGAATAGTGTAATTGCTGTCGCGCATTTCCTTGGTAAATTCTTTTCTGTGGTAAGCACTTGATACGATGCTGCGCTTGTAGTGGTTGTGCTCACGGACCTTTATGGCGGAGATGAGCGAACGGATACGGATTCTTGCGGCACCGAGGTTGTTTACCTCATCTATCTTTAATACGGTGTAAATCTTTCCTGCTGAGGAGAGTATATCATTCACCTGGTCGGTTGTGACGGCGTCAAGTCCGCAGCCGAAGGAGTTGAGCTGTATCATGTCAATGTTGTCCTTGTCGCGGATGAAGCTTGCTGCGGCATACAGTCGTGAATGGTACATCCACTGATCCATTACGATGAGAGGACGCTCAACCTTTCCGAGGTGTGATATAGAATCCTCTGTGAGAACAGCTATTCCGTAGCTGTTGATAAGCTCAGGGATACCATGGTTAATCTCAGGGTCGATATGGTATGGACGGCCTGCGAGAACTATAGCGTGTCTTCCTGTCTCCTCAAGGTATTTGAGGGTCTCCTCACCCTTCTTCATAATATCGCGGCGGCATTCTGCTAATTCATCCCATGCGGCCTGGCATGCGGCAGTAACATCCCTGGAGGAGATGTTGAACTGACCTCCGATTTCCTTGGAGAGACGCTTTGCAAGAACCTTCTCATCCTCAAATGAGAGGAAAGGATTCATAAAGAGTATATTCTCTGTCACAAGCTCTTCTACGTTGTTCTTGATGTTCTCAGCGTAGGAGGTTACGATAGGGCAGTTGTAGTGGTTGTTAGTGTTCTCTATTTCCCTGCGCTCATAAGGTATGCAAGGATAGAAGATAAATTTTATTCCCTGCTTGATAAGCCACGTTACATGACCATGTGCGAGCTTGGCGGGATAACACTCAGACTCACTAGGGATGGATTCAATTCCAAGCTCATATATCTTACGGCTTGACTCAGGCGAGAGAACAACGCGGAAGCCGAGCTTTGTAAAGAATGTGAACCAGAATGGATAGTTCTCGTACATATTGAGTACACGCGGGATACCTACAACACCGCGTGGTGCATCTGTTATCTCAAGAGGTTCATAAGAGAAAAGACGCTTGTTCTTGTACTCAAAAAGATTTGGCACATGGTCTTTATTCTTTTCCTTGCCGATACCACGTTCGCAGCGGTTTCCGGATATGAACTGTCTTCCGCCGGAGAAACGGTTGATTGTGAGGAGACAGCTGTTGGTACAGCCCTTGCAGCGTGCCATTCTTGTCTCGTATGTAAGCTCATTGATTTTCTCAATAGAAAGCATAGTGGTATCCTGACCTTCGTAGCGCTCTCTTGCTACAAGGGCGGCACCGAAGGCACCCATGATTCCTGCAATATCAGGACGTATAACCTCTACACCTGTAATTTTTTCAAGGCTTCTAAGGACAGCGTCATTGTAGAAGGTACCACCCTGGACAACAATCTGGTGGCCTAAATCCTTAGGGTCTGAAATCTTGATAACCTTGTAAAGCGCGTTCTTGATAACAGAGTAGGCAAGTCCGGCAGATATATCCGCCACGCTTGCACCCTCCTTCTGCGCCTGCTTAACCTTGGAGTTCATGAACACGGTACATCTTGTACCGAGGTCTATAGGGTGAGGCGCAAAGAGGGCCTCTTTTGCGAAATCCTCAACAGAGTAGTTCAGCGACTTTGCAAATGTCTCTATGAAAGAACCGCAGCCTGAGGAGCATGCCTCATTGAGCTGGACACTGTCAACGGTGTTATTTTTAATCTTGATACATTTCATATCCTGACCGCCTATATCGAGGATACAGTCAACCTCAGGGTCAAAAAATGCGGCGGCATAATAGTGGGATACAGTCTCAACCTCACCCTCATCGAGCATGAGTGCTGCCTTTATAAGTGCCTCACCGTAGCCTGTTGAACATGAGCGCACGATATGCGCATCGGCAGGAAGGATGGAATATATCTCCTTTATCGCCTTTATGGATGTCGCGAGAGGGCTTCCGTTGTTGCTGCTGTAGAAGGAGTAGAGAAGTGTTCCGTCCTCTGCTACCACTGCAGCCTTCGTTGTGGTAGAGCCGGCATCTATTCCGAGATAGCAGTTGCCGGAGTAGCTCTCAAGACTGCCCTTGATAACGCGGTGGCTGTCATGGCGTGCGCGGAATTCCTTGTAGGCCTCCTGCGTGGCGAACAGAGGCTCCATACGCTCTACCTCAAAGTCCATCTTAATCTTATTGTGAAGCTTGGTGATGAGAGCGTCAATATCAATGGCAATCTCATCCTTGGCGGTCATTGCCGAACCTACAGCCGCAAAAAGATGTGAGTGCTCAGGTGCAATGATGTTCTCAGGACCAAGATTAAGCGTGCGGATAAAAGCATTCTTAAGCTCGGACAGGAAGTGAAGCGGTCCGCCTAAGAAGGCAACATTTCCGCGGATAGGCTTACCGCAGGCAAGTCCGCTTATAGTCTGGTTTACAACGGCCTGAAAAATGGAAGCGGATAAGTCCTCCTTGGTTGCTCCTTCATTGATGAGAGGCTGTATATCGGATTTTGCAAATACTCCGCATCGGGCAGCTATAGGGTATATTGCCTGATAATTTTTGGCATACTCATTAAGACCGGTTGCATCGGTCTGCAAAAGGGTAGCCATCTGGTCGATGAATGAGCCTGTACCACCGGCACAGATACCGTTCATACGCTGGTCGATACCGTTGGTAAAATAGATTATCTTGGCATCCTCGCCGCCAAGCTCTATGGCAACATCTGTCTGGGGAGCGTAGTCGCTTAGCGCTGTTGATACGGCTACGACCTCCTGGGTAAACGGAACCTCAAGGTGGCTTGCAAGTGTAAGACCACCGGAACCGGTTATGACAGGGTGTACGCTTATTGCGCCAAGCTTATCCTTAGCCTTGACAAGAAGACCTGCAAGAGTCTCCTGGATATTGGCGAAATGTCTTTCGTAATCTGAAAACAATATATTGTTAGCTTTATCAATAATTGCTATTTTGACTGTAGTGGAACCAATGTCAATTCCAAGTCTGTATTCGGATGTCATCATGAGAATACATCTCCTTTATCTATAAATAATAAGAAAGGTTACAAAACCCAAGTATGTTACATTATATTATAATTTTTTTTAAATATCAATAGCAACCGTCATTGACAAAATATTAAAAAAAAATTATACTAAAAATTGATTTGTTTATAAAAATATGTCCAAAACAATAGATATCAGGCTATTGGGAATAGAGGTAGTCCGTATGTATAAGATATTTTTAAGTTCGGAGCATCACGGAACGGTGCGAAGAAATGAGATAGAGCCGGGATGCTGGATTGCCATGACGGCACCGAGTGCTGATGAGCTGCAGACGGTTGCGTCAGAGTGCAGCATCCAGCTTGAAGACCTTAGGGCAGCACTTGATGACGAGGAGCGCTCACGTATACAGGTCGAGGATGATTATACACTTATAGTTGTTGATATTCCCGTCATTGAAGAGAGAAACGGCAAGGACTGGTACGGAACAATACCTCTTGGTATTGCTGTAACTGACAGCCAGATAATAACTATCTGCCTTGAAGATACCCCTGTTCTTAACAACTTTATGGATGGAAGGGTGAGGGAATTCTATACCTACAAGAAGACAAGATTCATCCTTCAGATTCTGTACAGAAATGCAACGCTTTTCCTCAATTATCTCAGAAATATAGATAAAAGAAGCGAACTGCTTGAGAAGAAGCTTCGTGAAGACCAGAAGAATAAGGAGCTGTTAGAGCTTCAGGAACTGGAAAAGTCACTCGTGTATTTCACAACGTCCCTCAAGGGCAATGAGCTTGTGCTTGAGAAGCTTTTCCGGATAGATAAGATTAAGAAATATCCTGAGGATGAAGACCTGCTTGAGGATGTCATTGTCGAGAACAAGCAGGCGATTGAGATGGCCAGTATATACAGCGGCATTTTAAGCGGAAGCATGGATGCTTTTGCTTCAATTATTTCCAATAACCTGAATCAGTCGATGAAGTTTCTTGCCACAGTTACGATAGTACTTTCTATCCCGACTATGGTGGCGAGCTTTTACGGAATGAATGTGTCTACATCAGGAATGCCGTTTGCAGACAGCCCGTTTGGCTTCCTGATAGTCATAGGATTTTCCATAATCCTGTCATTTATTGTGTCGATTATCTTCTGGAAGAAGGATTTGTTTTAGAAGCTGATGGCTGTCAGGCTTATGCTTCGGGATTGTAGGGATGCCTGTTTGAATATGAGGGAAAAATAATTATTGAGAAAAGGAAAGAGAAAGAGTGAATAATTTTTTAGCAAAACTTGAAAAGAAATATGGAAGATATGCGATAAAGAATCTTATTATTTATGTGCTGGCAGCTTATGGAATCGGCTATGTGCTTTTGCTTACGGCTCCGGCTGCATACAGCTATCTGGAGCTTAATCCCGCACTTGTTATGAAGGGGCAGGTGTGGAGACTTATAACGTGGGTATGTACGGTTCCCGAGAGCTTTTCCTTCTTTATATTGTTTATGTTTATGTTCCAGTATTTTATAGGTTCTTCGCTTGAGAAATATTGGGGAAGCTTCCGCTATAACTGCTATGTCTTTTCCGGTATATTTTTTATGACAATCAGTACAATGATAGTCTACTGGATTACAGGAATCAGCATGAGCCCGAGCACATACTATATCAATATGGCATCTTTTCTTGCATTTGCAGTATGCTTTCCTGATGTCCAGGTGTACTTTATGATGGTTATTCCTATTAAGATTAAGTGGCTTGCGATTATAGATGTGATTTATATGGGTTATGAATTTATTGCTGTCGGAAAATACAAGAGCCTTTACTCCGCTGCCTATGGTGCGGCTGGAGTCCAGTATGCGTCACAGCTTATATGGGCTACGAGAGTGAGCATCATTGTATCCGTGCTTAATTTTATTCTGTTCTATTTCGGAACAAGAAATATGAAAAGATTCGCCCCTAAGGAAATGCACCGCAGGTATGTCTACAAGAAAAACGTCAAGGCAGCGGCAGCTCCTAACGGAACTAAGCATAAGTGTGCTATCTGTGGAAGAACTGAGAAGGATGGGGATAATCTTGTCTTCCGTTACTGCTCTAAGTGTAATGGTAACTATGAATTCTGTCAGGAGCATCTGTACACGCACAAGCATTTTGAGTAATTCAATAAGGAAGCGGAATTGATATGAAAAAGGCATTGATTATAGGTGCGGGTGGTTTTGTCGGGAGTTATCTGGCTGGCTGCCTGCAAAATGAATTTGGCATGGAAGTATATGCAACCAAGCTTCCCGGTACACAGACACAGGATGAATTGCTGTTTCTTGGGGAGAGGATTTATGAACTTGATATTCTGAATAAGAATGACATAGTTGAACTGCTGTTCGCGGTCAGACCGGACTATATATATCATCTGGCTGCACAGAGCTCGGTGAGTGTGGCGTGGAAGGAGCCTGCGCTCACTATAGATGTGAATATCAAGGGAAGTGTGAATCTGATGGATGCAGTCAGGGAGCTGTACTATAAGCCGCGGGTGCTTTTGATTGGCTCCGGCGAGGAATACGGACATATTCTGGAGGATGAGACACCGATAAGCGAGGCTACCATGCTGCGTCCGGGAAATATATATGCTGCCACGAAGGTGTGCCAGAATATGATTGGAACTATATACTCTAAGGCTTATGATATGGAGATTATGCTTGTGAGGGCATTCAATCATGTCGGTCCCGGACAGTCACCGATATTTGTGGTGTCGGATTTCTGCAAGCAGGTTGCGGAGATTGAGAACGGATTAAGGGAGCCGGTTATGTATGTGGGAAATCTTGCGGCGCGGAGAGATTTTACGGATGTAAGGGATGTTGCGAGAGCTTATGGACTGCTTTCGCTTAAAGGCAGGGCAGGTGAGACTTACAATGTCGGCAGTGGAAATGCTATAGAGATAAGAGCAATGCTTGACATGATAATAGGAATGTCGAGCGCTGATATAGAAGTAAAGGTTGACCAGAATAAGATAAGACCGGTTGATGTCCCGGTTATAGAGGCGGATATCACCAAGATAAATGAACAGACGGGATGGAAGCCGGATATTCCATTGAATCAGACCATAAGGGAAATACTTGATTACTGGCGTGAGAGGACAGGAGGTGAAAAGCTTGAGTGAGGAAGCATTATTTGATACCAATGAGATGACAAGTTCAAAAAGATACCTTCACACTCCGAGTGAATTTGCAAGAAAGAAGCTTATATATGTACAGGAGACCGGAAAGCTTAAAAGCATCAAGCCTCATGTAAGCAGCAGAAGCAACCTGGAATCCTATCTTTTTATGGTTGTTATGTCAGGAAACGGAAGAGTGTCATTTGATGGGAAGGATTACAGTGTAAAGGCCGGGGACTGTGCTTTTATTGACTGCCGCAGAAGCTATGAGCATTGCAGCGGAGATGATTCACAGTGGGAGCTTATGTGGGTTCACATGGATGGGGCACTGCTTAGGGATTATTATGGAATATTCCTTGAAAAAAATGGAGGTTCGCCTGTCTTTAAGGCAGCAGATATAAAGAAATACAGTGGCATTATTGATGAGGTTATGTCTAATCAGGATGAGAAGGACATTACAAGTGAGTATGTAAGCCATAATCTGCTCACTAATCTTGTCACAACCATGCTTGTTGAGATTATCAACGAGGACAATAAGAAGCTCAATCCGGATATACTCAACAGTATCCGCGAATCTGTAAATGCCAGGTTCAAGGAGGAGGATCTGCTTGAGAGCGTGTGCGGTGAATACGGCATGGATGAGATAGCCATAAACAGGCAGTTCAAGGACAAGTACGGAATTGACCTGTGCGACTATATTCTCAACAGAAGATTTAACTGTGCCAAGGAGCTTTTAAGATTTTCGGTAAAGCCGGTGAAGGAGATAGTGGTTGAATCAGGTATAATGAACACGGATTTGTTCAGACACCTTTTTATTGAAAATGAGGGCATGACTGCCGAGGAATATAGGAAAAAGTGGGCACAGTGGAACAGAGGATAAAAAAGTGCTTGCATTCTATAGAATAGTGTGATATAGTATTAACTGATTTATGATACATGTTGACTGGCAAGAGTGGGTGTGAACCCACTCTTTCGTTTTACTTTAGGGTTTTCTATTTTATGGGAAGCCCCAGGTGGATGTGTTTTAACAGGAAAGGACATTATGGCAAGAAGAGAGGAATATGAGGCGAGGGCCGAGGCAATGATTACTCCTATAATAGAGGCTAATCATTTTGAACTGGTTGATGTTGAGTATGTGAAGGAAGGCAGCAGCTGGTACCTTAGAGCTTATATTGACAAGGAGGGCGGAATCACGGTGGATGACTGCGAGCTTGTGAGCAGGGCATTTTCCGATTTACTTGATAAGGAAGATTTCATTGATGATGCGTACATTCTTGAGGTCAGCTCACCGGGACTTTTAAGACCGCTCAGGAAGGATAAGGATTTTAAGCGGAATATTGGCAATGAGGTTGAGTTAAGACTCTACAAGGCGGTCAACAAGGTGAAGGAGGACCGCGGTATTCTTACAGCATTTGATGACAGTACGGTTACAATAGAGCATGAGGATGGCACAACCGCTGTCTACGAAAGGGCAGCACTTGCACTCATAAGACTTGCATTCGATTTTTAAAAACAGACAGTCTATAAAAATTTAAGATGTGAAATATCAATTTTATATGGGCAGGAAGCGGAGCGGATTGCGTATATCATTGACATTATAGCGATAATATGGTCAGAAATGGAGGATATGATGAACAAGGAATTAATTGAAGCACTTAATGCGCTTGAGAAGGAGAAGGAGATAAGCAAGGAGAAGTTACTTTCGGCTATAGAGACTTCACTTCTTACAGCTTGCAAGAATCACTTTGGAAAGGCAGATAATTTTAAGGTGACAATCAACAGGGAGACAGGTGATTTCAAGGTTATCGCCGAGAAAGAGGTTGTCGATGATGTGACAGACGACACAACACAGATAAGCCTTGCTGATGCTAAGATGATTAACGCTAAGTATGACATCGGAGATATGGTAAATATTGAGGTTAAGTCGAAGGATTTCGGACGTATTGCAATACAGGTTGCAAAGAATGTCATTCTCCAGACCATCCGTGAGGAGGAGAGGAATGTTCTTTTTGACCAGTACAGCAGCAAGGAAAAGGAAGTTGTGACAGGTGTTGTACAGCGCTATGTCGGGAAGAATGTTATCATCAATCTTGGCAAGGTTGACGCAACACTCAACGAGAGCGAGATGGTGAGGGGTGAGACCTTTAAGCCTAATGACCGTGTCAAGGTATATGTGCTTGAGGTAAAGAACGGAAACAAGGGACCTAAGATTTTAGTTTCAAGAACACATCCGGAGCTTGTGAAGAGACTCTTCGAGGCTGAGGTTGCTGAGGTCCGTGATGGAACAGTCGAGATTATGAATGTGGCAAGAGAGGCAGGCTCAAGAACTAAGATAGCAGTATGGTCAAGTAATCCTGATGTAGATCCTGTAGGAGCTTGTGTAGGTATCAACGGAGCAAGAGTTAACGCCGTTGTTGAGGAGCTTGGCGGTGAGAAGATTGATATTGTCGCATGGAATGAGAATGCGGCATATCTGATTGAGAATGCGTTAAGCCCGGCTAAGGTTGTATCTGTTATCGCAGATGATGAGGCTAAGACGGCAAGAGTTGTTGTTCCTGATTACCAGCTTTCACTTGCAATCGGCAAGGAAGGACAGAACGCAAGACTTGCAGCTAAGCTTACAGGCTTTAAGATTGATATAAAGAGTGAGTCACAGATGAAGGAGCTTGGTGAAGATTACATGAATCCTTATAACGATGAGTACGAGGAGGATGAATATTCACAGGATGATAACTATGAGGATGAGGCTTCCGGGACAGAGGAGCAGTAATCCCCACAGTATTAGTATTTTATTGATAGAAAGCGTGATGTTATGGCTGTAACCAGAAAAATACCACAAAGGCAGTGTCTGGGCTGTGGTGAAATGAAAGACAAGAAGTCCATGCTCAGGGTAATAAAGACACAGGAGGGAGAGATTCTTCTTGATGCGACCGGTCGAAAGAACGGAAGAGGTGCATATATCTGCGCAGATATGAATTGTCTTAACAAAGCAATCAAATCGAAGGGCTTGGAACGCTCACTTAAGTGCCAGATACCTTCCGATGTATATGAAGCACTTAAAAAGGAGTTAGAGAAAATTGAATCAAGATAGAATACTTTCAATGATAGGTCTTGCCACCAGAGCAGGAGCGGTTACAAGTGGTGAGTTTTCTGTGGATAAGGCCATAAAGGCAGGAAAAGCCCGCCTTGTTATCATAGCAGATGACGCCTCGGACAGGACGAAGAAGGGATTTAAGGATTCCTGTTCATTCTATGGAGTTCCGCTTGTGATATATAAAGACAAGGAGACTCTCGGACATTCAATGGGAAAGCAGTTTAGGGCGTCACTGGCAATTCTCGATACGGGATTTGCTGATTCGCTGTTAAAGAAATGCAGGGAATTATCGGATTCCCAGGTCGAAATAATTGAAGGAGGTAATGCTGATGCCTAAAATGAGAATATATGAATTATCGAAAGAATTGAATTTAAAAAATAGTGATATAGTAGAGTATTTACAGAGCAAAAATGTAGATGTCAAGAGTCATTCGAGCAGCATTGATGATAATGCAATCGACATGGTTAAAAAGCATTTTGGAAAGGGTACAACAGTGCAGAATACAGAGGCACCTAAGGAGATAAAGGAACAGCCTGCAAGAAATGAGCAGGCAGCAAAGCAGGAGGCTGTTGCTACAGCACCTCAGACGAAAAATGAGCAGGTAAAGAATGAGCAGAAGCCTGCCGAAAAGAAATCACATATTACCGCTGTATATAATCCTCATAACAGCGACCGCAAGGATATACGTGATAATCGCAGACAGGATAATGGCGCAAACAGAGATAATGGCTTCAGACGTGACGGAAACCGTTCTGATGGAAACAGAGACGGAAACAGAGACGGAAGCAGGGACAACGGCTTCAGACGTGATGGAAACCGCCCTGATGGAAACAGAGACGGAAACAGGGATAACGGCTTCAGACGTGACGGAAACCGCCCTGATGGAAACAGAGACGGAAACAGGGACAACGGCTTCAGGCGTGACGGAAACCGTCCTGATGGAAACAGAGACGGAAACAGGGACAACGGCTTCAGACGTGACGGAAACCGCCCTGATGGAAA
>DNFT01000119.1:9474-25397 GCA_003486385.1 Eubacterium sp. | reverse complement strand
ACTAAGCGGTGGGTAAGGGGGATGCGAACTGCGTTCATGAGCAAGCAGCGAAAGCGGATTGCGAATGTCCGCTTTACTTGCCAAAGAGGAACATTATGGTATACTATAATGGATGACATGAAAATATAGCTGTGAAAATAAAAAGGAAATTATATATGGCAAAGATATTGTTGGTTGAGGATGATGAGACGATTGTGAGGACGCTCAAGGATTTTCTGCACACTGAAGGGTTTACTGTGGAAAATACGGACGGACAGAAAAAGGCGCTGGAGCTGCTTGAGGGGTCGGAGTATGACCTTGTACTTTTGGATGTGTCCCTAAATGAGGGGAATGGATTTTCACTCTGTTCGGCGATAAAGAAGGAGAGGCAGCTTCCGGTGATTTTTCTTACAGCCTCAGGGGATGAGTTCAGTGTGGTGACAGGACTTGATTTGGGTGCGGATGATTATATTGCCAAGCCATTCAGACCGAGGGAGCTTGTGTCAAGAATTAACAGTGTGCTCAGAAGATGCGGAAAGAGCCAGAAGCTGTTTGACATAGACGATATAAGGGTTGATTTGGACAAGGGTGTTGTGTATAAGAATGGGCAGGACTTGTATCTGTCGGCACTTGAGTACAGGCTGCTGCTTGCATTTATCAACAGCGAGGGAAGGCTTCTGACCAGGAGCAGGCTGCTTGAGGAGATATGGGACGTGGCAGGCGATTTTGTGAACGACAATACACTGACGGTGTATATAAAAAGATTGCGGGATAAGATAGAGGATAACCCTGCTCAGCCTAAGATAATAGTTACAGTCAGGGGAATGGGCTATAAGCTGGGAAAATAGAAACAATTAAAACAGAGGCAGTCAGGAGATATGGAGCTTGAGGCGGAAGATGGCACATGTTTTGACCCCAACATCGTAAATAATGTAAAAAGGGAGAAATTAAGGCGGCAGAATGGTAAAGAATAAAGAAGTCAGAAGGTATATTTCATTGGGGGTTATCATTACTGCCATTGTTGGAGTGGCAGCATATTTTTTTAAGCTGCCGGCGTTCATAGCGGTGGTTATAGAAGGAGTACTTCTATTTTTGCTGTGGTTTGTCGATATGCAAGGACGCTACAGGCACATGGAAAAGATGGCACAGGAGATAGACCTGATTCTCCACGGAAGGGCAGCGGGCATGCTTTCTGAGTATGAGGAGGGTGATATAAGCATACTACGAAATGAGATTGCCAAGATGACAGTAATGCTAAGACAGCAGGCGGAACAGCTTGGCGATGAGAAGCATAAGCTTGCCGATGCGCTTGCGGATATATCACATCAGATAAGGACACCGCTCACCTCACTCAATCTTATGCTTGAGGCGCTGAAAAAAGAGGATGACGAGGAAAAGAAAAGCCGCATTATATTCGATATGAGAAGACAGCTTGAGCGGATTGATGGTCTGGTTGTCTCACTTTTGAAGCTTGCGAAGATGGATGCGGGGACGATAAAGCTTCAAAAATCACAGGTAAAGCTCGGAGAGCTGGTAAAGGCAGCCCTGCAGCCGGTCGAGATAATGCTGGAGCTTAAGGGAATCACCACGAGGATTGATGTGAGAGGCAGCTTTATCGGAGATAAGGAATGGAGCAGTGAGGCACTTGCCAATATACTTAAAAATTGCATGGAGCATACAGCAGATGGTGGGACGATAACTGTATCGGGCTATGAGAATGCTGTCCACACGGAGCTTGTGATAGAGGATTCGGGAAGCGGGATAGATGCTGATGACATACAGCATATATTTGAGCGTTTTTATAAGGGAAAGAATAATAAGAGTGACAGCTACGGCATAGGACTTGCACTTGCACGCTCTATCATTGCCGGGCAGAACGGCACGGTCAAGGCGGAAAATGTAAAGAATACGGATGGAAAAGTATGTGGTGCGAGATTTATAATCAGGTTTTATAAAGGAATTATATAGCGTGTCATATTATATACAGCTTTGTGACAGATTTGTAATAATACAGTCACCAAGCTGTAATTTTTTTATTGTATAGTTATAGCTGTTAAAAGCTTTGTATATTGCAAGGTTAATGCGGTGCAGGCATAATAAGGAACGGATTGCCGGATTAGGCTTGAAAAGTATCATGATTAAGGAGCAGACTGATGGAGATTTTAAGAGTGGAGAATTTAAGAAAGGAATACGGCAGGGGAGAGGCGCGGGTCAACGCGCTTGACGGCATTTCTTTTTCGGTGGAAAAGGGCGAGTTTGTGGCGATAATAGGACCTTCCGGGTCGGGAAAATCTACGCTTTTGCATATTTTGGGCGGCGTCGACAGACCAACCTCGGGAAAGGTGTTCGTAAATAATGAGGATGTCTATAAGAGAAATGAGGAGCAGCTTGCGATATTCAGAAGGCGCGAGGTAGGGCTGATATATCAGTTCTACAATCTTATCCCGGTGCTTGATGTCGTCGAGAATATGACACTTCCTGTCCTTATGGATGGAAGAAAGGTGAATGCTGAGAGACTTGATGAGCTGTTAGCTGTGCTCAAGCTGTCGGACAGAAAGCACCATCTGCCTAATGAGCTTTCAGGAGGTCAGCAGCAGAGAGTGTCCATAGGCAGGGCACTTATGAATGCGCCGTCGGTGATGCTTGCGGATGAACCGACGGGAAATCTGGACTCAAAGAACAGTCAGGAGATTGTGGAGCTTTTGAAGATGTCCAACAAAAAGTATGACCAGACCCTTATCATTATAACACATGATGAGAACATAGCATTGCAGGCGGACCGAATCATAGCGATTGAGGATGGAAGGATTACGAGGGACGAGAGGACAAGAAATTGAATATATTTAATAAGGTTACATTAAAAAGCATGAAAAAAAATCCTGTGAGGACAATGGTTACAATCATAGGAATTATTATATCGACGGCGATGTTTACAGCGGTCACGACGCTGACAATAAGTCTGTATTCCTTTGTTTACAGGACGGAGTTATATGACTCCGGAAGCTGGCATGTGGGGTTTGAGTATAAGGGCTACGATGAGTATGCCGGCTGGACGCAGAGTGTGAAGGCAGAGAAGCTGGCGGCGGCGAGGGTGCTCGGGTATGCACAGAGCGGTTCGGAGAATGAGAACAAACCGTATATATATCTTGAGAGTGTTGATGACAATTTTTATGATATCATGCCGGTTCATATAACCTACGGCAGACAGCCGGAAAACTCAGGCGAGATTTTACTTCCGAATCATCTTCAGAGCAACGGAAATGTGAAATACAGTATTGGCAGCACGGTGGTACTTGAGCTTGGAAAGAGATATGGTGTCGACGGGGACGGAAATCCGGATATGGAATATGAGCTTTCACAGAAAAATCCTTTCACGGACAAGGAAATCCTTGTGCCGGATAGAACCTGTGAGTACACGGTTGTGGGCTTTTATGATAGACCAAGCTTTGAAAACTACAGTGCGCCGGGCTACACGGCACTGACCTGTGGTGAGCCGATGGACGATACAACAGCAAAGTACAGCTTTTATGTGCGTCTGCAAAAGAAATATCTGTCAGAGGTGTGGTCGATGGGCGAGGACACCGGCGATGGCGGAATTACGAATTACAATAATACTGTGATATCCATAGAGGGCTCAATCATGTATGAGAATGTGGCTGCCCTGTTTACACTGCTTGTCGTGATTTTTGTGGCGATTATCATTGTGGGTTCCGTTTCTATGATTTACAGCGCATTCTCAATATCGGTCGGTGAGAGGACGAAGCAGTTCGGTCTTTTGTCGTCTGTCGGGGCTACCAGAAAACAGCTTAGACGTATGGTGTTTGGCGAGGCAGCTATGGTTTCACTCATAGGTATTCCGGCAGGCGTTGTGTGCGGAATTATCGGTATAGGCATCACACTTCATTTTGTGGGAAACAAGTTTAACTATATTCTCACCAGCCCGTATTCGGTCAATTTAGTGATTAACGTCTATGCGATATTTGCGGCGGTTGCCATCTCACTCATAACGGTTGCGGTATCGGCTGTCATACCGGCTGCGAGGGCGACGAGAGTGTCCGCCATTGACGCTATAAGACAGCACAAGGACATAAAAATTCCACGCTCGAGATGGCATGCCGGCAGAAAGTATCGCATTACGCAGAAGCTTTTCGGTATGCCGGGAATGTTGGCAAGAAGATATTTTTCCAGGAGCAGGAAAAAGTACCGCGTGACGATTTTTTCACTGTCGATGAGCATTACGCTTTTCATAGTGACCAGCTCATTCTGCAGCTATCTCAAGGGCTATGTCGGAGATAATATAAGTGTGGGAAACTACGATCTGCGATATACGGTAAATGAGGAGGACACAGCAAAGCTTGACGGAAGGCTTGAGGCGATACTTAGCGCCGACGGCGTGCTCGACGCTTCATACTGTTCATGGAATTATAATTATAGCATAATATCGGATAAAGAGGATATCAGCGACAGCTATTTGCGGTACAGGGCAGAAAACGGTGGATTGATTGATGATGAGGATTTGGAGGTGGAAGCCGGCACTTATCATACTGGTAGTTCGGGCGGATTCGTTGAGAACGCGATGGCGTTGTTTATAGACGATGAACAGTACGGTAAATGCCTTGATGAGCTTGGAATAACGGACGATGAGTTTAAGGACTATGAGAACGCTCCGGTAATATTAAAGAATACGGTAAACACTGTGGAATATCAGTATGACAGTGAATCGGGCAAGTACCGCCGTTACAACGCAAATTACGATTTAGTAAATGAGAATGTAAAAATCATTACGGTAAAATGCGCGGAAGATGAAGAGCCGATACAGATACCGGTCGGAAAAATAGTCGGAGAGCTGCCGTACACATTTGAGAGCTTCGGCTATCAGATTGTGCTGCTTTTTCCTTACAGTTCCAAATATAATGCGATGGGGCAGAGGGCAGGTACACAGTACTTCTTCATAACGCAGGATGGGGACGTGCATGATAAGATGGTTGCAAGTGTGAAGGAAAAACTGACTGAGGCGGGCTATAATGCAAGTGACTATTCCTTCTACGACCCGTATGAATATATCAATCAGCGCAAGAACCTTCTTGTTCTCATAAATGTATTTTCCTACGGATTTATAACGCTCATGGCGCTCATATGTGTCGCAAATGTGTTTAATACGATATCAACAAACATATCTCTAAGAAGAAGGGATTTTGCGATGCTTAGAAGTGTCGGGCTGCCATACAGCGGCATTAAGAAGATGATGGTGTTCGAGTGCCTGCTCTATGGTATACGTTCCATAATATTTGCCGCACCGGCTTCGATAGTTCTGTCATATTTGATATATGAGGTTTATGGCGGTTCGGGCGAATTTTCATTTGGTTTTTTTATCCCTTGGTATGCCATTGTGATAGCGGTTGCCGGAGTGTTCGTTGTGGTAGGCATATCGATGGCGTATTCGGTGACAAAAGTAAAAGAGGATAATCTGATCGACGAGTTAAAGAACGAGAATGATTAAGAAAATTATGTCATTTATAAAATTAATTGGCAATAAATGATGCAAATAGCCTTGTGAAAATAATTATGAGGTGATACAATGATATGATATCAGGGTCAAAAGGTCAAAAAGCCGTTCGTGCCTGCACGATTAGCTTTTTGACCTTGGGGCTCGCAAAACTTGAGTTTTGTAATTATCTGCATCAAATATAAAGAGGAAAATATATGATATCTGTAGCGAAGTTAGATGATGTTATAAAAAATATGGGTAAACGCACGGGCTATGAGCTTATCGGTGAGAAGGACGGCTGTGTCAACGGCTGCCGCTGCGGGGTATCCGTGTACACGCGTGAGGAATATGACCTTACTCATGCGGGGGCACATGATGACCAGGAGGGCTTCTTCGTCCTTGAGGGACGCGGAAGGGCGATGGTCGGGGATGATGAGATTGTGTTAGAGCCGGGAGTGTGCTTCGTGGTTCCCGCAGGAGTGAAGCACTGCATGAAGTGTGAGCAGGATAGTGGGTTCTGTAAGGTGTTCTGGTTTCATGCGGCGGTTTAGGGAATGCAGAGCGTAGCTGCCAAGGGTTGAACTGAGGCGGATTTGAAGCTCGCTAATGCCCGGAAACAGGGACTCTACCGCTGGTCGGTTGTGAAAAAAGCATAGTTATTATATATTTAATGCAGATAGAAGCAATAGGAGGACGGACTTGTGTATTGATATGCTCACTGTCTACTTGACAGTGGCATATCAGATTTCATGTACGACGGCTTTTGTCTGCATTATTTATGTATCGAAAGGAACTGATGTCAGATATGGAAAGTAATAATTATGAAAATTGTGACAGAAGCAATGCAGGCTATGAAAATTATGAGATTGACAGGGCAGCGTTCGGCGCGTTTGTTGCGGCGCAGCGAAAGGAAAAGGGCTGCACGCAGAAGGAGCTGGCAGACAGACTTTTTGTGTCGGACAAGGCGGTAAGCAAGTGGGAGAGAGGCTTAAGTCTTCCGGATATATCGCTTCTGGTTCCGCTGTCACAGGCGCTTGATGTCACGGTGATGGAGCTATTACAGGGAAGGAAGCTTGAGGCTGAAAGGAAGGATGAATTGAAGCTTGGATTCAGCGAGGTTGAGCGGCTTGTGAAAAAGGCGGTCATGTTTTCCGAGGAGACCAATGAGGAAAAAAAGCTTCGCAGGAAGAAGAACGGCCCTATATTTGCTAAGCTTCTGGCTGTATCAGTGGCAGAGGTGATTGTCTGTGCAGTGCTGTTGTTCTATATATTGGCAAATGAGAGAAATCCGCTGTATATCAACTGTATTACATGCTTTGGCACATTGGAGATACTTGGGATAGTGTTTGGAGTCCATATCTGGCTGTTTATGAAGGACAGACTTCCTTCATATTACGATGAAAACAGAATAAGTGAATATGCAGACGGGATGTTCAGGATGAGCATGCCGGGCTTGTACTTCAATAATAAGAACTGGAAGCCTATCACCGTAGTACTTAAGAAATGGAATGCGGCTGTGCTGGTGGGAGTTCCGCTTTGGTGTATATTTATGCTGCTTTTTATTAAAGAGTGGAGTGTGGCACTTACGTTTTCGCTGGTTGTGCTTGTAATATTTTTGTTCGGGCTGTTTGTTCCGGTGTATGTGGCTGGGAGAGAAAAGGGTGCTTGATTTATCAAGCACCACGGTGTCTAATTATCATAGAAAGTGAATCGGATGTAAAATCCGATTTGCCCTAAGTTATTGCATTAAGAAATAGCAACGCCTTGGTCGGGGGATGCTATTTCTTTTTGTTATAATGATTGTTTATATAAGACAGAGCCGAAATTATTACTAATAATAACAATTCTTAATTAACTAATATAGATTAGCAGAGCCGCCTATTGCAGCTCTGCTATTTTTGTAAGTGCGACATATATTGCGCTTATTTTGTACCAGGTCGGGTAGTCAACCACGCCCGTCTGAGGAAGATTGAATATTTTCTGGAACTGTCTTACAGCCTCCTGCGTGGACTCACCGTAGATTCCGTCCACGGCAACCTTAGGTATGCTGGTATAGGTGTTGGCGATGGTGTTGAGCTGTTCCTGAAGCTGGCGTACCTTCTCACCGGAGGAGCCGATGGTCAGCTCGTAGCCGGGGTAGGAGGCGGGGATACCGCTGATTTCCTCGGCTGTGTTGATGTAGGCGGAGCTTCCGTAGTAGTAGCGCAGGATTTCTATGTCGCTGTAGCCGTCATCGCCCAGAGCCTTGCTTCCCCACTGGCTCATCGCGTTAGGGCAGGATACGCGCTTGCCGTCGCAGTACTGTGTGAGTATCGGCTGTTTTACATTCGGGCGGGAGACATAGCTGGCAAATATTTCATCGACGATGCGGGATATGCTGTCAAAGATATTGCGCCCATATACCCACTTGTGGTCATACGCCGTTGAGGTGGTTATCGTAAAGTCATAGCCCTTGTTCCTGTACCACTCCGTGTACACACGGTTGAGAGTGAAGGACATTATTGCCGTGATGTTTGCGCGGAGAGTGGCTTCAGGCCATGTAGAATAGATTTCACTGCTCGCTACATTTTTTATATAGTCAGCATAGCGCACATAGTAGTCTGTGGCGGAGGAGTCGGATGGGACACCATCATGGACAACGACGTACTCGGGAATGACAACACGGCTGAGCACTATTTCACCGGAGCTTCGTACCGGCTTTATCTCGTCCTCGGGAATTTTCGGAGGAAATACACCCCATAGTGTGTTTGCGGGGATATTAATTACACTTGCTGATGCGTTTGGAAGTACAGGATTAAGCCTTACAGGCTGGATGGACAGCTCACCTGAGAATATCTCAGAGCCTGATATAGTGGTAGGCTCATACCCCGGAGCCGTGATGATGAGATTATATTCGGAGTAAGGCTGGACATCTGATAATGGGTATTCACTGTAGCTTCGCGGCGGTGCGGCAAGGTCAATCTCCTCGGTCATGCCGTTAGAGTCGGTCGTGAGCTGCTCAAGCGTATCCTGTGGGTCGCCGACGTAGGATATGGACACGCTTGCACCGTCGATGGGGCGGTTGTTCACGCGGTCGGTCACGTCGACCATGAGCTGCCCTTCCTCCTCCTGTGCAAAATGAAAGCGTTCTTTTTTTATGAGCATGAAAACCTCTGTTATGAAAACATAATTTGTATCAGTATATGCAGATGAGTTAAGCATGTGAGTGTTCAGGGGTCAGCATTCCGGGATTTGATGGAAGATTGTTTTCAATGAGAAATAAGTACTAAAATAAAATATCCTTGATATAAATGCTTGATTTTTTCCAATTATTTATATATGATAGTTAAAAAATAGACAAACGGGAGCTTGTGTGACAGGCTGAGAGGAAGGTATGACCTTCGACCGGTAACCTGATTTGGGTAATGCCAACGTAGGGATATGCTTGTATTATGTTTTTATGTATATTTTTGGCGGGAGCGACCGGATTAGGAGCTTCCGCTATTTTTTATTTTATATTAATATTTTCAAAGGAGAAAATGAAAATGAAAAAGGGTCTTTTAAAAATGGTGGTATTGTCAATGCTTGTAGCACTGGGAGTTGTTATCTCACCGATTCTGAGGGTTGAGGGAATGTGTCCAATGGCGCATTTTATCAATATTGTGTGTTCTGTATTTTTAGGACCATGGTATTCACTTCTTTGTGCAACACTGATAGGAATTATCAGAATGATAACAATGGGTATTCCGCCGTTAGCACTTACAGGAGCAGTATTCGGGGCATTTTTGTCGGGAGTTTTTTACAGAATATCAAAGGGAAAGCTGATCTGCGCCGTTCTTGGTGAGGTTATTGGAACAGGCATTATCGGTGCGATTGTCTCATATCCTGTCATGACGTTTATCTGGGGAAGAGAAGGACTTTCCTGGTTATTCTATGTGCCTTCATTTATATGCGGGACATTGATCGGAGGAAGTATTGCGTATGCGTTTCTTCGTAAGCTTGCGGATAATGGAATGCTCACCAACATTCAGAATATGCTTGCCTCGAAGAGCTACAGCTATAAGAGCGGAATTATATCCAATGCATTTACAATAGCTGCTTTTGGAGCCGTTGCATTCGTTGTGATTGCTTTTGTGGAGAAGGCATTAGATCTTACAGGAGTTGTGTGGGGATATCTTCCGTATGTATCAGTAGTCGGCTTCATGCTTGCAGCGGTAATTTATCTGGTTGTGAAGAAGATTGGACAGGTAAAGGAAAAGGATGCACAGGTGACTGGTGCAGTGTAAGTAGCTTGAAAGGTTTATGAATCTGTATCCCACAAATATCTAAATTGGAAGAAATGAAAGGGAGCGTATGCTTTGAAGAATCAGATAAAATGTATAAGAAATAAAGTTAAAGACAACATGCCGCTCATACATTGTATAACAAATCCGATATCCATAAACCAGTGCGCCAACGCACTGCTGGCGATAGGAGCTCGTCCTATAATGGCAGAACATCCTAAAGAGGTCAGGCAGATAACTTCTACGGCACAGGCGGTTTTGTTGAATCTTGGGAATATAACCGATGTGCGCATGGAAGCTATGAAGCTTTCACTTGCTGCCGCAAAGGAAAAGAATATTCCTGTTGTGTTAGATGCGGTGGGGGTTGCGTGTTCTAATCTTCGAAGAAATTATACAAATGAGCTTTTAAATATAGGTATTCCGGAAGTAATAAAGGGAAACTATTCGGAGATAAACGCACTGTATTGTGATATGTATAGCAGTGCAGGAGTCGATGCGGATGAAAAGATTGATATTGGCAGTATAGATAGAGCAGCGATGACGTTGGCGGAAAAATACAACACAACAATCCTTGCAAGTGGGAAAACGGATATTGTTACAGATGGAAAGCAACTTATACATATAAAAAATGGAACAAGGCAGTTGGCAAGTGTAACTGGAACAGGTTGTATGCTTGGATCATTGTGCGCAGCATACCTATCGCAGACCGGTATATTGCAGTCAGGCGGACTTGAGGCGGCCATGACTGCATGTGTGGTGCTTGGAATATGCGGGCAGCTTGCACAGACAGATGAAGGGAACGGAACATTTATGGTGCGGCTTATGGATTATCTTACAACGCTTACGCATGGACAGGTGGATGAATATATCGAAGTGAATTAGCAGGAATGCCGGTAGCTGAGGAAAAGATTATTTTGTCAATCATTAAGAAAGGGCTTTGATTATGGGCAGTGGAAAAGATTTTGATACTAAGATTTATTTTATAACGGATAGTACAGGCTTTGCTGAAGATGAATTCATGTGGAGGGTCGAGTCGGCACTTCAGGGCGGAGTGAATATAATGCAGCTCAGGGAGAAGAACAGGACAACCAGGGAATATATTCTACTGGCTGATAAGGTACATATTATTGCAAAAAAATATAATGTGCCACTTATAATTGATGATAGAATAGATGTAGCGATGGCAGTTGATGCTGAAGGGGTACATCTTGGACAGAGTGACATGCCGGTATATATTGCGAGAAAAATACTTGGAGACAGTATTATCATAGGAGCGACAGCGAAAACTGTGCCGCAGGCTGTAGAGGCATATGATCAGGGAGCAGACTATCTTGGAGTAGGTGCGATATATCCGACAACAACGAAGGTCAAGACCGTGCTTACATCCACAGATACCCTTAGAGATATATGTGCAGCAGTTCCGATTAAGGTGAATGCGATTGGCGGACTTAATAAGAATAATATTGATATTTTGCAGGGGATTCCGATAGCAGGTATATGTGCAGTGTCCGCGATTATGAAAGCAGGAAACCCTAAGCTTGCAGTGGAAGAACTTAAATGCAGAGCAGTGGAACTTGGCTTAGGTAACTTTAAGGAGGTATAGGAAAAATGGAGATAAAGAAGCTGAAAACTGCACTCACGATTGCCGGGAGTGATTCAAGTGGTGGTGCAGGTATTCAGGCAGATATAAAGACAATGCTTGCCAATGGTGTGTATGCCATGAGTGCAATCACTGCAATGACAGCACAGAATACCATGGGTGTACGGGCAATTCAGGAATCTACACCGGATTTTTTAAAGGAACAGCTTGACGCGGTATTTGAAGACATTTTTCCGGATGCGGTTAAGATAGGAATGGTTTCATCGGAAGACTTGATTACTGTGATTGCGGACAGACTAAGGCATTACAAGGCGCGGAATATTGTGCTTGACCCTGTGATGGTAGCGACAAGTGGTTCATCGCTTATGAAGAGTGAGGCAGTAGGAACAATGATACAGGAGCTTTTTCCGCTTGCTGCAGTCATCACACCTAATATTCCGGAGGCACAGGTTTTATCAGGTATGCCAATAGCAGATAATATGGGCATGATAAATGCAGCACGAAAAATATATGACAGCTATGGCTGTGCAGTTCTCCTGAAAGGAGGACACAGCGTGAGCGATGCAAATGACTTACTGTTTGAGGATGATAAAATCACATGGTTTGAGGGTCAACGAATCGACAATCCTAACACTCACGGAACAGGCTGCACACTTTCAAGTGCCATCGCCTCAAATCTTGCCAAAGGCTATAGTCTCACTGATTCAGTGGCAAGGGCTAAGGAATATATTTCACATGCGCTTGCATCAATGCTCGATCTTGGACATGGCTCAGGACCGCTTGACCATGGCTGTGTCATTGGGACCGGTTCTTTGTGGTATTAGGGAGGGGTCATTCAAGTCCCTGCCCGGAGAACTTTATAATAGGCATAAAGGCAGAAAATTGCAATTGCAAATCATAATTATAGAAATAGGAGAAAAGTTAAAATGAGAGAATACGCAACACAGATGGAGGCAGCAAGAAAGGGAATTATAACTCCGGAGATGAAGATTGTGGCAAAGAAGGAGTATCGTACAGAGGAGGAGATAAGAGAGTGGGTTGCCAAGGGACAGGTCTCAATATGTGCAAATAGATTACATACCTGCATAGACCCTAATGGTGTCGGTTCAATGCTCAGAACCAAGATAAATGTGAATCTTGGAGTATCACGCGACTGCAAGGATTATGATGTTGAGATGAAGAAGGTACAGGCAGCGGTTGACATGGGGGCAGAGGCAATAATGGATTTATCCTCTCATGGAAATACGCAGCCGTTCCGCCGCAAGCTTACATCTGAGTGCACAGCGATGATAGGAACGGTTCCGGTATATGACAGTGTTATTCACTATCAGAGGGATCTGGCGACACTTACAGCGAAGGATTTCATAGATGTTGTAAGGCTGCATGCACAGGATGGGGTTGATTTTGTTACACTTCATTGCGGAATTACCAGAAAGACTATAGAGCAGATTAAGAAGCACAAGAGAAAGATGAATATTGTTTCAAGAGGAGGCTCACTGGTATTTGCGTGGATGAGCATGACCGGTGAGGAAAATCCGTTTTATGAATATTTTGACGATATTCTTGATATCTGCCGTGAATATGATGTTACAATCTCCCTTGGAGATGCATGCAGACCGGGATGCCTTGCAGATGGAAGTGATGTATGCCAGATAGAGGAATTAGTCCGTCTTGGCGAGCTTACAAAGCGTGCATGGGCGAAGGATGTTCAGGTTATGGTTGAAGGGCCGGGTCATATGCCTATGGATCAGATTGAGGCAAACATGAAGATTCAGCAGACTATATGCATGGGTGCACCTTTCTATGTGTTAGGGCCTATTGTGACAGATATAGCTCCGGGTTATGACCATATAACATCTGCAATAGGAGGTGCTATCGCTGCCGCCTCAGGAGCTGCATTTCTCTGTTATGTTACACCTGCTGAACATCTCGCGTTACCTAATGTCGATGATGTGAAGCAGGGAATTATCGCTTCACGCATTGCTGCACATGCGGCAGATATTGCAAAAAAGATACCTCATGCGAGGGATTTAGATGATGCGATGGGGGATGCAAGACGTACATTTGATTGGGAGAAGCAGTGGGAATGTTCAATAGACCCTCAGACGGCAATGGCTATCCGCGACAGCCGTGCACCTGAGCAGGAGGATAGCTGCTCAATGTGCGGAAAATTCTGTGCAGTCAGAAGCATGAACAAGGCATTAAATGGGGAGTATATCGATATTTTATAAAATAAATGCGAAGCATCGATTTTATATGGGCAGGCAGCAAAGCGGATTGCGAATATCATTGACAATCAGGTGGAGCCATTGTGGTGGTTCTTGATTACAAACTTACAAATGAATATGATAAGAAATTGATGATAAAGGGATACCTGAATCTTACACATATATCCAATGCCGGAAAGAATAAGCATTGATGAGTGTAATTTTCAAGTATCCTTTTTTAGATTTGACAGAGATATAAGTTGGTTATATAAAAGGATTGACATTGTCAGTTGTAAAAATTAACATAGAAAGTGAAAAACAAAAGTATACCTATAGTCGGCAGCAAAACAGCAGAATGAAGTAATTGTTCGGCTGAAGTATATGCTTTGCAATAGACATATAATACGTGAAAGAAATGAGGGAACACGATTTGCAGGAAAAGATAATGATTGTCGATGATGAGGCGGCGATAGCGGATCTTGTGGAGGTCTATTTAAAGAATGAGGGTTATGACGTGTTTAAGTTCTACAGTGCAACGGAGGCTCTTGAATGCGTGCGGCATGAGGAGCTTTCACTTGCCATACTTGATGTGATGATGCCTGATATGGACGGTTTCACGCTTTGCAGACATATAAGGGAGGAGCATTTTTATCCCATAATTATGCTTACGGCGAAGGTTGAAGATATGGACAAGATAACAGGGCTTACACTGGGCGCTGATGATTACATAACTAAGCCGTTTAACCCATTGGAGCTTGTTGCGAGAGTCAAGACGCAGCTAAGGAGGTACACAAGGTACAACAACAGTACAGGAGTGGTTGAGAACAAGCAGACAGAGGAGTACGATATATGCAGCCTGCATATAGAAAAGGAGAGCCATCTGTGCACCTTGAACGGAAAGGAGTTATCGTTAACACCTATAGAGTTCTCAATTTTGTGGTATCTGTGTGAACGCCGCGGAAAGGTTGTGTCATCGGAGGAGCTGTTCGAGGCAGTGTGGGGTGAGAAGTATCTGGACAACAACAACACGGTCATGGCGCATATAGCCAGACTTCGCGAGAAGCTCAATGAGCCGGCAAGAAAGCCAAGGTTCGTAAAGACGGTCTGGGGGGTTGGATACAAGATTGAATAGCAATAACAATTACAATAAAAATAACGCTGATAATAACAATAAGAAAAGGCGTGCCATAAGAAGCCGTGTTTCGCGCACACTGGTATGGCAGTATTTTCTGGCACTTATTATATATACGGTTTTATATGTTGTGCTTGGTCTTGCCGGGATACAGCTTGCAATAAAAATATCGTGGCGGACTACTCCGCTGTACTATATCGGTATATTTGTGCAGGAATATTTCATGGCGTCCGTGGTTGGATTCTATGCAGCCGGAATAGTCATGCTGACGTACTATTTTATGAGCAAGCCGTTAAAGTATTTAGATGACATAATAGACGCCACCGGGCAGATGCTTGAGAACAAGGACGAGGTGATTGTGCTTCCAAAGGCGATGAGAAATGTTGAGGACGAGTTGAATATGCTTCGCGAGCAGTCGGTAAAAAATGAACTGATTGCCAGAGCCGCAGAGCAGAGGAAAAATGACCTCATTGTGTATCTGGCGCATGACCTAAAGACACCACTCACAAGCGTCATAGGATATCTGAACCTTCTGGTTGATGAACCGGACATATCCGCCGCCACGCGGGCGCGGTATACCGGGATTGCGCTTGAAAAGGCTGAGAGGCTAGAGGAGCTTATCAACGATTTCTTTGACATAACAAGGTTCAACCTTACAACGCTCACACTTGACATGGAGAACACGAACCTGTCGATGATGCTTGAGCAGATAGCATTTGAGTTCAGACCGCTGCTTGCGGATAAGGAGTTAGAGATTGTCACGGAGCTGGAAAGCAATGTAAATATCATGTGCGACAGGGATAAGCTTGAGAGAGTGTTCGACAATCTGCTAAGAAATGCCATAAACTATAGTTACAATGGCACGAAGATAATTCTTTCGATGAAGAGGGACAATGACAATGTGCGGATTGTAGTGAGCAATGTTGGAAAGACGATACTTCCAGAGAAGCTTGCGAGGATTTTTGAGCAGTTTTACAGGGTGGATTCGTCGCGTTCCACCTCCACGGGAGGCTCAGGACTGGGGCTTGCGATTGCCAAAGAGATTGTTGAGCTTCACGGCGGAACCATAGAGGCGGCGAGTGCGGACGAAAAGATAGTGTTCACTCTGACGCTTCCGTCATAAAATCGTAAGAATTTCATGGGAAAATCATAAGAAATTTAATAGCATTGCCGAATATATGGGGCGCTCTGTTCTGGTACATTTATTGTATCGGAGCGGGGCGCTTTTTTGTACGAAGCAAGATGTTCTAAGAAC
>DNFT01000119.1:2699-9390 GCA_003486385.1 Eubacterium sp. | reverse complement strand
TCCCAAAAGTCGTGATATGTATATATATAACACGTTGTACACAGTTAAGTTTACTAAGCATGTTTTGACATCGGAAGCTGATTAAAAAGCCCGTTTTAGAATATATGGAAATGAGGAAAGAGTATGGATAGGAAATCAGGTATTAAGAATGTGCTTGTGATATTCGGGGGATGTTCACCGGAGTATGGGGTGTCGCTGCAGTCGGCTGCGGCTGTGATAAGAAATATTGACAGGGATAAATATATGCCTGTGCTTGTCGGAATCACAAAGGCTGGTGACTGGTATTACTACGATGGTGATGTTCAGAATATAGAGAATGATTCATGGTGGAATGAGAGCTGTAGGAGGGCGGTCATATCACCGGACAGGAGCAGGCATGAGCTTGTTATCATAGATAATTGTACAACAAGCTATATAAAAATAGACGCCGCTCTGCCGGTACTGCATGGCAAGAACGGTGAGGACGGTTCGGTGCAGGGATGTCTGTCGGTTGCAGGCATACCTGTTGCGGGCTGTGGAATACTTGCCTCCGCGCTGTGCATGGACAAGGACAGAGCGCACAGACTGGTTGGAGAGGCAGGAGTGAGAGTTCCGAAGGCGATGGTTGTGAACAGTGAAAATGCTATGGAAGCGGTTGCAAAGTTCGCCGATATTGTGGGCTTTCCTCTTTTTGTCAAGCCGGTGAAGGCGGGCTCATCCTTCGGAATAACCAAGGTGTGCAAGGACAGCGAGCTGTGCGCCGCTGTAAAGAAGGCTTTTGAGTACGATGACAGCGTGATTATAGAGGAAAATATAGATGGCTTCGAGGTTGGCTGTGCCGTGCTTGGAACGGACAAGCTGATTGTCGGAGAGGTTGATGAGATTGAGCTTTCAGAAGGATTCTTTGATTTTACCGAAAAATATACACTCAAGACATCGAAAATTCATGTGCCGGCGCGTGTGGACGGAGAGACCGCACAGAGGATAAAGGCTACAGCCCGGAAAATATATAGGGCGTTGGGATGTTCGGGCTTTGCGCGTGTAGATATGTTTCTCACAAATGAGGGTGAGATAGTCTTTAACGAGGTCAACACCATTCCGGGATTTACGGAGCACAGCAGGTATCCGGGGATGATGAGGGCTGCCGGAATTGAATTTAAAGAGGTAATTGACAGGATTCTGGGGCAGGCTTTGTAGGCACTTAGTTCTATTTTAGGTAATTACGAAACTCAGTGTGTGACAGCCGGACGTTGTGTAATTTTGAGTTTCGTAATTACCTAAGCTTCTAATTGGTGATAAGGAGAGACAGTATATGAAGAGAGTGATTATGCCGGTACAGCAGGCGCAGTGTGGCAGGCTGGTGCTTGTAAATGATAAGCATGGGTTAAATGGCGTGAGCGGGCGCTTTTTGGGGCTGGAGGATATAGGTGCTTCGCCGTGGGGAGAGAGTGTGCTGCTTGAAAGTGAGGCTGCGGCTTGGCTAAACAAGCTTATGGAAGCGATTGATGGATGGAAATATATTGTGCCCGTGAGTGGATACCGTTCGCAGGCGCAGCAGCAGAAAATCTGGGATGACAGTGTGGTCGACAGCGGGCTTGAATTTACCGAAAAATATGTGGCTGTTCCGGGGCACAGTGAACATCAGACCGGACTTGCCATAGACCTTGGACTTAGGCAGGATAAGGTCGACTTCATCCGCCCGGATTTTCCGTACACCGGGATATGCCAGACATTTCGCGATATGGCGGCAGACTATGGTTTCATAGAGCGCTATCCTGAGGGCGGGGAGGCAGTCACGCATATCGGGCATGAGCCGTGGCATTTCAGATATGTGGGAGTTGAGCATGCCAAGGCTATAGCTGAGAGAAAAATAACTCTTGAGGAATATATCGAATGGCTCAGAAAAACTACCGGAAAAGAGGAAGGCTATGTCACAGAAGCAAAAAAGCGGAGGGCTTGATATATTCAGGATTATCGCGGCACTTCTTGTGATATCCATACACACATCGCCATTTTCGGGTATTAGTGAAAATCTTGATTTCTTTGTGACGCGGATTGTGGCGAGAGTTGCGGTGCCATTCTTTTTCATGGTTACAGGACAGTACATTCTGTCGGATTTCTACAATCAAAATAGGAAAAATAAACCAGATGCCTCAAAAATATGGAATTATATTAAAAAGCTTTTTTTTATGTATATAATTTCAATAATTATCTATATTCCGATTGGTATATATGCAGGACATTACAGGGGACTTGACCTGTTTGGTGCGCTGAAAATGCTCTTGTTTGACGGAACATTCTATCATCTGTGGTATTTTCCGGCGTGTATCATCGGGGTGCTGCTTGTGTATGGAATGAGCAGATGGCTTGACATAGGAATGATGACGGCGATAGCGGTTGTGCTTTACATTGTGGGGCTTTTGGGTGACAGCTATTATGGGCTTACAGTCAAGGTGCCGGCACTCAATGTAATATACAATGCAATGTTCAGGGTGTTTTCTTATACGCGGAACGGATTTTTTTTCGCACCGGTATTTCTTGTGCTTGGAATCCGGTCGGAGGAATACAGTAAAAAAATATCCGGCGCCGGAAGGCTTGTTGGGTTGCTGTTGTCATTCATTTTAATGACGGTGGAGGGCTTTGCGCTTCACGTAAACGGTATGCAGAGGCATGACAGCATGTATGTTTTCCTCCCGGCTGTGATGATATTTCTGTATCAGCTTTTGTCTGATATTGAGATGGAGCCTAAAAAGCAGCTTCGCAGGCTTTCAACGTGGATATACATTCTTCACCCCGCGATTATTGTCATTTTGAGGGCGGCGGCAAAGCTGGTTCCTGCAGCGGTGCATGTGGTCGGCAACAGTCTGTTAAACTTCTTTGTGGTAAGTGCAGTGAGCGTATTCGCGGCATGGCTTGTCAATGTGGTGGTAAATAAATTTTGCAGGAACAGCGACGGACGCACTGCTTTGGAGAGCGAAGGATATGAAAAGGACAGAGCATGGATTGAGCTTGATATGGAGGCGCTTAAAAATAATGTGACTTTTCTGAAAAATATGCTTCCGGCGGGCTGTGAGCTTATGCCGGCGGTCAAGGCACAGGCATACGGACACGGAGCTGTTATTATAACGAAGCAGCTTGAAACTCTTGGAATAGATTCTTTCTGTGTCGCCTGCGTTGATGAAGCGGTTGAGCTTAGAAAAGCCGGGGTCAAGGGCATGCTGTTGGTTCTTGGATATACACATCCGCGAGAGTGGGGTTTATTGTCAAAATATGGAATCACGCAGACCATAGTGGATTTTGAGTATGCTGTGAGGCTGAATGATTATGGCATAAGGAATCACAGAAAATTTCATGTGCATGTAGGGGTGGATACGGGCATGCACAGACTTGGTGAGCGAAGCGAAAACATAGATGGTATATGCAGTATCATGGATATGAAAAATCTGAAGGTGGATGGGATTTTTACACATCTGTCTGCTGATGACTCCCTTAAAAAGAAGGATGTTGAATTCACCTTAAAACAAGTGGATGAGTTCGAAAAACTGAAAAAGGAATTGACGGAGAGAGGTTACATCCTCCCGAAAACGCACATATCGGCAAGCTACGGAGTACTTAATTATCCTAAGCTTGGCGGCGATTATGCGCGGGTAGGTATCGCGCTGTACGGAGTGTTGAGTACCGCACAGGACGAGGAGGCATGGAAGGATAAGCTGTTCCCGGTGCTCCGGTTAAAGGCAAGAGTATCATCAGTCAGGGAACTAAATAACGGTGAGTGTGCAGGTTATGGCATGGCTTTTACCGCCAGAAATGACATGAAAATAGCGGCTCTGTCCATAGGCTACGCCGACGGTCTTCCAAGAGAGCTTTCACAGGGCAGGGGCTATGTGCTCATAGCTGGAAAAAAGGCTCCGATAATCGGGAGGATATGCATGGATCAGACCATCGTTGATGTGAGCGATATTGCCGGTGTGAAATCTGGGGATATTGCGGTAATAATCGGCAGGTCGGGAGACGAATGTATCAATGCTTCACAGCTTGCCGAAGAATCGGGGACGATAACTAATGAGATACTAAGCCGTATGGGAGCAAGATTAAAGAGGACGATATCGGCAAAGCAGGGAGCATGAGTGCATAAGCTTCAAGTCTGATAGGCGCTCGGAAGTGGCATATTAAAAACTGATTATTTGAGGCAGTCTGTTTCAATAAAGGTGAAACAGACTGCTTTTTGTTATAAATTGACCGGGCGCTTTAGAGCGTGGGATTAAATTTCAAAGTAAATTCTTCATTTGAACGAATTCATAATTGAGAAAGGTGACGTTTCGCGGTATAATTCGAAAAGTGGCATAGGATTTTTCTGTGGGGGAATACGGATTTGTAAGAGAATATAAAATATGCTGACAGTGAATTTTGTGAATCTTGACATATAGAAGTTTAATTGACAGGGGGAAAAAATATTATCAATAGGTTATCGACAGAGCTTGATAAATTCGCTTAGTAGGATTTATGTTAATTGAATATATGTTTGACATGACAGCGGTTTGATGGTATTATATTTATAAAGAAGTGCTACCGATAGACGGTTAGCCTGATATTATGTTTAAGTCAAAAAGACCGCCGCGTTTACCAGACTGGGGCGGTCTTTTTGTACTTATTTTTCACTCTTAGAACCGATGGCATAACCAAGAGCAAAGCAGGTAATACATAAGCTGATAATGGCTATAAACAGTTCTGTTGTAAGCATAAGCACAAAACCTCCTTGATAGATTTCCGGGAAGGATTTCTATGTAAACAGAGCTAAAACTCTCTGGTGGAGGCTAACCGCCTACCGTGTAGGGTAGCACCGGATATATTATATCAAACATTTGTTCGGGAATCAATATAATCTGAAAAAATATAGTTTTAAGATAATAAGGATTTGAGTATATCGGAAATTATGATGGATTGGATGTGGGGGAGAACTTTAATCTGTCTAAATCTGATAATACAAGACAACCAAAATGTACGCCGGAGAAGGAAGAAGCGATTATGCAGGCGTTTAGACATTTTGGAATAATATAGAGGTGCTTTCCAAATGTTACAAGAAACAGATAAAATACTATATGTGGGTTTCAAGGGAAAAAATAATTCATCATTCAAACTTGTAGACTCTATGAAAGGGGATCATTTATTCCTTACCAACTCTTTTGAAGGAGTATATCGTGATATAGATATATTGAAAAAAGAATATAAAAAAGTTGTTATGTTTGGAGTAGATAAAAAGTTATCTGAATGTATAAGATTTGAAAGTGTAGCACAAAAGGATGGACAGGTAATACATACGTCCTTTGATATGGCACCATATATACACTTGGCAGCCGAAAACAATATTCGGTATTGTGCTTCAGATATCCCGACTAAATATTTGTGTAATGAGGCATATTTTTGTATGTTAAGAAAAATGTCGTGTCCTGTTTTATTTGTGCATATACCGGGATTGGCACATATGTCTGAAACATTTTTTCAAAAACTTAAAATAATATTTTGCGAGTGGGAGTAAGTGTGAAAATGAATGATATATTTGAACAGGTAGAAAAAAATATAGATAATCTTGTGGTAAATCAAGCTGATTGGACTGCGTCAGCGACAAAAGAGGAACTTGACGCTGCAAGAGAGGGAAAATTGACATTACATTTTTTCGACAAGATAGTTCCGAAAGAATGGTTAATGAATATCAAGGGAAAGAAAGTTCTATGCCTGGCTGGAGCAGGAGGTTTGCAGGCACCACTTCTTGCATGTGCCGGTGCAAAGGTTACAGTGATTGACATTTCTAACAAAATGTTGGACAAGGACAGAGAAATTGCCAAAAGGGAAAATTTATCAATTGAAATTGTAAAGGGAAATATGTGCGATTTGTCCATGTTTGAAGATGGTTATTTTGACATGATAATTAATCCACCATCTCTTATGTATATTCCAGATTTGAGTGTTGTTTTTAAAGAATGTTATCGTGTAATGGTAGTAGGTGGGACTTTTATTATTATGGCTCCAAATCCAATTAATTATGTATGTGATTGGATAGATGATGATAAAGGTGGCTACTATAAGGCTGTTCATAAGCTGCCATGGTGTTCCAGAGATTTTGATGAATCTGAATGGATAGAGTACGGACATACTATGGAGGAATACTTAGGTGGACTGATTAGTTGCGGTTTTGTAATCAATGGATATGTAGAATGTCAGAAAGAGGACATTACAGAGCTTATGTTTATGACAAGAGCAGTTAAATAAATGCTCATCTCAGGTATGGTAAGGTCATGTACAAACGAGTAACCTATAATGTCTGTTTCTATGGATGTATTGATGAGATTATGTGAATATTTGAATTGTAATATTTGAGATATAGTTAGCTTTGTTAAGGACAAAGAAGCATAAATCGTAAAACAAAAAAGAATAATGCAATTGGAGAAACAGTGTTTCCCCAATTTAAAAATTTGCCGGCAACAGAAACAGGGAGAAAGTTTTTCCTAAGTTGGTCACATTATATCAAGTTGATGAGAATTGAAAATTTGGATGAAAGACATTTTTATGAAAGTGTAATCGAGAGTTCGAAGCTGATGGACTATATATTCAAGGAATGGAATATGATAAACTCTGTCGACATGAAGGGCTTAGTAAATTATGGAAAACAGAATTAGAGCGACAGAACAGAGATTATTCCAAACTTCTCGAACAA
>DNFT01000119.1:0-2637 GCA_003486385.1 Eubacterium sp. | reverse complement strand
GGTGAATTAGACGAAATTTCAACATGTCGGAATTTCCGACATGTTCTAAAAGAAGGAAATCGTGAGGTGACAAGGCAGATTCCTCATTATAATCTTGATATGATTATCTCTCTTGGATACCGCATTAAATCAGTGTGTATATGGATGATTATGTAAAGTAGCTGGATAGTGTGCTGTCATCAGGAAATAGAAAACTTTTAACTGGAGCTGGTTCTGTAAGTCATAAACAGGCATTGGAGAAAGCAAAGTCAGAATACAGAAAATATCAGGAGATTACTTTGACGCCAGTCGAAAGAGCATATCTTGAAAGCATTAAAGAGGTTGCCAAGGAGGTAAAAAGGAGATAACAACTGATGAAAAAACAGCAGAAATGTTACATATACACAAGAGTTTCACTTCCATGCAGGTAGAAGGCTACAGCCTTGATGCACAGAAGGATAAGCTTAATTATTTTTATATAATGTTGGGAGAAAAAGATGGATGTCACTGAATTTTGGAGATATGTTCTTGAGCAGGATGCTGACAGGCTTCGGGAGTTCTTTTGTGAGGACGCGTATGTGAATTGGCATTGCACCAACGAACATTTCAATGTGAATGAATACATACGGGCAAACTGTGAATACCCGGGTGAGTGGACAGGAGAGCTGGAGAGAACGGAGAAAGCCGGAGACATGATTGTCACGGTAGCTCATGTGTATCCGAAGGACAGAAGCTGGTCACTTCACGTCACATCATTTTTTAAGCTTGAGGATTCAAAAATAAAATCCATTGATGAGTATTGGGCGGAAGATGGGGAAGCTCCGGAATGGAGAAAAAATATGAATATTGGAAAGCCGATACTTTGATGCGGAGTACATAGTTGAGCTTAAAAGAGAACCCGCAGACGGGGAAGGGGAAGCATTATGAAGAGAATATACATACATGGTCTTGGTCAGACCGCACACAGCTGGGATAAGGTCATTGAGGCGTCGGATAATAGGGATGGCATCGCATGCCCGGATTTGCCCGGGCTTATCGGGGATAAAGAGCCGACTTATGAGAATTTATATGCCGCTTTTTCAAAAATGTGTGATGCAAAGGATGAGGAGCTGATTCTGTGCGGATTATCGCTGGGCGGTGTGCTGGCTTTAAACTACGCGGTGGAGCACGCTGAGAAAGTAAAGGCACTTGTCCTGATTGCCACACCTTATAAAATGCCGAAGGCAGCATTGATGCTGCAGAACATAGTGTTCCGTTTTATGCCTGATTCGGGCTTTAAGGGAATCGGCTTTACAAAAAGGGATTTTATTAAGCTGTGTAAATCCATGATGGAGCTTGATTTTACCGACGAGCTACATAAAATTACATGCCCGGCATTGGTCGTGTGCGGTGAGAATGACACGGTTAACATGAAGGCTTCCGTCAAAATGGCAGATATTTTGCAGGATGCCGATATGCAGACGGTCAAAGGTGCAGCTCATGAGGTCAACGCTCAGGCACCTGAGGCACTGTCGCAGATATTGGAGGATTTTTATAAGACAAAAGTTTTGCAAGATAGTACGCAAGTTAATATGTAAGATAATTTCCGGAAGCAGGATATTTTACGCAATGTGTGAACCTGATGGGGTAATTTAAGGATAACCAGAATGGAGATGATGCTATGGAACTTGAAATGGATGTAGAGGACTTATTAAACAAAAGAAAATTAGAATCAGACCGAATAGAGTTTAAGACTGGGTGGAATCCTGATGATATTTACCATAGTGTCTGTGCATTTGCAAATGATTATAATAATGATGGCGGCGGTTATATTGTTGTAGGCGTTGAGGAAGAAGATGGTGTTGCCAAGCGTCCGGTAAAAGGCTTACCTGAATATATGCTGGATTCAATGCAGAAAGATATGCTGGGTTACAATAATTTGATTTCTCCACCCTACTTTCCTCAGGGTATACCAGCAGAAGTGGATGGAAAATGGATTTTTGTAATTGTAGTTAGAACAGGACAGCAGCGACCTTATAAATCGCCGGAGCATGTAACAAGTAAGAAAGAGAAAAAGTACAATTATTATATTCGTTATCAGACAAGTTCTGTTAAGGCAAATAGTGAACAGGAGCGAGAACTGATTAATATGTCAGATCAGACTCCGTTTGATTGCAGAGCAAATCATAAGGCAACAGTTGAGGATATTTCACCGGTGCTGTTAGAAGATCATTTGAGAAAAACCGGTAGTAAGCTTGCAAAACAGGTAAGGGAACGTGGTGTAGAGGAAATACTTAATGATATGCAGTTATTGGTTGGTCCGCCGGAACTCAGATATATTCAGAATGTGGCAATTATGATGTTCTGTGAGCATCCGGAAAAATTCTTTGGATATACTTATGTACAGATGACCTCTTTTCCTAAAGGAAGCGTTGAAAATCCAAGTATTAGTGAAGATTTCCCTAATATTACAGGTTCGGTGCCTCAGATGATTCGGGCAACAATGGAAAGATTTCGTAATTTGATTATTCGGGAAAGGGTAATTAAAGTACCAAATCAGATGGAGGCGTTAAGGATATTCAATTATCCATATCAAGCAATAGAGGAGGCTGTGGTAAATGCCTTTTATCACAGAGATTATATGTCCTTTGAACCGGTAACTATAGAGATAGAGCCGGA
>DNFT01000088.1:20705-28036 GCA_003486385.1 Eubacterium sp. | reverse complement strand
CCGGTTCTGGCTAGTGTGTGAACAGAGTTCTAAGAACATCTAAGCTTCTTCCAAAAGTCGTGATATGCATAAATATAATAAGTTATACATGCTAAGTTTATAGCACATGTTTTGCCCCCAACATCATACTATTGTATCTGTCCTGTTTGTATGGTGCAGCTTATTTAATAAAATATATATACTATTTTTAAAATGTTTGTGATAAACTTATACGGTGTATTGCTTGGAAAATATTCGATACGTTTTTAAATAATGGTATTGACCGGATATACCGGTGAAAGAAAGGAAATCACATTGAAAAATTTTAAATATAAAGTACTTATATCATTTCTTGTGTTCGTTGCGGTTGCTGTCATCACGATTGTGCTCACCAGAGCTACGGATGAAGTCCGTTCCAGCAAGGAGAATATGTCTGCGGCAACACTTCCGATAGTGTATATGATAAGTGAGGGCGGGCAGGAGTTCAATCTGCTGCACGGATATGTGAGCAATATTGATGAGAGCATGTTACATGAGTGTATCACACCTCTCCCGGAGGGAAGAAAGCTAAGAATCGGTATCGGGACGTACGGTCAGAAGATAACAGGGATATCGTATGAGATAAGAAGCCTTGACGGCTCAGAGTACATAGAGAACACAACGGTTACGGATTATCAGACAGTGGGCTATGCCGATGATGAAAATGGTAAAGGCAGTTACGAAACTAATGATGTCAATACAACAGGCAATATGGGTGAGCGCATCGAGGCGGTTCTCAACATAAAGAACCTTCTTGAGGATAATACCGAGTATATGATGAAAATTACTGTCTCAACAGAGAAAAAGACGGCAGCGTATTATACAAGGATTGTGCTTGGTGATGGGTTGAACCTTGACGATAAGCTGAGCTATGTGATTCATTTTTCAAATGTGACGTACGATGAGGAGGCGATAAATGAGATTATCCCGAAGCTTGAGCCGGATTCATCCGGCGATAATACGAACCTTGGACATGTGAATATCCATTCCAAGCTTTCCCAGGTCGGCTGGGGCGCATTACAGCCGCAGTACTACGGCAGAATATGGCCGATGGTTGTGGAGATACAGGGAAATACAGCGGATATCAGGCTTGACTACCGGGTGAGCACACCGGCGGCAAGAGGACTTGATATCTATGATGTGAAGGAATTTTTCCGTATCAGACGCGCCGATGCTGATACAACATACGTTTTGGGGTATGACAGATATGTAGACCAGTTATTTGACGGGTTGGAAGATTTGAATGATTCGGGAAGAATTTACCTTGGAATCACGTCGGGGCTTGACCAGCTGCAGATGATGAGCGACAGCACCGGCAGGGTGACCTGCTTTGTAAGGGGAGGGGAGCTGTGGAGCTACAATTCCAAGACCAACCAGTTTGTCCAGCTTTTCACGTTTGTAGATGATGATTCCGCTTATGACTCCGTGAGGGAGGCATATCAGGAGCACGGAATAAAGATTTTGTCGGTGGATTCAGATGGGAATGTGAGCTATGTTGTGTACGGATACATGAACCGGGGAAGCCATGAG
Organism: Eubacterium sp.; assembly: GCA_003486385.1. GTDB lineage: Bacteria > Bacillota > Clostridia > Lachnospirales > Lachnospiraceae > CAG-882. The sequence goes on along the minus strand of DNFT01000088.1, from coordinate 26,488 downwards.
GGTGAGATGGGTGTGTCCGTGTGCAGCTACAATGCAGAGAAAAACATTGTTGAGGAGATTCTATACATTCCGAGAAATGAGATATATGATGTCATAAAAAAGGACGTAGAAGTACTGACATATCTTAATGACGAGGGAAGATTTTTCATGTATCAGGGAGGAAGCATATACTCTGTGCATTACGATACCAAGGAGTACATGGTTGTGTCCTCACAGGTGGTTGAGGATTCCTGCCTGTATTCCGAAAAATATTCTATATTTGCTTATCAGGAAGGTGGGGACGAGAATCACAGTGAAGCTGTGAAGATAATATATCTTGATACCGGTGAGACAGCGGAGATTGCTGCGGCGGATACGGAGTATATAAAGACCTTGGGACTTATAGACGGCAATATCATATACGGAAGGGCGAGAAAAACTGAAATCAGTGCTCTGTACCCGATGTACCGCATAGAGATAGTCAACGGCAGCCTTGAAACAATCAAGGATTATGAAAAATCCGGAGTGAGGGTTATGGATGTCACGGCGGACAGCAACAAGATAATTATTAAAAGAGCTGAGATAAATGATGATGGAAGCCTTACGGATATGGCTGATGACCAGCTCTTAAGCACGACAATGACACCGGATGGAATCCTGACGACCAGACAGGTGGCAACGGATGTAAGACAGAAGGAGCTGTATATAATTCTGACTGTATCTGTGCCTTCATCGGATGACACCAAGGTAATATACCCTAAGAGCATTATATTTAACGGGGAAGCACAGCTCTATATGAGTGAGGTCACGAGGAAAAATGACTATTACAGAGTGTACGGCATGGGAGAGCTTTCGCTTTTGACCGGTAATCCTGCACAGGCGATAGCACAGGCGGATGAACAGGCGGGAGTTGTTGTCGCACCATCAGGAAGCATTATATGGGACAGATATAAGACAAATACAGCCAAAATCTCTGTTCCGGATAGCTATAAGTCAGAACAGGTTATGGATATAACAGGTGTGAGTCTTGATGAGGCACTGTACTATATTCACAAAGGATATGCACTGAATGTGCTAACTGAGGACGAGAGTATGCTTGTGTATGCGTATGATAAGAGCAATGTTGCGTATGTATCGGGAGAAAACAGCTTTAACACGGCAAAAACAGAGCTGGAAAAACTTATAGGGTTGAAAAATACAGTGATATTGGTCTGCAATATCATAAAAGACTGACAAAACGATTGACCATATTGGAATAATATTGTAAGATGAAGAGTGACAAATCAGTTATTTGTCCAGCGGTAATACATTATTCCGATATATGGATTCAGAGAGGATTATTGATATGGAACTAATTAACATCAGAGATTTATTCAGGGACAAGGAAAAATATCTTGGAAATAAGGTTACGGTCGGAGGCTGGGTGCGCAGCGTCCGTGACTCTAAGACATTCGGATTTATAGTTGTGAATGACGGAACATTTTTTGAGCCATTACAGGTTGTATACCATGACACTATGGAGAATTTTGCACAGATAAGCAGGCTCAATGTTGGCGCCGCTATCATTGTTACAGGTACGCTCATCGCTACGCCGGATGCCAAGCAGCCGTTTGAGATTCAGGCAGACAGCATAGAGGTTGAGGGCGAGAGCACTCCTGATTATCCGCTTCAGAAGAAGAGACATTCGATGGAGTATCTCAGAACAATCACGCATTTAAGACCTAGAACCAACACTTTCCAGGCGGTGTTCAGGGTACGTTCGCTTATCGCTTATGCCATCCATCAGTTCTTTCAGGAGAGAAACTTTGTATATGTTCACACTCCGCTCATAACAGGAAGTGACTGCGAGGGTGCAGGCGAGATGTTCCAGGTAACAACCATGGATTTGAACAATGTTCCTAAGACAGAGGACGGCAAGGTCGATTATTCCAAGGATTTCTTTGGAAAGCCTACTAATCTTACGGTAAGCGGTCAGCTTAACGGCGAGACCTATGCGATGGCATTCAAGAACATTTATACATTCGGCCCTACCTTCCGTGCAGAGAACTCCAACACAACAAGGCATGCTGCTGAGTTCTGGATGATTGAGCCTGAGATGGCGTTTGCAGACCTTAAGGATGATATGATACTTGCTGAGAGCATGATTAAGTATGTTATAAGATATGTGCTTGAGAACGCTCCTGAGGAGATGAACTTCTTCAACAGCTTCGTAGACAAGGGACTCCTTGAGAGACTGAACCATGTGCTCAACTCAGAGTTCGGACATGTGACATACACAGAGGCTGTCAAGATACTTGAGCAGCACAATGATAAGTTCGAGTACAAGGTATCATGGGGCTGTGATTTACAGACAGAGCATGAGCGTTTCCTCACAGAGGAGATTTATAAGAGACCGCTATTTGTTACGGATTATCCGAAGGAGATTAAGGCATTCTATATGAAGCTCAATGAAGATGGAAGGACAGTTGCCGCTATGGACTGCCTTGTTCCGGGTATCGGTGAGATTATAGGCGGAAGTCAGAGAGAGGACGATTACGATAAGCTTGTTGCGAGAATGGATGAGCTTGGTCTTAAGAAGGAGGACTACCAGTTCTACCTTGACCTTAGAAAGTACGGCTCAGCAAGACATGCCGGCTTCGGTCTTGGCTTTGAGCGCTGCGTAATGTACCTCACAGGCATGGGCAATATCCGTGATGTTGTTCCGTTCCCAAGAACTGTAGGTAACTGTGATTTATAATTTATAAGCAGTTTGGAAATATAATTTTCAAACTGCTTATTGGTGGCAATGCTTGCAGTATGCAGGAGTATGATTATGAAATAATGGGCGTTAGGGAGTTGACATATTTATGTGCTTAACGAACTTTTGATGTAATCATGGATGAAATTCATGTTATAATGAGCGAAAGAGAGTCAGAGGGAGCTTGTTCACTCTTGACGAACGGCGAAATTATTGGGTGATGAAATCACGATGTAGTATCGACAGCGTATGGATGGTGTGGCTGCTTGCAGTCGGGCAGTCTGTACGCTGATTGATTTATATAATGTATAGTGCACAACTGTTTATTGGTGATTTTTGGTTTTGAAATTATCTAATGTACCGAAGATTCAGAGGTGGATATGAAGAAAGGCTTAAAGATATTTTTAATTGTCTTTATCATATTGTTGTCGATTGTGGGGCTGGGGCTTGTCGCTGTCAGCCCTTATTTGTCTGCGGTAGGGAAGTATATAGGCAATGCGAAGGCTATTGCAGCAGAAAGCAGGCTTTCTGATTTCAGAAGTACGGAGACAAGCATTATCTATGACGTGAATGGGGAAGAGATAACAACAGTCAGCGGTGTGAAGGAGTTGTATTATCTTGAGTCCTACAAGATACCTAAGGTTGTAAAGGATGCATTCGTTCTCATTGAGGATAGAAAGTTCTACAGACATGGAGGTATAGATATTGCCGCCATAATAAGAGCCGTAAGCATTAATTTTAAGACTAAGAGCAAGGCGCAGGGCGCGAGTACCATAACCCAGCAGGTAGCGAGAAATATCTATCTTTCACAGGATGTCACATGGGAGAGGAAGATAACAGAGATATTTCTTTCGATGGAGCTTGAAAAGCGCTATACCAAGGATCAGATACTTGAATTTTACATAAATAATATATACTTCGCCAATGGTCTGTACGGCATTGAGGCGGCGGCGCAGGGGTACTTTAACAAAGCTGCGGGTGAGCTGTCGATATCACAGCTTGTATTTTTGACAACAATACCTAATAATCCATCCAAGTATGACCCATTTGAGCACTTGGACAGAGGAGTGGAGAGGCGGGATTACATACTTGGGCTGCTGCATGATTACGGGAGTATATCCGACGAAGAATATCAGAATGCAATAGCTGAGGAGATTGTCTTAAGTCCGCCCGAGGCTGAGAAGTATGATTCGGTTGAGACTTATGTGTACTACTGTGCTACGCGCTCACTTATGAAAGCGGCGGGCTTTAATTTCAGATATGAATTTATCGACGAGGATGACGAGGCAGCGTACAAGGAGCTGTATGATAATTGGTATTCGCGTTATCAGAGAACTCTTTTTACAGGAGGATACAGGATATATACGGCAATAGATATGGACAAGCAGCAGCTTCTCATGGATTCGTTGGATGCTGCATTGGCTTGGAATACGGAGACTAACGATGAAGGCGTGTATAAGCTTCAGGCTTCGGCGGTATGTATAGACAATGCTGCAGGATATGTCACAGCGATTGTGGGAGGCAGAAACCAGGGGCTTCCGGGCTACACGCTCAATCGTGCATACCAGAGCTTCAGACAGCCGGGAAGCGCCATCAAGCCGCTTGTGGTGTATGCACCTTATCTGGGACTTGGGCATAACCCGGATGAGCTTATAGACGATTCGCCGATGGAGGGCGGTCCGGAGAATTTTGAGAACAGATATCCCGGTGAAGAGACCTTGCAGGAGGCACTCGCGTGGTCATCAAATGTGGCGGCATGGAAGCTTTTTGAACAGATTACGCCTGAGTATGGAATGTCCTTTGTAAAAAAGATGCATTTTGGCAGGCTTGGCGAGGATGAGCATTATATGGCGGCATGCCTTGGCGGGTGGAGCTATGGAGCGAGCGCACTTGAGATGGCTGGCGCTTATGCGGCGCTTGCGGGTGACGGAGTTTTCCACGAACCTACGGCGGTTATGAGGATAACCGACTCAAAGGGCAGGACTATTGTGGATAATGGAGGCAATGGGACGCAGATTTATGAAAAGAATGCAGCCAGAATGGTGAGCAAAATGCTGCAATATGGTGTGGAACACGGAATTGCCACAGGGGCTAAGCTTGATAACGCGGTAGCTGCGGTAAAGACGGGAACCACAACGGACAACAAGGATGGCTGGACCGTGGGATACTCCGCATACTACACAACAGCGGTGTGGGTTGGGTATGACATTCCAAAGAGGATGGCTGACCTTACGGGCGGCACATATCCTATGACAATATGGAAGAGCTTCATGCAAGCAGTTCACGAGGGGCTTGAAATAAAAGAGTTTCCCGAATATACCGAATATGCTGATAACAGTGTCAAAACTGATACACTGCCTGATAACATTATTGATAATGGCGATAACAGCCGGCAGGAATCGACAGCCGCCATTGAGGACATACAGAATGCGCTGGGGGACAAGAGCTATAATGGAGCCGGTGGTGACGGTAACGCAGCGTCATCGGCAGGAGGTGACGGCAATGCCACAGGAGCGGTATCGGGTGATGGCAATGCGTCCGGTCATCCCGGAGGTGACGACAATGCTTCGGGCACTGTCGGCGGTGACAAGAATGCAGGGGTGCTTGGAGGTGACGGCAATGCCTCCGGCTCTGTAGGAGGGGATAAGAAAGCTGGCAATGTCGGAGGAGATACCAATGCACCGGGAAGTAGCAGAGGAGATTCAGATGCCGCTGGAACAGCCGGAGGAGATGTGAGCGCGGGAGCCGGCACCACCTCAGGCAGCGACACCAATGCCGGGTACACGGCGGGCGGAGATACGGATGTGAAGCTGCCGTAACCGGAGAGCAGCAAGCCTGCTCGGTGCAGAATAATTGACCGACTTAATGAAACTGTAAAGTAAGAGCGATTCCAATTTAGCGGAATTGCACTTGCTTTACAGTTTTTTACTTGGGAAAGATAGCACAGGAAGGTTGATTTTTAATACAATCAATAAAGACATACTTATGCAAGACTTATTGGAATACAAAAACAGGGTGTTAAAACATGCCCAAACAGCTACGCCGTGTATGTGCCGGCTGTATATAT
>DNFT01000088.1:0-20597 GCA_003486385.1 Eubacterium sp. | reverse complement strand
ATATATACAGCCGGCACATACACTTCACAGTCCTGAATGCATGTTTTAACACCCGTCCGGGTTTGTAATTAACTAAATTACTTCTTATTGTACTCCTTGAGAAGCTTCTGGATTCTGTCAACCGGGTCGAGAAGCTTGCTTATGGAAGCATCATGGTTGAGCGTGTCGATGATGAGTGCGATGTACTTGCTCATATCTACATTGATATAATATGGCTTGGAGAGAAGCTCAGGTGTCTGGTAGATAACATTCGTTGTGAGAACCTTATCTATAAGACCTGCCTCATAAGCCTCATCGAACTTCTCAAGACCATTGGTGAAAAGACCGAAGGTGCTTGCGAGGAATACTCTCTTTGCCTTGCGTGCCTTTAATTCCTTTGCAACATCAAGCATGCTCTCGCCTGAGGAAATCATATCGTCGATGATAAATACGTCCTTGCCTTCAACAGAGCTGCCGAGAAACTCATGTGCTACGATAGGGTTACGACCGTTTACAATCTTAGTATAATCTCTTCTCTTGTAGAACATACCTACATCAAGACCGAGCACATTTGCAAAGTATACGGCTCTATGTGTTCCTCCCTCGTCCGGGCTTATAATCATCATGTGGTCACTGTCGAAGGTTATATCAGATACATTTCTGGTGAGATACTTGATGAACTGGTAAGCAGGCTGTACAGTCTCAAAGCCCTTTAACGGAATAGCGTTCTGTACTCGTGGGTCATGGGCATCGAAGGTGATGATATTGTCAACACCCATGTCTGTGAGCTCCTGAAGTGCAAGAGCACAGTCTAAGGACTCACGTCCGCTTCTCTTGTGCTGTCTGCTTTCATAGAGGAAAGGCATAATGACGGTGATTCTTCTTGCCTTACCGCCTACAGCAGCGATGATACGCTTTAAATCCTGATAATGGTCATCAGGTGACATGTGGTTCTCCTTACCGCACAGAGAGTAGGTAAGGCTATAGTTACATACATCGACTAAAAGGTACAAATCATATCCGCGGACAGATTCGTTGATAATTCCTTTAGCCTCTCCTGAGCCGAAGCGTGGTACGCTTGCACTTAAGATGTAGTGGTCTCTCTGGTATCCTGCAAAAGCTATTGTAGACTTATGCTCATTTTCTCTTTCGGTTCTCCATTGAACAAGGTAGTCATTTACCTTCTGGCTGAGCTGTTCACAGCCCTTAAGGGGAATGATTCCAAGTGCCCCCACTGGTATGGTTTCAAGGTCGCGTTCTTCCTGAAGCATGATATTTTCCTCCGTAGATGTGTTGTGATTAAAGTTTCTTCAAACGAATGTCATCACCATATATTTTGAATATCTGGTATGACATGGTGAGTCTGGAAAAAATACGCTCAGAATAGGTATTCATAAGCTCCTCAAGACTCAGATTCGTTGATATAATTGTTGACAGACCTGCAAGGATTCTTTCATTAATACAATAAAATAATCGGGAGTTGGTAAAGCTGTTAACCAGCTCTGTCCCCAGGTCATCTATAATAAGCAGCCCGCAGTCAAGAATCTGTGAAAATGCATCCCTGTAATCTGCTTCGCCGTCATTATCAAAAGCATGTTTTGAAAAAATGTCAAACAGGTCTATGGCTGACAGATACAGCACGGAGTGCCCCTTTTCAAGAAGCTCACCTGCAATGCAGTGGGTGAGAAAGGTCTTGCCGACGCCGGTATCACCATAGAATAAAAGATTATCCCCCGATGGGAAATCACTTATGAATGAATTGACATTCTTTGTGACATTGACTATATTCTCCAGAGCGGATATTCCGGAAACAGGGTCAATATAATCCTCCGAATACCAATCATAATTGAAGTTAGAGAAATTTTCAAGTAGGAGAATTTTTTTAATGTTGGATTGATTGTATAAAAGGTCTATTGCAGCCTGTTTGAAGCATCGGCATTTCTGACCGTTTATAAAGCCTGTATCCTTGCAGAGCGGACACTCATAGTGAAGCTCGAGATAATCCTCCGGGTATCCTGCTGCTGTGAGCAGAATACTTTTTTCTTCGTTGATGGAGGCAAGCTTTTCCGAAAGACGTGCGCGCTTACTCATGTCCCCCATGACGGCAGCGCGGGCTGCCTCGGCGGAAACGGCTGCCGTTTCCTTTCGGAGTTCATCATACTCGGGGATTCTTGCGTTGATTTCCTCAATCCTTGAATTCTGCACGGCGCGCGCATGGCTCTGCCGGGTGTCATACATTCTCATAATGGTATCGTATTGCGAATTGTTTAACTTCATCTATTATCTCCTTGCATACTGCAGGCTTTGCCTGCAGTACTGCCATCAATATGTAGTTTGAAAGTTTTGCTTTCAAACTTTAATCTTTCTTGCTGATAATCTGTTTTTCCAGTGCATTGAAATCATATTTTCTCTGCGAAAAATTATTGAAGCGGTTGGTGTTCTTTCCTGTTCTTATGGCAGGGGAGCCTGTAGTGTCCGCTTTGCCGGAGGCTTTGCTGCCGGAAAAACCGTTGTCTTTCTTAGAGACTGCGTGAGCGGCATCGACCGATTCGATATCCGATACGGTATGTACGTTTTTCTTTCTCCAGTTGGAAAGAATTGTGTCTGTATACTCAAAGCTCGGCTTATGCAGTGCCTGAATTGTGCGGTTGCAGGCTTCTATCACGAGTTCCGTCTCAAAACCGTATTCATCATACCAGCGTGTGATGAAATCAAGCTCCGGCTTGCCCGGCATGCGGTCATTGATACCGAATGCCTTCATGACGGAGTAGATTTTCTTACTATGTATCTCATGCTGCTGTTTTGCCTGTTCGGCTGTCACAAGACCTTCCTCATGCCAGCTTATGGCTACACGTTCAAGATAACGGAAGCTTCTCTTCTCAAGGGAAACGCAGTATTCAAATAGATATTCAAGCAAATCATCGGAAAAATTCAAATCATTGTGGATATAGATTATTGTGCTGATTTCTGAGTTGGTGAGTGTCTTGCCGAACAGCCTCTCAGCGACAAAAATCAACTGATGGAGGTTGTCATCACTGTCGCACATGCGCTTGATAGCCGCAGGGGAATAATTGTATTTGCCGGGAAGAGTCTCATCAGGGGCATGGACAGGCGTCTGTTCACCAAGGGCGTTGACTCCTTCTGCTGCGGCAGCCGTTTCAGCTGTATTGTATGAAGGCTCCTCTGCCGGGCTGTCTGTGGAAAGCCTGTCCGGCTTCTGCCTGATCGGTAAAAGTGTAATACTCACGGGAATATCACCGCTGTAGCCTACGGATAGAAGCCCTGCCTTTTCCCAGTACTTTATGGCACGGATTATATCGCTCTCGGTATGATTAAGCAAATCGGCAATATCGGTGAGGGTAGAAGAACGCCCTGCCGGGTTGGCATACATCCTAAGCAGACACAAATAGACCTTCACAAATTCGCCGTTTGCCGAAGGCATATATCTGTCCAGAAAAATATTAGGGATGGTTGTCTCATTAGGAGTGTAGGTTGAGGTTAATGTAATAGGTGCCATAGCTGTACTCTCGTTTCTTAAAAATTCTATAGTAAGTATAGCATAGCCGGGCTTTTTTGAGAATAGATTTTATGGCAACAAAGCAAAGTTGTGAAAGTTGTGGATATGAAAAATGTGGATAATGTGGATAAGATGTGGAAAACCCCCTAAAATGCGGAGATTATAGGGGGTTGTGGATGTGGATAATCTGTGTATGCTGTGTGAATATCGCAATATTTACTTGAGCAGGTCTTCTCCGACCTCAAGAATGTTGCCTGCTCCCATGGTGATTACGACATCGCCTTCTGAACAGTTGTCTTTTATAAATGCTTCTATCTCAGGGAAAGTCATAAAATATTCACATGGGGTACCGCTGCCGAGAATAAGCTTTTGAATATCTGCTGAACTTACTCCATATATGTCCTGTTCGCGCGCGGAATATACCGGGGCTAAGACTACGTGGTCTGCGTGTGCAAGAGCCTTGGCAAATTCAGGCAGAAATACCTTCGTGCGCGTGTAGGTGTGCGGCTGGAATATGCACCAGAGCTTATTGTGAGGATAGTGCTGTGCCGCCTTAAGGGTTGCTGTTATCTCAGCAGGATGGTGCGCATAGTCATCAATGATTGTGAAGCCATTGCATTTGCCCTTAATCTGGAAACGGCGGTCAACACCGCTGTAGGAGGCGATTCCCTTCACGGCGGTATCAAGCCTTATGCCGAGGGTGACAGCGGCAGCTATTGCTGCAAGGCTGTTTAATATGTTATGTTCTCCCGGAACCTTGAGTGCAACCTTGCATTTTTCTTCATTATTATAAAGAAGCGTATAGCAGTAGTCACCCCTATCGTCAATATGAAAATCTGTGGCAGAGTAGTTACTTGTCTGCGGGTTAAGTCCGAATGTAATCACGTTACAATTGCTGTCACTGTAAAAATAGGAGTAGTCCTCAATTCCGCTGTTTATAACCAGATATCCGTCATCAGGCAGCAGCTCTGTGTATTTTTTGAACGAGGAGCGGATATCGTCTAAGTCCTTGAAAAAATCAAGATGGTCCTCCTCAACATTGAGAATAATATTCATGGTTGGGTGGAAGGACAGGAAGCTGTTGGTATATTCGCATGCTTCGGTGAGAAAGAGCTCCGAATGGCCTATTCTCATATTGCCTCCGATTGATGGGAGCATACCGCCCACGGATATCGTTGGGTCGGTGCCTGCTGACATGAGTATCTCACTGAGCATTGATGTTGTGGTTGTCTTTCCGTGTGTTCCTGAGACACCGATGGCTGTGCGGTAGTTTTTCATTATCTGACCGAGCAGTTCGGCGCGTGACAGCATCGGTATGCCAAACTCCCGACAGCGGGCATATTCAGGGTTATCCGGGTGGATGGCAGCGGTATATACGCAGGCATCAACAGATGAATCAATATTGTCTGCCTTCTGTCCTATGAATATATTGCATCCGGCATCAGAGAGCTGCCTTGTGAGAGCGGATTCCTTGTTATCCGAGCCGGATATTTTAAAGTTCTCCGATAAAAGAAGCTCCGCAAGACCGCTCATGCTTATTCCACCGATTCCGATGAAATGTATATGTATGGGTTTATTAAAGTCAATCTGATACATTATATAATCCTCCTGATTACTATGAGGCTGGGCTTAGAACATGCTCTATAAATATAATACGTTATGCGCACGGATATTAAAATTGGCATGCTTCGTCCACAACATCATTACTATTTTATTATGAATATATTGGATATATACACAATATAATATAACACCAATCATGAAAAAACCAGTATTAAGTTGAATAATGGAATATAATGGTAAAAAAACAAATTATCAATCAATTATCAGAAAAGACATATTTTTTTAACAAAAAATATAAAAATTTCTTCACTTATAAAATAATTTATGTTATAATGACATTACAAAACCATAAATGTGATGATTGGCTTTAGTAAATTGACAAGAGGTGGTAGCATGATTAAAAAAGAGATGATTGCTATGTTGCTGGCAGGTGGACAGGGAAGCCGTCTGGGTGTTCTTACATCGAATATGGCAAAGCCGGCTGTAGCATTTGGCGGTAAGTACAGAATAATTGACTTCCCGCTCAGTAACTGTATTAATTCTGGAATTGATACCGTAGGTGTTCTCACACAGTATCAGCCGTTACGACTTAACACACATATTGGAATTGGTATTCCATGGGATCTTGACCGTAATCGTGGTGGAGTGACTGTACTTCCGCCGTATGAGAAGAGTACAAGCAGTGAGTGGTACACAGGAACCGCCAATGCGATATATCAGAATCTCGAATACATGGAGCTTTACAATCCGGATTATGTACTCATTCTTTCAGGCGATCATATATACAAGATGGATTATGAGCTTATGCTTGACTATCATAAGGCTAATAATGCCGATGTAACGATAGCAGCTATGCCTGTTCCTATTGAGGAGGCAAGCCGTTTTGGTATTCTTGTTACGGACGAGCATAATAAGATTACCGAATTTGAGGAGAAGCCTGCTAACCCGAGCAGTAATCTCGCATCTATGGGAATTTACATATTCAGCTGGCCTGTTTTGAAGGAAGCTCTTATCAAGATGAAGGATGAGCCGGGCTGTGATTTCGGAAAGCATATTATTCCATACTGCCACGAGAACAAGCAGAGACTTTTTGCCTATGAATTTAACGGATATTGGAAGGATGTAGGTACCCTTGGCTCATATTGGGAGGCCAATATGGAGCTTATTGATATTATCCCCGAGTTTAACCTCTATGAAGAATTCTGGAAGATATATACGAAGAGCGATATTCTTCCGCCTCAGTATCTTGCGGATAATTCAAAGGTTTTCAGAAGCATAGTAGGAGAGGGAACACAGGTCTACGGTGAGGTGTATAATTCAGTCATCGGTTCGGGCGTTACTATAGAGGAAGGAGCTATAGTAAGAGACTCTATTATAATGCAGAATGCAAGAATTGGTGCGGGAGCCGTGATAGATAAATCTATTATTGCAGAGAGCACAGAGATTGGCGAGGGAGCTGTATTAGGTGTCGGCGATGAAGCACCGAATACACTTAACGCCAAGGTATATGCTTTTGGTCTTGTGACAATAGGAGAGAATTCATATATTCCGCCAAGAGTGCAGATAGGCAAGAACACTGCTATCTACGGAGTGACAGAGCTTTCAGATTATGAGAATGGTATGCTCCCGAGCGGAGGAAGTATTATTAAGGGAGGTGCAGCAAGATGAGAGCGATAGGACTTGTATTAGCAGGCGGAAATAATAAGGCGATGAAGGAGCTCACCAGCAGAAGGGCAGTTGCAGCTATGCCGATAGCGGGAAGCTACAGAAGTATTGATTTTGCACTCAGCAATATGTCCAATTCACATATACAGAAGGTTGCGGTTATCACACAGTATAATGCACGCAGCCTCAATGACCATCTCAGCTCATCCAAGTGGTGGGATTTCGGACGTAAGCAAGGTGGACTCTATGTATTCAATCCAACAATAACTGCCGATAACAGTGTGTGGTACAGAGGAACTGCCGACAGCATGTATCAGAATATTGACTTCTTAAAGAACAGCCATGAGCCTTATGTTGTAATTGCCTCAGGCGATGGTGTCTATAAGCTTGATTTCGCAAAGGTGCTTGAGTACCATATAGAGAAGAAGGCGGACATCACGGTTGTTGTAAAGGAGCTTCCGGCAGGCGAGGACGCTAACCGTTTTGGTGTTGTCCGTATGAATCAGGATATGAGAATCACTGATTTTGAGGAGAAGCCGATTGAGGCTGAGGGAAATATTGTCTCCACAGGTATCTATATAATAAGAAGACGCCAGCTTATTGAGCTTCTTGAAAAGGCTGCTTCCGAGGACAGATATGATTTCGTAAAGGATATTCTTATAAGGTATAAGAATATCAAGAGAGTGTACGGATATAAGCTTGACAGCTACTGGAACAATATTTCGACAGTGGACGCTTATTATAAGACCAACATGGATTTCTTAAAGAGGGATGTGAGGGAGTTCTTCTTTAACCAGTATCCGGATATCTACTCTAAGGTGGATGATCTTCCGCCTGCTAAGTATAATCCGGGTTCAGAGGTCAAGAATTCACTTGTTGCCAGCGGATGTATTATAAATGGCACGGTTGAGAATTCCGTATTGTTCAAGAAGGTATTCGTTGGAAATAATTGTGTGATTCGTAACTCGATTATTCTCAATGATGTATATATCGGTGATAATACAGTCATCGAGAACTGTATAGTTGAGAGCAGGGATACAATTCGTTCCAATTGCAGATATGCAGGTGAGGACGGCAAGGTAAAGGTTGTAGTGGAAAAGAACGAAAGATACGGCTTATAAAGCTACATCGTGGTGTAGACATATATGGAGGGTTGATATGCAGGTTACAGACGTGAGGGTAAGAATGGTATCAAAGGACAGCAAAATGAAGGCAGTTGTCTCAGTGACATTTGACAATGAGTTTGTTGTACATGATATTAAGGTAATAGAGGGAGAGAAGGGTTTATTCATCGCCATGCCAAGCAAGAAGTCGGCAGAAGGGGAGTACAGGGACATTGCACATCCTATAAGCTCAGCTACGAGGGATATGATATCCAATGCGATATTGGAGGCTTATGATAAGGCAGTGGCAGAAGAAAGCATATAGATTATTTTACTATAGCAGACATCACAGCGAAGGGGTCGGGGAAACTCGGCTCCTTTTGCTATCCATGGGCAGCTTTCTATTAAAGTATAAAAATGTTGATAAAAAATTCACATTATACTATAATTACTGTAGGTTGCTTACGTTCGGTATGACGGCAACAATATCCACACTATACACACTATAAGATGGAGGTAGGGCTATGAAGGAGAAGATGCTTCAGGAATTTAAGAGGGTATATGGTGAAGACAGAGATGTCAAGGTATACTTTGCACCGGGAAGAGTTAATCTTATCGGTGAGCATACAGATTACAATGGAGGTCATGTTTTTCCATGTGCACTCACAATGGGAACCTACGCTGCTGTAAGACGCAGGGATGACAATAAGCTTCGCTTTTATTCAGCTAACTTCGATAAGCTCGGGGTTATAGAGACATCGCTTGATGACCTTGTATGGGATAAGGCGGCAGACTGGACGAATTATCCGAAGGGTGTCATGTGGGCTTATATGCAGAAGGGCTACCATTTTGACAAGGGTTTTGATATGTGCTATCTGGGAAATATACCTAATGGCTCAGGACTTTCATCATCAGCATCCATAGAGGTACTCACCGCACTTGTGCTTAAGGATACCTTTGGTTTTAGTACGGATTTTATAGACATGGCACTTATCAGCCAGTTCGCTGAGAATAAGTTTAACAAGGTCAACTGCGGAATTATGGATCAGTTTGCAATTGCGATGGGTAAAGAGGGACACGCTATTTTCCTTGACACATCTAACCTTTCTTATGAGTATGCCCCGGTTAAGCTTGACAATGCCAAGATAGTAATAGCATGCAGCAATAAGAAGAGGGGCTTGGGCGATTCTAAGTACAATGAAAGACGTGCTGAATGTGAGGAGGCACTTGAGGAGCTTCAGAAGGTTATAGATATCAAGACGCTTGGCGACCTCACTGAGGAGGCATTTGAACGCTATAAGTCTGCAATAAAGAGTGAGGTTCGTCAGAAGCGTGCTAAGCATGCTGTATATGAGAACCAGAGAACAATCAAGGCAGTGAAGGCATTAAGAGCCGGAGACATTGAGGAGTTCGGAAGACTTATGGTTGCTTCCGACACGTCATTGAGGGAGGATTACGAGGTCACAGGCAAGGAGCTTGATACTTTGGTGGCAGCGGCACTTAAGCAGCCGGGTGTCATCGGTTCACGTATGACAGGTGCCGGATTCGGAGGATGTACAGTAAGCATTGTAAAGACAGATGCCATCGATAACTTCATTGAGAAGGTTGGTAAGGAGTATAAGGATACGATAGGCTATGCCGCAGACTTCTATGTCGCTGATATCGGCGGTGGCCCGGTAGTACTCTAAAGTATGATATGGCAGTGGAGACGATTATAGAGAATTAGTTAAATATATTAGATTATACGCTTATGACAGTGAATCTATACTCAGAACGGGTTCAGGATATGCTGCATTGCAGAATTTTCCGCATTATGCAGAGGTATTTTGTCATAATAAGTATTTAATATGGATAGGAGTGTATTGTGAGTGATTTTGTGATGAAGACAGCGATTGCCTTCTTTGTATATAACAGGCTTGACACAACACAGGTTGTATTTGAGCGAATCAGGGAGATTAAGCCGCCAAGATTATATCTTATCTGCGATGCGGCAAGACCTGCCAAGGAGGGGGATGCCGAGAAGGTGGCGGCTGTCAGGGAGTTCCTTGACACGCATGTGGACTGGGACTGTGAGGTTCACAAGAACTATGCGGAGAAAAACATGGGCTGCAAGAATCGTGTATCCTCAGGCATAAGCTGGGTATTCGAGCATGAGGAGGAGGCAATCATCATCGAGGATGACGTGCTTCTTGACATATCTTTTTTCAGATTCTGCCAGGAGATGCTTGAGCATTACAGAAATGATCCGAAGGTGATGATGGTCGGCGCTCACAAGAAGCTTGAGAATTATAAGACGCCTTATGATTATCTTTTTACAGCGGACAACTATATATGGGGCTGGGGCACATGGAGAAGCACATGGGAAAAGTATGATGTGACTCTTAAGAACTGGCCACAGCGCAAGGCGGAGGGTCTTATGCATAAGGTATTTATGGATGCAAAGGCAGATTATGTTGAGAAGGAGCTTGACCTGATATATGAGGGCAGGCTTGATACATGGGATTATCAGCTTATGCTCTGTCTTGCGGAGAACGATGGACTGTGTGTTGTGCCGAATGTTAACCTTATCAATAATATCGGCATGAACCGCGAGGATGCCACCCACACCAAGGGACCCGGAGAGGAAATGCACGCAGGTGCATATCATTTTCCGATTAAATTCAGGGATAAGGTTGAACGTGATATAGATTACGACATAGCGGTTCAGAAGGACATATATTATCCGAGCTTTTTTAAGAAGGTTGTCAGGAAGCTTAAGAGGATTTTGGGTAAGGCATAGTGAAGGACACAGATAAAAGGCTAGGTTAAGACAGTAAAAAACACAGTCTAAGATGTATTGCGATTTCACATTAGTTCAACCGGCTGAACTATCAGAAAACACGCAAAAGCGAGTTCTTCATTACTATTTGTAAAGATTAAAATGTTTTAATTAATATAAAATTGTAGGCGTGGAGGTGTGTGCCATGGTATACGAGGCAATAAAAAAATTGGTTACATACGGAATGGAAACCGGTTTGATTTCAGAGGAGGAGAAGATTTATTCGACAAATCTTATTCTGGATGTCTTAAAGCTTGATGATTATGAGGAACCGGAAGAAAGCTATGAGAAGGTGGAGCTTGAACCTGTCCTTAAAGAGCTTCTTGACTATGCGGTCGAGAAGGGACTTATTGAGGATAGTGTTGTGTACAGGGATTTATTTGACACAAGGCTTATGAACTGTCTTGTGCCAAGACCATCACAGGTTATAAAGACATTTAAGGAGAAATATGCAGCTTCGCCTGAGGAAGCTACGAATTATTACTATAAGCTGAGCCGCGATTCGGATTATATAAGAAGATACCGTGTGTGCAAGGATATGAAGTGGGTGACCAAGACGGAGTATGGCGATATTGATATCACAATCAATCTGTCCAAGCCGGAGAAGGACCCTAAGGCGATTGCCGCTGCAAAGCTTGCCAAGCAGAGCGGTTATCCGAAGTGCCAGCTCTGCCGCGAGAATGAGGGGTACGCAGGCCGCACCAATCATCCGGCAAGGGAAAACCACAGAATCATACCTATAACGATAAACGGCGGACAGTGGGGCTTCCAGTACTCTCCTTATGTATATTACAATGAGCATTGCATCGTTTTCAACGGACAGCATGTTCCGATGAAGGTTGAGAGAGCGACATTTGTCAAGCTTTTTGATTTTATAAAGCTGTTCCCGCACTATTTTATCGGTTCAAATGCAGACCTTCCGATTGTCGGCGGCTCAATTCTCTCACATGACCATTTTCAGGGCGGCAACTATGAGTTTGCCATGGCTAAGGCGCCTGTGGAGAGAGAGTTCACTGTCAAGGGGTATGAGGATGTCAAGGCAGGAATAGTAAAGTGGCCGTTATCGGTAATACGTCTCAGCTGTACGGATGAGAAGAGAATCATCGACCTTGCAGACCACATCCTGAAGGCATGGAGAGGCTACACGGACGAGGAGGCTTATGTGTTTGCCGAGACAGACGGCGAGCCGCACAACACAATCACACCTATCGCGAGAAAGCGCGGCGATATGTATGAGCTTGACCTTGCACTCCGCAACAATATAACAACACCTGAGTGTCCGTTTGGTCTTTATCACCCTCACAATGAACTCCATCATATTAAGAAGGAGAACATTGGACTTATTGAGGTCATGGGACTTGCGGTTCTCCCATCAAGGCTCAAGGAGGAGATGGAGATTCTCTCGGATTATATCGTGGACGGCAAGGATATCCGCTCTAACGAAAAGATAGAAAAGCATGCGGACTGGGTTGATGATTTCAGACCTAAGTACCCTGTAATCAACGCTGAGAATGTCGATGCAGTTCTCAAGGAAGAGATTGGAATTGTATTCAAGAAGGTTCTCGAGGATGCGGGCGTGTTCAAGAGGGATGTCAAGGGACAGGCAGCATTTGACAGATTTACGGCTACACTGTAAGCCATCTGCGGCAATTACCTAAGTAATAATTACTTAAGTAATAATTAAGGAAATGAGGATTATCATGGCAGATTTTATTTTCAGTCTCAATGCAACAGTGCCTATATTTCTCATTATGGTCCTGGGCTGGTTCCTTATGCGGATTGGTCTGTTCACCAAGGAATTTAATAAGGTTGCAGATAAGTATGTATTTAAGGTGGCACTTCCCGTGCTGCTGTTTAAGGACATCGCAACCGCGGACATAAGGTCAGATTTCAATCTGGCCTTTGTTTTATTCTGTATGATAACAACAACCATAATGTTTCTTGCGATATGGGGACTCAGCTATATTTTTATCAAGGATAAGACGCAGGTCGGTGCGTTCACACAGGCGAGCGCGAGAGGAAGCGCGGCTGTGCTCGGCATTGCATTTATCAACAACATATACGGCAATTCAGGCATGGCTCCGCTTATGATTGTGTCGGCGGTGCCTTTATATAATATTCTCTCGGTGATTATATTGACGTTTTCGTCGGATATGGGGAAAGAGGCAGAAAAAAATAAGCCGGACGATAATATATCAAATCAGATACATAAAAAGAGCGCCGTAGAAAAAAAGTCAGGGATAAGCGGAAATTATAGAGGGATAAAGGCAGATTCAGCAGGTGTAATAAAAGAAGTCAGAAATAGCAAAGGCTCCAATATTAAAAAGGCCTGCATTAACGTGGTTAAGAATCCAATCATAATAGGAATATTCCTTGGACTGCCGTTCTCAATATTCGGGATAAGCATTCCGGCAATACCGCTGAAGGCAGTGACAAGCATAGCACAGACGGCAACGCCCATGGCACTTCTTGTTGTGGGCGCAGGCTTTGAGGGGGCGAAGGCGGTTAAGAGGATTAAGCTCACATCAATCGCCACCTTTATAAAGCTGGTGCTTCTACCTCTCGTATTTTTCCCGTTTGCGATAGCGTTCGGCTTCCGTGGCAGTGAACTTGTTGCAATTCTTGTCATGCTCGGCTCACCGACCACGGTCACCTGCTACATAATGGCAAAGAATATGGGTAATGACGAGGTGCTAAGCTCCAGCATAGTGGTTATGGCAACGCTCCTGTCATCAGTGACGCTCACAGGGTGGATATTCGTGTTGAAGGTAATGGGGCTTATTTGACAGTTCCGGGACAGGGGTCTGACACCGGTGTCCCAACAATGTGGGACACCGGTGTCAGACCCCTGTCCCGGCGTAGGCGGTTACACTGCCTTCTTTTTCAGCCATCCGCCGGTGAAGAATCTTGTCGCGAAGCAGATGCTTCTCGCTGTCCAGTCAGTAAACATACCAACCCATACTGCCATAGGACCCCAGCCGAAGAAGCGGATGAGCACTACTGTGAGGAATACACGGCAGGTCCACATAGTGATGGAGGAGGTTACCATGGAGAACTTCACGTCCCCGGCAGCGCGCATACCATAGCCCGGCATGAATGAGAATGCCCATGCGATAGGCTTACAGATAGTGATGGCAAGCACCATCTCCTTGCACATTACGGCTGCCTCAGGTTCCATTCCGCCGAGGGAGGTTATGAGGTCACAGGCAATATACAGAATGATACAGGATATGATAATAGATACCTCCCCATACCATGTGAGCTTGAGGATGTAGCGCTTTGCCTCATCTCTTCTGCCGGCACCGATACACTGCCCGACAATGGTTACCATTCCAAGACCGATACCGACACCGGCCATGCTGCTGAAGCCCTCAAGCACAGAGGTCATTGCCTGTGCGGCTATGGCAGTTGTGCCGAGCGTGGAGACGGTTGACTGTATGGCAAGCTTACCGAACTGGAACATTCCGTTTTCTATTCCGGTAGGGATACCGAAGGTAAGTATCATCTTGACCATTGGAAAGTCGGGTCGTATTGAAAAATAGTTATTGATGCATATAGTCTGCGTCGGCTTTGTCTGATAATACATGATGACAACGGCGCAGAATACTCTGGATAACAATGTCGACAGGGCGGCACCGGCAACCCCCATTTTAAGTACAAATATAAATATGGAATTTCCGACAATATTTATACAGTTGGAAATCATCGATACCGTCATAGGAAGCCTCGAGTTCCCGGATGAGCGGAACAGCGCCGCTGAGGCGTTATAAAGACCTATGAATGGGAAGGAAAGTCCGGTTATAAGCATATAAATAAGCGCATTTTCCATTACATCGGCGTCAACCCTTCCAAAGACAAGTGAAAGGAGCGGTCTGCGGAATATGACGCACACAGCCGATATCACAGTGGATATCGCAAACATGGACAAAACAAGCTGTCTTCCTGCGGCATTTGCGCGGTCGATTCTCTGTTTTCCGATATATTGGGAGCACACTATCGCTCCTCCTGTGGCAAGAGCGGAGAATATATTAAGGATAAGTGTGTTGATTGAATCCACAAGCGACACGGCGGAGATTGCCGCGGAGCCTACATTGCTGACCATCATCGTGTCGGCGGTTCCCATAAGGGAGTTTAGTATCTGCTCAATCATAAGAGGGATGAGCAGAGCCCAGAGTTGTTTCTTTGTAAACATAAGTGTACCTCATCTGATAAATTCGTTATACACGCTAAGCTTATAGCGCATATTTTAACCCAGACATCATTGCTATAGGTTATGTAAGACAATATATATTATAATAGCTGGGTGACAAAAATCCACTGAAAAATTATTTTTTTGAACACAAAAACATGATATTACAGAAAAATTATCTTTTTATACTTAAAAGCGGCAATTGCAGATTCAGATGCAAATATGCGGCTGCCTGCAGGTGGACAAAAATGTTTGTTAAAAAAATAGCAAAATATATTGACACAGCAATAGAACTGTGCTATTATTTTGATATACCCAAAAGGGAGTAGCTGGCATCGTAAGGATGTTATAATTTCCGTCAGAACAATCCATTATACCGCGGTTATGGATTCGGATGTTATGAGTGAATGGCAAGACTTTTGTTATGGAGTTCCGTAGCAAAGGTCTTTTTTATATCATTTGGGTATGTATTTCGGGAACAGGAATTTTTTACAAGAGTTACGGGTAAGAGACTGGGTGGATTGTGAATATCGGCTTGACTTAACCGGAACACATGGAAAGGGAGAACAGTATGAGTAAAAACAATGATTTTATCTATGATGAGGAGGAGTTTAAGAGGGCTGCCAAGCAGTCCGGCAAATGGCTCAGAAGATTCGGCTGGCTTGTAGTGCTTGCAGTTGTTGTTGTAATATTTGCCTTCAACTCTACGTACCAGATTAACGAACAGGAGCAGGCGGTGTTAGTCACACTTGGTAAGCCGCAGTCAGTCACGGATTCCGGTCTTCACTTTAAGATACCTTTTATACAGAAGGTAATCAAGGTTGACACAACAATCCACGGCTTTACGATGGGATATAACACAGGTGATGATGGATATGTGCTTGACACCGATGAGTCACTTATGATTACCTCGGATTACAATTTTGTAAATGTTGACTTCTTCGTGGAGTACAAGGTGACGGATCCGGTGAAGGCGATATATAATTCGCAGAGCCCGGAGCTTATATTAAAAAATATTGCACAGGGCTGTATCCGTTCGGTGGTGGCAAGCTATGATGTTGACAGCGTCCTCACAACCGGAAAGTCGGAAATTCAGTCTAATATCAAGCAGCTTATTGTGGGAAAGCTTGAGGAGCAGGATTTAGGAATAGCACTTGTCAATATAACGATTCAGGACTCAGAGCCGCCTACGGCAGAGGTAATGGAGGCGTTCAAGGCTGTTGAGACTGCAAAGCAGGGAAAAGAGACAGCACTCAACAATGCGAATAAGTACCGCAATGAGCAGGTACCTGAGGCACAGGCACAGGCGGACGGTATCATAAAGAATGCGGAAGCACAGAAGGAGCAGAGAATAAATGAAGCTACAGCGCAGGTCGCACGCTTCAATTCGATGTATGAGGAGTATGTCAAGAATCCTACAGTAACCAAGCTTCGTATGTTCTATGAGGCTATGGAGGATGTGCTACCTGAGCTCAAGGTTATAATCGTGGGAAATGATGGTACGCAGACGGTTCTTCCTTTAGATTCATTTACCGGCGATACAGCAGGTAACGGAAGTACCTCTTACAGCTCACAGTCCGATAACTAAAGCTGTTTTTGGATTGACAAGTAAGTAGTGTTAATATAGCAAAAGAGCTGATTAGCTAAAAGGCTAAGGAATTTGCCACATGGCAGAAAGAGAGAATAGATTATGAAGAAATCAAAAATTGCGATTATAATTATTGCGGTCGTTGCACTTATAACGCTTGGTTCATCCATAGAGGTGGTAAATCAGGATGAGTTCAAGCTTGTGAAGAGATTCGGAAAAGTAGACAGAGTACAGACTACGTCCGGAATATGTTTTAAGATTCCGTTTGTGGAGACTGCGGACACACTTCCGAAGGAAATATTATTATATGACATAGCTGAGTCCGAGGTAATCACATCCGACAAAAAGACAATGATAACAGACAGCTATGTACTGTGGAGAATAACGGACCCGCTCAAGTTTGCACAGACACTCAACGGTTCGATAGCAAACGCAGAGAGCCGTATTGATACAGTGGTTTTCAATGCAACCAAGAATACGATAAGCTCAATGACGCAGGATGAAGTCATAAAGGCAAGGGACGGAGAGCTTGCGGAATCGATAGAGGTTAACATAGGTGCTACAATGGCACAGTATGGAATAGAGATTATTACAGTTGAGAATAAGAGACTTGACCTCCCAAGCGATAATAAGACAGCGGTATATGAGCGTATGATTTCTGAGCGTGATAATATAGCTGCGACATATACAGCGGAAGGACAGGCAGAGGCACAGGTTATCCGCAACTCAACGGACAAGGAAGTGACCGTCATGCTTTCAGAGGCACAGATGAAAGCGGAGATTCTTGTCGCTGAAGGTGAAGCGGAGTACATGAGAATACTGTCGGAGGCTTATGGGGATGAGAGCCGTACAGAGTTCTATGAGTTTGTGAGAAGTCTTGACGCACTGAAGGTATCGATGGTTGGTAAGAACAAGACGGTTGTGCTGTCAGCAGATTCACCGCTTGCGCAGATATTTAATGGTTGGGGGAAGTAAAGTAATCAGCAAGCCACATCGATGAAGAGGGAAATTTTCAGGGGAATGATTTAGGTAGAAAAGCAGGAAATGTGTTATATATGCTCCCTGTCAAGTGGACAGGGAGCATATCAATGCATTTCCTGCTTTATTTATTGCAGATATGAAGTTCAACTTAGATGACATAGACTTACGGCAGAAATGCCGCAGCATTCCTGCCGTAAAATAATTATTTGGCGATGTCACCTGTACAGAAAGGGCACTTGGTTGCCTTGATATTGATGGTTGAGCAGCACAGCGGACATTCCTTGGTTGTAGGTGTTGCAGGCTTCTCCTCCTTCTTGAAATGGAACTTGTTGATTGCCTTGACAATCAAAAACAGTGAAAGTGCCACAAGTAAGAAGTTGATAATCGCCTGAATAAATGAACCATAGGCGATTGAAGCATTTCCTATTGTGATTGCAAGTCCTCCGAAATCAAGACCACCGATAATAAGTCCGATGAGAGGTGTGAGTATATCGTTGACCAATGAGGTAACTATAGCCGTGAAGGCACTACCCATGATAATACCGACAGCCATGTCTAAGACGTTGCCGCGGGAGATGAATTTCTTAAATTCTTTTAACATTTGTTTACCTCCGTGATGAATTTTTCTTTCTGTATTTTAAATTATTGGCGGAGGATTATCAACTGTGAAGTTCGTACCGGATGATGTTATTTCTGTTCATCCTCTGCGGAAGTCTCATCCTTTGGTGTGATATACAGGTGCATCTTATCAATTCTGTTCTTCTCGATGTGGTCGACCACGATACGGGCATTATCAAGCTCCACCTCGTCACCATCATGTGGGAGGCGTTCAAGCTTATCTATCACAAGACCGCTCACTGAGTCATAGTCCTCAGATTCATAATCCGTATCAAGAAGCTCATTCAGATCATCAAGCTTGGTCATACCATTCAATTGATACTCATTGTCATTTATCTTGGTGATACAGTCTTCTTCGTCCTCGTCATACTCATCCCTTATCTCACCGACAATTTCCTCAAGAAGATCCTCAAGGGTAATCATACCGACAGTGGAGCCGTATTCATCGAGAACGATTGTTATATTGTTAGAGGTCTTTTTTAATTCCTCCATGAGTTCAGAAGTCTTTTTGAACTCATAAGTATAGTACGGTTCGCGCAAAATCTCTGATACATGGAAATCATCACCGGGCGAGTATAAAAGAAGGTCTTTTACATTGATAATTCCGATTACATTGTCGATGGAATCCTTGTAGATAGGAAGTCTTGTATACTTCTCGGCGCGGAATATATCAATAATCTCGTCATAGGTGCTGTCTATGGAGGCACAGGTCATGTCGATTCGCTGAATCATGACATCCCTTGCCCTCGAATTGCCAAAATCAAATACGTTGTTAATCATTTCATGCTCTTCATGCTCAAGCACGCCTTCCTCATGGCTTACATCAACTATGGTTCTAAGCTCGTCCTCGGTGAAGGACTGTCCCTTCTCGCGCGAATCAACACCCAGCAGGAGCAGGAAGCCCATCGCAAATTTGTTCACAATGAAAATCACAGGTGTGAGTATCCACATGAGTCCCGATATTATTCCGCTGTAGGCAAGAGAAATCTTCTCTGCCTTGAAGGTGGAGAAGGTCTTAGGTGAAATCTCACCAAAGATAAGTATTAAGAATGTGAGTACACCGGTTGACAACGCAATCCACTGTGAACCGAAAAGATTGGTCGCAAGCGTTGTCAAAAGTGAGGAGGCAGATAGATTCACCACATTGTTTCCGATAAGTATGGCGGATAACATCTTTGCCTTGTTGTCAGTTATGTCAAGGACTCTTTGAGCCTTTTTGTTGCCGTCATCGGCAAGCGTACGCATTCTCACGCGGTTCACCGTCGTAAGTGCGGTCTCTGCTGAAGAGAAGAATGCAGAGAGCAAAAGTAAAATGATAACAATAAAAATCTGTACTATGTCCCCGGGGGCCATTAAAAAAATCACTCCTTTTTATAATATTATAATATTAAACTGCGCCAGCATGAAATGACGCAATTTTAAGTTATTATACATGATAGGTATGCATACTGCAAGGAAAATTTTGACAGGCACATTAAAAATCAGAACTATTCAGAACCCCATTCGCAAAACCGTTCTTTCAGAGCTTACTTTTTGCCCATGTGGTTACTTCGCCAAAGAAATTTTCATAAATTTGCTCATTCATGCAGGCATGCTTCGCAGATTTATGAAAATTGCCCTGGCTCTGAATAGTTACTATCAGATTAAGATAAAATTGTGATTTTCTTGTGAAAAAGGGTAAACTATGCTAAAATTTATACGGCTGTATATTTAGGGGACTGCGGAACGCGGCGTGTGACAGCGGGAAAGGAATAGGAAATGTCGGTGCTTAGGAAGACCAGAGAGCATTACAAGGGGCTGGACTGGGAGGAAGAATTAAAAAAACAGAAGGAATTAAGGCGCGGAATTGATGACCGCATGATTGCGAAAATACAGCAGTTTCGTACAGACAGGCTCGATAAGATCATGATTCTTATAACGAAGTCCGGAAATGGTGGAATGATATGGCTGTTTGTAGCACTATATCTGTATCTGGTCAAGAAGATGCATCATCAGGCAATGGTGCTGATATGCGTTATTGCCGCGGTTGCGTTTATTGCCAACTTTATTATAAAGGGACTTTTCACCAAGGACAGACCATGCGATCTGGATGAGACGGTAGACCTTCTTATAAGAAGACCGCTCGGTTCGTCACTGCCATCCGGTCATTCAGCGTCATCCTTCGCATGTGTTGTGGTGATTTTCCACATGAATCCATGGTGGGGTGCGGCGGCGCTTATATGGGCATCGCTCATTGCATTTTCGCGGATATATCTGTATGTGCATTTTCCGTCGGATGTGCTGTTCGGGGTAATATCGGGGACAATTATAGGACTTATCGCCATGCCGGTTGCGATACATTTTATCGGGTGGTGATTGGGACACGGGACCAGACCCCTGTCCCAATACAAAAAGATTTCATGCATTTACAAGAAATATGCATGAAACCCTTTTAATCAATTTTTAAATTACTTTTATTCCATTATAAGTACTTTTTTACCTTCAAATGCGAAACCATAATGCCTTATTCGTTCCTTCGGAATACCAATTGAAACCAGCTCCGCATCATAATCCTTCTCTTCTATCTGCCTGAGTGC
>DNFT01000073.1 GCA_003486385.1 Eubacterium sp. | reverse complement strand
AAGTTTATAGCACATGTTTTGACTCCAACATCATAATATAACTGTTGCCAATTGAAATATTTTTATTAATGAAAATATTGTTGTATTGCGGCATGAGTGAAAAATTATTGTTGTCATAGAAGCTTTATAGGACAGTTGTTAGTTATATTTGGAGGTTTGCATGCAGGATTTATTGCAGGTTGGTGTTATATCATCTACACATGGAATTGCGGGAGAGGTAAAGGTGTTCCCGACAACGGATGATGTGAACAGATTCGATTATTTGAAAGACGTTATATTGGATACCGGCAGAGAGAAGCTTAATCTCACGGTGGCAGGTGTGAAATATTTTAAGAATATGGTTATCCTTAAATTTAAGGGTATTGATAATATTAATGATGTAGAAAAATATAGGGGCTGTTCTCTCTGGGTTACAAGGGAGAATGCAGTTGAATTAGATGAGGATGAATATTTTGTATGCGACATGATTGGTCTTAAGGTTATGACCGATGAGGGTGAGGAGCTGGGTGAGCTTGTTGATGTCATCCAGACAGGAGCTAACGATGTGTATGCCGTAAAGACAAAGGAAGGCAGGGAGGTACTGCTTCCGGCAATAGCAGACTGTGTGCTCAATGTAAATCTGGAAGAGAATACGATGACGGTTCACGTCATGGATGGGTTGCTTGACTTATGATTAATTTTCATGTGCTTACGCTTTTTCCGGATATGGTGCTCAATGGGCTTAACACCAGCATCATCGGAAGGGCGGTAGAGAACAACATAATAAAGATTGGTGCAACGGATATCAGGGATTTCTCCACGAACAAGCATTTGAAGGTGGACGATTACCCTTATGGCGGCGGTGCCGGGATGGTCATGCAGCCGGAGCCTGTCTATAAGGCATATGAGCATGTACGCAAGGATATGCAGGGAAGCGTCAGGGTTCTCTACATGACACCTCAGGGAAAGCGCTTTGACCATGAGATGAGCCGTGAACTTGCGAAGGAGGATAACCTCATATTCCTGTGCGGACATTATGAGGGCATTGATGAGCGTGTGCTTGAGATGATTGTGACGGATAATGTCTCAATAGGTGATTATGTTCTGACAGGCGGGGAGCTTCCGGCGATGGTTATGATTGATTCCATCTCAAGAAATGTGCCGGGAGTGCTCAACAATGATGTTTCCGCGGAGTTCGAGACTTTCCACGATAACCTTTTAGAGTATCCACAGTATACCCGCCCGGTAGAGTTCATGGGCAGGCAGGTTCCGGAGGTGCTTCTGTCCGGGCATCATGGCAAGGTTGATGAATGGCGGAGACAACAGTCGATACTTCGCACATACAATGCAAGACCGGATTTGCTTGAAAATGCGGTGCTTTCTAATAAGGAAAAGGCATATTTAGCCGAACTTAAAAGAAGGGACAGGGAGAAGAGTGACAACGCCTGATTTAGGGTGGAGCTATAGGTTTCGTTCACACAGCATAATTGTATATGATATATTTTGGCATGAAGGCTGACTGCATATTCTGTGCAGTCGGCTTTTTTATGGATAAAATATTAGCTATTTGTTGTATTTTTGCTGGATTTGGGATAAAATATTAGCAGTACAGAAAGCGTGATAAATGAGGATATAATATGATAAATATATTTTTGAAAACTGCACCTGAGATAGACAAGGAGCTTGCCGAAAGGCTTGCAGGAATAAGAAAGAGAAGAAAAATATCGCAGAAGGAACTGGCGACAAGGTCAGGAGTCAGCCTTGGCTCTTTAAAGCGCTTTGAGCAGACAGGAGATATCTCCCTTGCCTCCCTCACAAAGCTGGCGATAGCATTGGGAATTGAGGACGAACTGGAAAAGCTGTTTACCGAAGTGCCGTTTAATTCAATACAGGAGGTTATTAATGCGCAGACTAAATAAACTTGATGTGTTTTGCCATGACAGGCATGTCGGCACCATGGCACTTTATCAGGACAGGCAGGCTGCATTTGAATATTCGGATGATTGGATAGCGGATGGATTTTCGATAAGCCCGTTTTCACTGCCACTTGAAAAAAGAGTGTTCATGCCGAAAATTGACCCATTCGATGGTATTTTCGGGGTATTTGCCGATAGTCTGCCGGATGGCTGGGGAAGATTGCTGGTTGACAGGCTTATGAAAAGGAATGGAATCAATCCGATGGAGATTGGCAATCTTGACAGGCTTGCAATAGTCGGTGAAACAGGTATGGGAGCGTTAAGCTATAAGCCGGTGATAACGCTTGAGGAGGCTGAAAACGATATGTCGCTTGATGAACTTGCGGCAGAATGTGAAAAAATATTGCAGACAGAATATTCTGATAAGTTAGATACGTTGTTCAGGCTTGGAGGTTCCTCAGGAGGAGCCAGACCCAAAATCCTTACGAAAATAGATAACGATGACTGGATAATTAAATTTCCTTCATCGTATGATTCAAAAAATATCGGAAAACAGGAATATGATTACGCATTATGCGCAGGAAAATGCGGAATTGACATGGCACCGGTAAGACTGTTTAAATCCAATGAGTGTCAAGGATATTTTGGAACGAAAAGATTTGACAGAATAAATACAGGTGATGGTAACAATGTCGTGAGCAGACATATGGTGTCGGTATCGGGGCTGCTCGAAACTTCTCACAGAATTCCGAACCTGGATTATGAATTGCTTATGCGCTTAACCATGATACTGACAAAAGATACCACGGAGTGTAAGAAGCTGTACAGGCTCATGTGCTTTAACGTCTTTGCACATAACCGCGATGACCATTCTAAAAATTTTAGTTATATATAT
Source organism: Eubacterium sp. (assembly GCA_003486385.1). Taxonomy (GTDB): domain Bacteria; phylum Bacillota; class Clostridia; order Lachnospirales; family Lachnospiraceae; genus CAG-882. The sequence goes on along the minus strand of DNFT01000073.1, from coordinate 20,510 downwards.
CTTGAGGATGAAAAAAGATGGGTGCTGTCTCCAGCGTATGACCTGACCTACAGCAGCTCATTGAACGGAGAGCATGCGACAACCATAAATGGAAACGGAGTCAATCCGGGAATTGACGATTTGCTTGAGGTTGCAAAAAAAGCAGGACTTGATATAAAAGCCGCAAGGACGGCTGCGGAGGATATCAGGGAATGTGTGAAGGAGAATCTGAGAGAGTATCTGTACGTTTGATTATGATTATTTAAAGGGTTAATAAAAAGGTTAATGAAAATCATAAAAAACACTTGCATTCCCTGCTGCAGCATGTTATAATTTCGAATGTTGTGAATATAGCTCGATGTTCCTCTGGTACGAAAGGGTATTAATGAACATCAAAATTTTTAAGGAGGCTCACAAATGAACGATATTATTAAGAAGATTGAAGACGCTCAGTTAAAGGAATCTGTTGCAGATTTCAACGTAGGTGATACAGTTAGAGTATCAGCTAAGATTAAGGAAGGTAACCGTGAGAGAGTACAGGTATTCGAGGGTACAGTACTTAAGAGACAGGGCGGAAGCTCAAGAGAGACTTTCACAGTCAGAAAGCTTTCAAACGGCGTAGGCGTTGAGAGAACATGGCCATTACATTCCCCAACTATCGAGAAGATTGAGGTTGTAAGAACAGGTAAGGCCAGAAGAGCTAAGTTATTCTACTTAAGAGACAGAGTAGGTAAGGCAGCTAAGGTTAAGGAGCTTGTAAAGTAATATAACTTTATATGTAATATGACCATTAAGGGAATGTCAGTGTGGCATTCCCTTTTCTTCAATTACGAGTAAGACAGTGTAGGAAGAATTTTGATGTTGATTTAAAAATAAAAGCAGGTAATTGAAAACCGATTTGTTGGTAAATTTATAATCAGGGTTCGCAATTACCTGCTAAAAATAAAATTAATAAGAGGTGTCTATGGCAGAATTTGAGGTTTACCGAAGAGAGAAAAAGTATCATGTACATGAGATAATCCTTAAATGGATAGTTGATATAACAATGGTTGTGTGTCTGTCATTCATCCTTGCAACATATATGCTTGGAAAGACAACGGTTGTCGGACATTCGATGGAGCCGACACTTGAGAACGATGACAGTCTGCTTGTGGATAAGGTGAGCTACTGCTTCAGACAGCCTGAGCGCTATGACGTGATTGTGTTTGAGCCGGCTATAGCGAATGTTTCTAAGTATTATGTCAAGCGTATAGTAGGACTGCCCGGGGAGACGATCCAGATAATAGATGGGGTTGTATATATCAACGGAGAACCACTTGAGAATGATGTGATATATAGTTTCGGACTTAAGGATGAAGCTGGAAAGCCGGTTGAGCCGGAGAAAATATATAACGCGGGTCTTGCTGAAAAGCCAATCACACTTGGCTATGATGAATATTTTGTCCTTGGAGATAACAGGAATAACAGTGAGGACAGCCGCTTTTCAAATGTCGGGAATGTTAAATATTCTGCGATTATAGGGCGTATATGGGCAGTCTCATCACCCTTTGGGCGAATGGGGCTTGTGAAATGAGACATTAAATTATATTATAATTAAGTAATTACGAAATTCAGTGTGCGATAGCCGGATGCTGGGAATTATTAGGATTACACAGCTGCTTATTGACGGATTTGTATTTTGCAATTATTTATTACACTAAGAATAGAAAAATCGGAGGTATGAATGAATATACAGTGGTATCCCGGTCATATGACCAAAGCAAAGAGAATGATGCAGGAGGATATCAAGCTTATCGATCTGGTCATTGAGCTGGTGGATGCAAGGCTTCCGCTGTCGAGCCGCAATCCTGATATAGATGAGCTTGGAAAGAACAAGGCGCGCCTTATACTTCTCAATAAGCATGACCTTGCGGATGAGAAGATAAATGATGCGTGGGTTGAGTATTTTAAGAACAAGGGAATCCATGCGGTCAAGATAAACGCTAAGAACGGCAGTGGACTTAAATCCATTCAGGGTGTAATCAATGAGGCCTGTAAGGAGAAGATTGAGCGCGACAGGAAGAGAGGTATATTAAACAGGCCTATAAGGGCAATGGTTGTCGGTATTCCGAACGTGGGAAAGTCGACCTTTATCAATGCCTATGCGGGGCGCAATTGTGCCAAGACCGGAAATATGCCGGGTGTCACCAAGGGTAAGCAGTGGATAAGGCTAAACAAGAATGTTGAGCTATTAGATACACCGGGAATACTGTGGCCTAAGTTCTCCGATGAGCAGGTCGGCGTGAGACTGGCGCTTGTCGGTTCAATAAATGACCAGATAATCAACATGACGGAGTTGTCCTACGAGCTTATCAAGTTCATGCGTGGGAATTATTCGGGAAGACTCGCAGAGAGATACAGCGTCGATGAGAACAAGGAGCCGCATGAGGTGCTGTCGGATATAGCAATAGCAAGGGCGTGCCTCAAAAAGGGCGGGGAGCCGGACGAGGAGAAGGCGATAAAGCTTCTTTTTGACGATTTCAGAAGCGGAAAGCTGGGCAGAGTGTCTCTTGAAAGCCCTGGGCAGGCTTAATTTTCATTACTATTTGAGTCACTGCAAAAGCAGTGACATGGGAGTTTTTTTATGGAAGAAAAAATCAGTTCGGTTAAAAATAAATTTGAAAATGCCGATGAAAATACTGTAAGAGAATTGATTGCTGAGTATGGACAGTCGGATAAGGCAGGGATTATTAAGCTTGTCGCAAAGTATCAGAAGCAGCTTGACATGTTAGAGGCTGAGAGAGAGCGCGTTGAGAACATGCTCGCTTTTGAGAAGGAATACAGTATGTTTTCCAATATATGCGGTATTGACGAGGCAGGACGCGGACCGCTTGCAGGCCCGGTTGTGGCGGCTGCGGTCATACTGCCTAAGGATGCAAGGCTTCTCTATGTGAATGATTCGAAGCAGCTCTCCGAAAAAAAGAGGGAGGAGCTGTATGATGTCATAATGAGGGAGGCGGTGAGCGTGGGTATCGGAATCGCCTCACCTGAAAGAATTGACGAGATTAATATTCTGCAGGCAGACTATGAGGCAATGCGTGAGGCGGTGTCACAGCTTACGCCGCAGCCGGATATTCTTTTAAATGATGCTGTGATTATCCCGGAGCTTACCATGAAGCAGATTTCGATTATAAAGGGCGATGCAAAGAGCCTTTCGATAGCTTCCGCGAGCATAATAGCGAAGGTTACGAGGGACAGACTTATGTATGAGTATGATAAGCTGTACCCGGAATACGGTTTTGCGTCCAACAAGGGATATGGCTCCAAGACACATATTGAGGCAATCAAAAGGCTTGGTTCATGCCCTATACATAGAAGAACCTTCATAAAGAATTTTGTTGAAGAGAATAATACAAAAGAAAAATAAAATAAAAAATATGAGACTAATAATATAGAAAACAATGTTAAACAAGTAATAGTACAAAACAAATAAAAATATATGCAAACAAAATCAACGAGATGTCAGACATCAATATATGTCATATAATACAATAGTCTGATGATGTAAAATAGGAGGCGTGCTATGAATATCAATCTGGGACAGATGGCAAACGGAAATACATCGATTAATATAAATGTGCACCCGAATATACACAGTACACAGCCTACGGTCACTGTTAACGGTTCTGAGCAGGGGAACACGGCACTGACCATACTTCGTTCACTTGCTGACGGCGATACATTTTCGGCGAATATCACGGATGTGAGCGGTGAACAGGTGACCATAACGCTTGATGGAGGACAGTCATTTACAGCAAGCCTGCTCAACAGCACAGCCTACAATATCGGTGACAGGGCAGACTTTGTCATTCAGGACAATAAGGGTGAGAATATTGTCTTAAAGGCTGTCACAATGCAGGCTACGGCACTTGAGACAGCTATGATTAACAAGTCACTTAAGGCTGCGGGAATCATGCCCACGCTCAGAAACCGAGAGATGGTGTTAGAGCTTATGAGAAACGGAATGCCTATCGGCAGGGATGCGCTTCTTGATATGGTAAAAGAGCTGTCCTCCCATAGCAATGCAGGGATTGGCGGTATAATAGCACTCAAAAGGATGGGGATAGAGGTCACCGATGACAGCCTTAAGTCATATCAGAATTATAAAGAGTATAACGGAGCAATGCAGAGGGACATAGCTGCACTTGGAGAGAAGCTTTTTGAATCGGTTGATTCAGGAAAAGCTTTATCCGATGTGGTAAAGCTTCTTGTGGGGGATGAACTTCTCACAGGGAATGGCACTGTGGAAGATAATTCAAAGGAAAGCACGAAAACAGGTGCGCAGACACAGCAGCCTGTCGGGACACAGGCGGATGAAAAGGCCGATATAGCGCAGAAAAATCTGATGAGTGATGTAAAGAATATGGTCGCAGGCATGGTTGACAACTATAATGCGGCTACAGGCAGGAGTCTGAAGCTCTCCTATGAATTTCTGAATACAGATAATCTGGCAAGGTTTATGAATGAGTTTGCCAGGATGGCAGAAGAGTTTGAAATGGAGCCATTGTTAAAAAATAAGCTTCATGGAGTTTTGAAGGGAGACAAGGCTTCGCGGCTTTTAAATGAACTGGTGCGCGACACTTTCAGTATGAAAATGACGGATGTGGCGGATAGTGAGTCGGTTAAGGAGCATATTGCAAAGACGCTTGACAAGTTAAGCTCTGTCTCCGAATATGCGGCATCTAATCAGAGCGCAGAACTTTCAAATGTGGCATCCCGGATGAGTAATAATATGGAATTTTTAAATAGTATGAATCAGTTCATGGCGGCGGTGCAGGTTCCGATAAAAAATATCGGTGAGCACGGTGAGGGCGAGTTGTATGTCTACCGCAGGAATAAGCAGAAGTGTGGCGAGGATGACACGGTTAAGGCGTTTCTTCATCTTGATATGGAGCACCTTGGGGCACTTGACATATATGTGACACTCAAGGGCAGCAGTGTAGCAACCAACTTCAAGGTGGAGGATGAGAGCGTGCTTGATTTCCTTGAGACTAATATGGAACAGCTCACAAAGAAACTGGCTGAGGACGGATATAATGTAACTGCCAGTATCTCCAAGACGGATGATAGTGCAGGCTTTGATTTTGAGAAGGAAGTGATTGCGCCTGTATTGCCGGTGAGCGATGTGCGGCGTTTCAGATTTGACATGAAGGCATAATATATAGAATATCTTCGGAATGGAGCTTGGCATGGGAGATAAGAATGATTTTCAAAACAGACAGGCGGTAGCACTGACTTATGAACCGGGAACTACGGCGCCGACGATTGTGGCTGCCGGAAGAGGCTATGTGGCTGATAAGATTATTAAGACGGCACAGGAAAATGAGGTTCCGTTTTATGAGGACGGCGAGTTGTCCGATACGCTTATGAGGTTGGAAATAGGGGATACAATTCCACCGGAATTATATAAGGTGGTAGCTGATATCTTGGTTTTTGTTGACAATATGGATAAGATAAAGGGGAAACTCAATTCAACGAAAAAGAAGCAGTAAGAGGAAAAAATATGGCAAGGGATATGACAAAAGGCAGAATACTGCCACAGATGACAGCATTTGCAATACCACTTATACTTGGAAATTTATTTCAGATTTTATATAATGCAACGGATTCAATAATTGTCGGAAAATTCGTTGGCGATGATGCTCTGGCTGCAGTCGGAACTGCCGGGCCTATAATGAACATGGCAATTCTTTTTATCAGCGGTATGTGTATGGGCGCAGGTATACTTATGAGCACCCTGTACGGTGCCAAGGATATGAAGAATCTTGAAAAACAGATAAGCACAACGCTTATAGGTGGTCTGGTATTTTCACTTTTGATAGCTTTTCTGATGATAGTCTTTGCTGTTCCGATACTTAGGTTAATCAATTCGCCTGAGGAAATTATAGGAAGTGCAGCAATTTATCTAAGGGTTGTATTTTTAGGACTTATCTTCACGTTTGTATATAATTTTCTGGCCAACACGCTTAGAGCGCTTGGGGATAGCAGGACACCGCTGTATTTTCTTGTCATAAGTGCATTCCTGAACGTGGCAGGAGATTTACTGTTCGTGGTTACGCTTAAGCTTGGAGTTATGGGGAGTGCGGTGGCTACCGTCCTTTCTGAGGCACTCTGCTGTGTGTGCTGCGGAATATATGTGAAGCTCAAGGTGCCTGTACTGTGTCTTGGAAAGAAATGGCGTGTATTTGAGAGAAGAGTACTCTGGAAGACGTTTTCCTATGGCATTACGAGTGCACTTCAGCAGATGTGTGTACAGCTTGGAAAAATACTTGTTCAGGCAATCATAAATGTTCAGGGAGTTGCCTTTATTGCAGCATTCACAGCGATAAACCGTGTCGACGATTTCGTTCTGTCGCCGGAGGGCAATATAGCACATGCAACGACAACATTTATTGCGCAGAACCGCGGAGCGGGCGATGTGGAGCGTGTCAAAAAGGGATACCGCTGCGGCATAATAATGGAGCTTATCTTCTCCGTTGCCGTGAGCATCATCGTATTTTTTGCAGCTGCACCGCTTATGAAAATGTTTGTCGCTGAGGACAGCGCGGAGGTTGTGGCGCTTGGAGTATCATATCTGAGGATTATCGCTTTTATGTACATAATGCCGGCAATGACGAATATTGTACAGGGCTTCTTCAGGGGAATGGGTGACCTTAAGGTTACACTGATAAGTACGATAACCAATATGGGAGTGCGCGTAATTGCAGCTCATATTCTTATCAGCATGATGGGCAAAGGCTTTTATGCTCTTGCGTGGTCGAATTTCTGGGGCTGGGTATTCATGCTCCTGTTCGAGGTTCCGCTTCTGGTGCGGAACATGAGAAAGCTGGGGCGTGGGGAGCTGTAAAAAACTATTATGGCTGGCTGCACTGAAGGATATGGAGGAGAAGTATTTTTGAATACAAGGAGTATAGGCAGCAGATATGAGAGCGCAGCATGCGGATATCTGATAGATAAGGGGTATAAGATATTAGAGCGGAATTATAAAAATAAGCTTGGAGAGATTGATATTATTGCTGAGAGCGCTGATGATGTTTTAGTGTACTGTGAGGTAAAATACCGAAGTAATGATGAGCATGGTTCACCGTTTGAGGCTGTGGGATATGCCAAGAGGAGAAGGCTTGGAAGAGCTGCTTCTCTTCATTTTGCAATGAAACATTATGATGACAAAAAAGTGTGCCGTTTCGATGTTATAGGAATATATGGTGACGGAAGAATTGAGCATATTGAAAATGCATTTTATTTGAGCAGATAGGAGCCGTTTGTGGCTCCTTTTTGCTTTTAGGGGGGTGTAAGCAGTTTCTTAACAAACTGTTTATTGTTTTTTTAGTTGTAATATCTGTGAGGGTGGGCTTATAATATTTTAATGGTCAATTTGAACGCAGTTCGCAAAGCGACTGCGTTCATGAGCAAGTAGCGAAAGCGGATTGCGAATGTCCGCTTTACAATATGATACATAAAGGAGAATGAAGATGAGCAAGAAGATGAAGGAAAAGGATGATGCCGGCTTCATGGTCAAGGTCGCGACCTTTATAGTTGATAAGAGAAATCTTTTCTTCCTTATATTTGGTATTGCGATTATTTTTTCATTGGTTTCAAGCAGCTGGGTCAAGGTCGAGAATGCACTTTCGGCATATCTGCCGGATTCTACGGAAACGAGCAAGGGTCTTAGCAGAATGGAGAATGAATTTATCACCTATGGTTCGGCTAAGATTATGGTTACTAATATCACCTATGAGACTGCATGTGAAATATCGGATATGATAGAAGATATGGATTCTGTAGTAATGCTGACATTTGATGATACGAGTGAACACTACAATAATTTTTCCGCACTCTATGACGTGACTTTTAATTATCCTGAGACGGATGACAGGGCGCTTGAGGCGCTGTCCGAGCTTGAGGATAAGCTGTCCGGATATGATATATATGTGTCAACCACGATGGGTGATGCCTCGGCAGAGCAGATAGAGAGTGAAATGTCGGTCATAACGGTTCTTGTTGCAATCATAGTTGTGACGGTGCTTCTGCTCACCTCCCAGACATGGGCGGAGGTTCCGGTGCTTCTTCTTACATTCGTCGCTTCTATGCTTATAACCAACGGAACGAATTTTATAATGGGAACAATTTCGTTTGTCTCCAATTCCGTTACCGTTGTTTTACAGCTTGCGCTCTCTATTGACTATGCTATTATCTTCTGTAACAGATATAAGGAGGAGCATGAGCGGCTTCCTATCAGGGAGGCGGATATAGTGGCTCTCAGCAAAGCTATTCCTGAGATTGCTTCCAGTTCATTAACCACCATAGGTGGTCTTGTCGCCATGATGTTCATGCAGTTCGGAATAGGAAGGGATATGGCTCTGTGTCTTATAAGAGCTATATTTTTAAGTCTTCTTTCGGTATTTCTTCTTATGCCGGGGCTTTTGATGCTTTTCGGAAAGCTTATGGATAAGACCAGGCATAAAAGCTTTATTCCTAAGATTCCTTTCGTCGGAAAATTTGCGTATAAGACGAGATTCGTCATGCCGGTTATCTTTGTGGCACTGATTGTAGTTGCATACCTGATTTCATCAAAGTGTCCTTATGTATATGGTTACTCTAAGATTGACACACCTATACAGAGTGATTCACAGCTTGTAGACGAGATGATTGATGAGAGCTTCGGCACCTCCAACATGGTTGCGCTCATGGTGCCGGCGGGAAGCTATGACAAGGAGGCTAAGCTTATAGCTGACCTTGAGGCGTGTGAGGAGGTAGATTCGTGCATGGGTCTTGCCAATACAGAGGCGATGGACGGATATATGCTTGCAGATAAGCTGACTATAAGGGAATTTTCGGAGCTGTTAGAGCTTGATTATGAGGTGGCAGAGCTTCTGTATATGGCTTACGCAGTGAATGATGAGAACTATGCAAAGCTTGTGAATGGTCTGTCAAACTACAGCGTACCGCTCATTGACATGATAATGTTCCTCTACGATGAGGTGGAAGAGGGCTATGTGACTCTAGATGATGACCTGATGGATACGCTTGAGAATGCACACACTCTTATGAAGGTTGCAAAGGACCAGCTGCAGGGAGAGAATTACAGCCGTATTCTTGTATATCTTAACCTCCCTGAGGAAGGTGATGAGACATTTGCTTTCCTTGACAGAATGCATGATATGGCGGGAGTGTATTACCCGGAGAATGAGGTACTCATTCCGGGAGAATCTATGAGCCAGTATGATTTATACAAGACATTCCAGGTCGATAACACAGTGGTAAATGTCGTGTCAATTCTTGCAGTGCTTGTGGTACTTCTGTTCACATTCAAGTCTGCGGGAATGCCTGTGCTTCTTATACTTGTAATACAGGGTGCCATCTGGATTAATTTCTCATTCCCGGCGCTTCAGAATAAGCCGTTGTTCTTTATGAGCTACCTGATTGTAAGCTCTATTCAGATGGGTGCTAATATTGATTACGCGATTGTCATTTCGGGACGTTATATGGAGCTTAAGGATAAGATGAGCAAGGAGCAGGCTATTATAGAGACTATGAACTTCGCTTTCCCTACGATTGTAACTTCAGGTACGATGCTTGCGATTGCGGGAATACTTATTGGTCAGATGTCATCGGATGGTGCTATCTGCGGAATCGGTCAGTGTCTTGGACGTGGCACAATCATTTCTATTATTATAGTAATGTTTGCGCTGCCACAGATTCTCCTGCTTGGTGAGAAGGTTATTGAAAAGACTTCATTTGCCGTGTCAATTCCTATTAAGATGGAAAAGACAACAGGACTTATACGTGTGGATGGAATTGTGAGCGGTCAGGTAGAGGGAAATATTGTAGGTGAGATGCATGGATTTATAAGAGGAAATGCCAACCTGTTGGTCAGCACGGGCAATGTAGAACAGCAACAGGATGATGGTGGAAAGCCGGAGGAGTCAGATGAAAACGAAGAAAACAAATAGATATGGTGATGGTTTGAAAAAATTCGGTTTATGTGCTTTTACCGCTGCACTCATTTCTGTAAATGTTTGTCAGCCGTACATTTATCCGGTGTATGCGGATGATGTGCAGGAGGAGAGCAGTGCGGGTCAGGAGAACACTGATATTGAGGAGAGCGGTGCACAGGCTGGGATAGAGACGATGTACATATCAACAGTCGATGATTTCCTTGAGTTTGCAGCTAACTGCTACATAGATTCATGGTCGGTGAACAAGAAGATTGTGCTTAGAAATAACCTTGATTTTACAGGGCGTGAGCTTGTCATGGTTCCTGTTTTTGCCGGGGAATTTGATGGAAACGGTCATACCATATCCGGCATTGATTTTACAGGGGAGAGCTATGTCACAGCGATATTCCGCTATGTTGAGGAGAATGGCGTCATTGACAGCCTGAATGTCAAGGGGAATATTGCGGCATTGGATGAACAGGAGTGCGTAGGTGGCATCGTAGGAAGTAATTACGGCACGATAAAGAATTGTTCCTTTGAGGGAAACGTAAGTGGAAAAAATACAATCGGTGGCATTGCTGCATTCAACAAGAGCACGGGAATTATCAAAAAATGTGAAGTCAGAGGACGTATAACAGGCTCATATTATACAGGTGGAATAACCGGAATTAATCACGGAATAATAAATAATTGTGCTAATGCTGCCGGCATAAATGATGACAGTGCCTGGGTTGAATCCGAGGATGAAAACAGCTCTAATATTATCGGAAATATTACCGGCAATGAGAGCAGCTCCATCAGAAGCGGAATAGATACCGGAGGAATTTCAGGATTCTCCGATGGAATAATCGCCTCCTGCAATAATAATGGGCAGGTTGGTTATGAGCATGTTGGCTATAATATCGGAGGAATAGCGGGAAGACAGTCGGGAATTATCCTGTCATGTGTCAACGAAGGAAAGGTATTCGGACGAAAGGATATAGGCGGCATTGTCGGGCAGATGGAGCCTTACATAGAGGTTGTTGCCGCTGAGACAATAAGAAATTCTGTCGATGAGCTGCATGATATACTTGACCGGACGTTCGATGACCTTACTGCGGGCAAGAATGTTTTTCATGATGATTTTGCAGATTTAATCCAGCATGCAGACAAAGCTGTTGATACCGGACATATTATGGCGGATGAGGTATCCTCTTTCGCTAACAGCAATATGGATCAGATGAATCTGATAGTCGAGAGAATGGAGTATGTGTCGGATTCACTGCCGGCTGTGCTGGAATCATTCAGCCAGTCGATGAACAGCATGAACAGCATGGCTGAATGGATAAAAAAGCTGAACAGCGATGTGGATATCAAGAACCGTCTGGAAGCTAACTCAGGCGATAAGGCGGCGTATGATGCTGCCGTCAAGCAGATTGGGGATGCTGTCAACAGGTTCAATGACGCTGTAAAGAACAGCTCATGGCAGGAAATAGAAAATATATTGAAGGACGAGAATGGAAATTATAAGAGCTTCGATGAGCTTACGCAGGATGATCTAAAGGCTATAGTTGAAGCTGTGGTCGACATAATGAAAAAAGCTAATGATATGTCACAGGCGGCAGCAGATGTGCTTGATGGCATTAATAAGATAAATGATATCTTAAAGCCGTATTTCACAAACGCAGGTGAAACCATGCGGAATGATATTGAAAATGCGGCGAATGAAATACAGAATGCGGTAAACTACGCCAACAATGCCATCAATGGTATCAAGTCGATTTTTACTTATCTCAACGCCCAGTCGGATATACGTTTCACGAGGCTGTCTGCGGATTTCGACACGCACAGAAATGAGCTCTATGCCGAGATTAAGAACATTTCATCGGGACTTTCTAAGTTCAATGATGATATGTCATCGCAGTCGGATGTTGTAAACAAGGACTTCCAGGACATAAATGACAAGATTAATGAGATTCTTGATTTGATGCTTGATAAGATTGAGGCATACATGAAGCTTGATGTGGAACCGCTTTACAATGATGTATCGGACGAGGAAATAGATGAACAGACTACCGGAAGAGTGGACGGCTGCAATAACGTAGGGGATGTATCGGCGGATATCAATGTCGGCGGTATTGCAGGAGCCATGGCTGTTGACAGCGATGACCTTGAAGATAATGCAGCAGGCAGGACGGATATATCTCTCGGAAGCCGCTATCTGGCAAAATGCGTGATAAATAATTGCCAGAACAATGGCTACATAACATCGAAGAAGGATGGAGCAGGAGGAATTGCAGGCTATATGAAGCTTGGAATTATCAGAAATTCAAGGTCTTTCGGAGGTGTAAAGAGCAGTGATGGGGCTTATGCGGGCGGAATATGCGGTCAGTCACTGTCCATGATTTCCGATTCCTACGCTCTATGTTCTGTGGAAGCGAACAAGTATGTCGGCGGTATAGCAGGCTATGGGAATGTGATAAGAGGCTGTTACTCAATGGTTCATCTGCACACTGAGTCGGGGAGGGAAGGTGCTGTGGCCGGACAGACAACAGCCTATGAGGATGAGGAGGTCGAAAATGATGATAAAGTTACCGGGAATTTCTATGTTGATAATGGTGTGCATGGAATAGACGGTATCAGTTATACAGGTGTAGCACAGCCGATATCGTATGAAGACCTTCTTGATGTAAAGGGTCTGCCGGCGGGTTTCAGACAGCTTAAGGTGACATTCAGGGTGGATGATATTTATGTCGGAATACAGACGTTTGAATATGGCCAGTCCTTGTCGGAAATAAAGTTTCCCACAGTTCCTAAAAAAGAAGGCTGCTATGTAGTGTGGCCGGATTTGTCCGGGGAAACGATGACTGGAAACATTGTAGTTGCCGGAGAGTACAGAAACAATGTCACATCGGTGTCGAGTGTACAGACGGATGAGAGTGGAAAGGCTTATGCCATTGTATCGGACAATTTCACGGAGGAGACAAAGCTTAACGCCCAGATAAGCAGGATGGAGCTGCCAAAGGAAGCACATATGAGAGATAACATAGTATATGAGCTTACATTGGAGAACATCTCCGAAGACACCTCGGATACTCTTGATGTGCGCGTATTAAATCCATACGATAAGGTAAAGCTGTATAAGTATGACGGAAATGGATGGGTTGAGGTTGAACATAGAGTGAAGGGCAGCTATGTGCAGACATCCATGCAGGGAACAAGCGTACAGTTCTGTCTGGTCAATGAGAGCACCAACCCTATGATATATGTAATAATAGGCGGATGTACTGCTGGTGTGCTTGCTGTTTTCATTATAATTAAGGTTATCAAGTCGGGCATAAAGAGAAGAAAAAAGAAAGCTAAGCTATCTGATGAGGAGAAATAATAGATGAAGGATATTCGATTTATTAATGACAGTAAGACAACATATATAAATGAAGTGCGTGTTATGGATGGAAACATCACGCACACTGTCCCGGTTATCCGCTGTGCGGCATACAGGGATGAGAAATGGATTTCGCATGGCTTTTCTACCAGATTGGGCGGGGTGAGTGCCGGGATATACGGCAGCCTGAACTTAAGCTTCTCACAGGGCGATGAAGAGAAGCTTGTCAGGAAGAATCATGGGATTATGGCGGCTGCCTTAGGTGTGAAGCCGGACAGACTTGTGTATTCCCACCAGACACACACGACGAATGTGCTGCGCGTTACGGAGGAGCATGCCGGTATGGGAATCACAAGGGATAGAAGCTTTCACGATATTGATGGATTTGTGACGGATGTTCCGGGGCTTATGCTTGTGACGGCATACGCAGACTGTGTGCCTTTGTATTTTGCGGACAGAAGGCTGCATGTGATAGGGCTCTCACATTCCGGATGGCGCGGTACAGTCAACAATATGGCGCAGGCTGCGGTTGATAAGCTTGGGAGCGAATTCGGCAGCAGGCCGGAGGACATAATCGCATTTATCGGACCGTCTATATGTGCGTCATGCTATGAGGTCGGTGAGGATGTCGCAGAGAACTTTTTTAATGCATACGGTGCAGAGGCTGATAAGGTGCTGAAGATAAAAAAGGAGACGGAAGCGGGGAAAAAGTATTATCTTAATCTCCATGCCGCTAACAGAATCAATATGCTGAATGCCGGAATAACGGAGGAAAATATATCTGTGACGGATATATGCACCTGCTGTAACCCGGAGCTGCTCTTTTCACACCGCGCATCCAAGGGAAAAAGAGGTGGGCTGTGCGCTTATATGATGATTGCTGAGGTCTGATAATTGAAGTGATGTCAGCATGTTCTGCCAAGCATCATATTTGTATATTATATGTGCAAAAAAAAAGAGTTTCCTGCGGAAACTCTTTTTTGCGTTTTCACCTATTTACATTCATTCTCATACTCAAGCTTACATTCCTGATTATACTTGTCGATAAGCTCATGTATTCTCTCGGTCGGATCCATCAGTCCGCCGATAGACTTATCGTGATTAAGAGCATCTATAATCTTGGCGAGGAACTTGCTCATGTCGGCTTCAATAAAGTATGGTTTAGCCTTGATATTGTCACTTATATAGGTGAGGTTGGTTGTGACAACGCCTGCGATATATCCCTTATTGTAATATTCATCAAACTTAGCCATTCCGTCAGTAAAAAGACCGAATGTGGTGCAGACAAATACTCTGCGGCATCCGCGCTGCTTTAAGCTGGCTGCGGTGTCAAGAATGCTCTCACCGGAAGAAATCATATCATCAATGACTAAGACATCCTTGCCGGTTACATCAGCACCTAAGAATTCATGAGCAACAATAGGATTCTTTCCGTTTACCACATGTGCATAATCACGTCTCTTGTAGAACATACCGAGTTCCACACCAAGTACACTTGAAAAATATACTGCGCGGCTCATGGCACCTTCATCTGGAGAGATAATCATGAGGTGATCCTTGTCTATTGTGATGTCCCTGAATTTCTTTGTAATGGCCTTGATAAACTGATAAGGAGGCTGGAAGTTGTCAAAGCCGCGGAGCGGGATGGAGTTGTTAACCCTAGGGTCATGTGCATCGAAGGTGATGATGTTGCTCACACCCATTCTTGTCAGCTCCTGCAATGCAAGTGCTGCGTCGAGGGATTCGAGCTTGGAACGCTTGTGCTGCCTGCTCTCATATAAAAACGGCATTATTACGGTGATTCTCTTGCAGTGCGAACCTGCTGCCGCAATGATTCTTTTTAAATCCTGAAAATGGTTGTCCGGGGACATGTAGTTGGTATGACCGAATACATCGTATGTTATGCTGTGATTGCACACATCAGTGAGAATGTAAAGGTCGGTTCCACGCACAGAGTCGAGTAGCTGTCCCTTGGCTTCACCTGTACCAAATCTTGGGCAAACGCTGTCGATTATATAAGAATCTTCAAGGTATCCCTTGAATTCTATGCCTTCCTTGTGTTCGTTGTGAGCTTTTCTTCGGAATTGTACGATGTAGTCATCAACTTTTTTTCCAAGTTCAGCACAGCTCTGCATAACAACAAGCTTAAGCGGAGCTACCGGAAGAGTTGTAAGTTCTTTTTCACTGCTCATAAGTAATATCTGCCTTTCTTTACCGTTGAATTTATAGTAGTGTTACCATCCAAAGCCGGTTTTTTGAAATTACGATTGACTCTGAACATTAACATAATAAGTTTATATTTCTTCATAGTCAAGAGAAAACCTTTACAAACTCAAAATTACTTGTTATCATATAAATGTTGTATTTTTTTAAGAAAGCAAAATCCCACTAAATTTTTATCATATAAAGAGGTGAAGAAATAATGAGTAAACCAATTGTTGCCATAGTAGGCAGACCTAATGTCGGAAAGTCTACACTGTTTAACGCACTTGCGGGACAGCAGATTTCTATAGTCAAGGATACACCGGGTGTCACAAGAGACAGAATATACGCAGATGTTGAGTGGCTGCGCTATAAGTTTACCATGATTGACACAGGCGGTATTGAGCCGGATAGTAAGGACATTATTCTTTCGCAGATGAGAGAGCAGGCTCAGATAGCCATTGATACTGCGGATGTCATAATTTTCCTTGTGGATGTCAAGCAGGGACTTGTGGATTCTGATTCTAAGGTCGCTGATATGCTCAGACGTTCGGGAAAGCCGGTGGTATTAGTTGTCAACAAGGTTGACGATTTCAACAAGATGATGCCGGATGTATATGAGTTCTATAATCTTGGTATCGGTGACCCTATGCCGATATCATCTGTGAACAGACTTGGTTTCGGAGAGATGCTTGACGCAGTAACAGGTCACTTTACCGAGGAGATGTTAAGCGACACAGAGGATGAGCGTCCTAGGGTTGCCATAGTAGGTAAGCCTAATGTAGGTAAGTCGTCAATAATCAATAAGCTCACAGGTGCTAATCGTGTCATTGTATCGAATATTGCGGGAACTACAAGAGATGCCATTGATACAGAGGTTAAGTATCAGGGCAGGGAATATGTGTTTATCGACACAGCAGGTCTTAGAAGAAAGAGCAAGATTAAGGAGGATCTTGAGCGCTACAGCATTATCCGTACAGTAAGCGCTGTTGAGCGTGCAGATGTGGTGCTTGTTGTTATCGATGCGACAGAGGGCGTCACAGAGCAGGATGCGAAGATTGCCGGTATCGCTCATGAGAGGGGCAAGGGAATAATCGTTGTTGTGAACAAGTGGGATGCCATTGAGAAGAATGACAAGACCATGTATGAGCATAACAACAAGATTAAGGAGATACTCTCATTCATCCCTTATGCCGAGATTATGTTCGTGTCCGCAGAGACCGGTCAGAGACTTAACAAGCTATATGATATGATTGACATGGTTATTGAGAACCAGAATCTCAGAATACAGACAGGTGTTCTCAATGAGATTCTCTCTGAGGCAGTGGCTATGCAGCAGCCGCCTTCAGATAAGGGACGCCGCCTTAAGATATTCTATATGACACAGGTTGCCGTTGCTCCGCCTACGTTCGTTATTTTTGTAAATGACAAGGAGCTTATGCATTTCTCATATACAAGATATATCGAGAACAAGATAAGGGAAGCATTCGGCTTTAGAGGTACAGCACTCAAGTTTATAATACGTGAGAGAAATGAGAAGGAGTAAACAGGATATATCATGGAAACTATAGTACAACGTCTTATATGTCTGGTTATCGGATATGCGTTCGGACTTTTTCAGACAGGCTATATTTACGGTAAGCTGCACGGAATTGACATCCGCAAGGAGGGAAGCGGCAATGCCGGAACAACCAACGCTCTCCGGGTTCTTGGTAAGAAAGCAGGAATAATAACCTATATCGGTGACATGGTAAAGGCTGTTCTTGCAGCTATGGTTGTAAGGCTGATATTCGGTCAGAGCCATGCCGACATCATTATGGTTCTTGTCCTTTACAGCGGGTTTGGAGTTATACTTGGACATAACTTTCCTTTCTATCTTGGATTCAAGGGCGGCAAGGGTATCGCGGCTTCGTCGGGTGTCATAGTTGCACTTGGCTACTGGCCGCTCATTCTTCTTGGCTTTTGTACATTTATGATTGTGACCATTATCTCAAGATATGTCTCGCTTGGTTCATTGGTTATGATGACAGGCTTCCTTGTTGAGTTTATTATTTTTGCGGTGAACGGAATGATACCGGGTCTGTATCCGGCAGAGCTTGTTGAGGCGGTAGTCATTGTGGCAATCCTTACGGTGCTGGCATTCTGGAGGCACAGGGCGAATATCGTGAGACTTGTGCATGGCAATGAGCGCAGGCTGTGGGGCGGAAATAAAGAGAAAAATAGCAATTAAGTATATGAACACGGAGGTTTGGCGGTATGTCAAAGGTATGTATAGCCGGTGCCGGGAGCTGGGGACTTGCACTTGCACTTGTACTTGAAAAGAATGGACACGAAGTGACTGTATGGTCAGCACTTCCTGAGGAGATAAGGCTTTTAAAAGAGGAGCATGAGAATAAGAGATGTCTTCCGGGAGTCATCATTCCACAGACAATAAGGCTTACGGATAAGCTTGACGAGGCTGTTGCGGATAAGGATGTCATAGTGATGGCTGTCGCATCACCCTATACGCGCGCTACAGCGGCTAAGCTTGCGCCTTATATCAAGGACGGACAGATTATTGTGGATGTGGCAAAGGGAATTGAGGAGAAGAGTCTCCATACATTGTCACAGGTAATAAAGGATGAATTGCCGACAGCACAGGTGGCAGTATTATCCGGACCTACACATGCTGAGGAGGTCAGCCGTTTTATACCGACCACATGCGTTATCGGTGCCGAGGCTGAGGAGACAGCCTGCTTTTTGCAGAATCTCTTTATGAACGAGAGCTTCCGCATATATACAAGCTCTGATGTGCTTGGCATTGAGCTTGGAGGTTCACTTAAGAATGTTATAGCGCTTGCCGCAGGTATTGCGGATGGACTTGGCTATGGTGATAACACGAAGGCTGCACTCATCACAAGAGGAATCCATGAGATATCAAGACTTGGCGTTGCAATGGGAGGAAGACTTCAGACATTCTATGGGCTTACCGGAATGGGAGACCTCATCGTAACCTGTGCGAGCATGCACAGCCGCAACAGACGCGCAGGCATCCTCATTGGACAGGGAAAGTCCATGCGGGAGGCGATGGATGAGGTACAGATGGTTGTCGAGGGTGTGTACTCTGCCAAGGCGGCACTTATTCTTGCGAAGAAATATAATATATCCATGCCTATCACCGAGAAAATCAATGAGATTTTATTTGAAGGTAAGAATGCGAAGGATGCCGTACGTGAGCTTATGCTTCGCGACAGGAAGGTTGAGTACGAATAGAAACCGTAGTTACATAGAAAGAAATTAGTTCTATTATATAATCTCCCCCGAATATAATTTATCAGTCATAAATTATATTCGGGGGAGGTTTTGATTTTTGGATACATACAATATCTACAAGGATATAAATGCCAGAACACAGGGCGAGATATACATAGGTGTTGTGGGACCTGTGAGAAGCGGTAAGTCGACATTTATAAAGCATTTTGCAGAGAAGCTGATATTACCGTTTATGAGTGATGGCGCCGGGAAGGAACGCACCAAGGATGAGCTTCCGCAGTCAGCGGCAGGGAGGACTGTCATGACCACGGAGCCTAAGTTTATCCCGAGGGAGGCGTGTGTGATAAATCCGGCGCAGGATATCTCAATGAAGATAAGGCTGATTGACTGTGTAGGCTTTATGATTGATGGAGCGACCGGTGTTGTCGAGGACGGGAAGGAGCGCCTTGTAAAGACACCGTGGTACGATTATGAGATTCCGTTTTCGGAGGCGGCGGAGTTCGGGACACGCAAGGTCATCAAGGATCATTCCACTGTGGGAATAGTTATGACCACGGACGGAAGCATCGGTGAGCTGCCGCGTGACAGCTATAAGGCTGCGGAGGCTGCTACGATAGAAGAATTGAAAAAAATAGGAAAACCTTTTGTGGTGGTTGTCAATTCCAAGAACCCTGCAGCGAAATCTGCGGCAGAATGTGTGGATGAGATAAAGAAAGCCTATGGGGCGGAAGCGGTAAGCCTTGACTGTGAGCAGCTTACTCTTGATGATGTGAACAGGACACTGGAGCTGCTTCTTAACAGTTTTCCTATAAATGGGATAGAATTCTATTTTGACAGGTGGATAGAGACACTTCCGGATGACAATGAGATAAAGCAGGCGATGGTTGAGTGTGCAGGACAGATACTCGACAGGATTACATATATTAAGGATTTCAATAAGGACAGTATTAAGGTTGAAAATAAATACATAGAGGATGTGAGGAGTGAGCCTGTGGACATGGCGGATGGAATAATACGCCTTAGCTTCAAGGTTGACGAGAACCTGTATTATGATATGCTAAGCTCCATTGCAGGCGAGAAGATAGACAATGAATATGAGCTTATCAATCTGATAAAGGAATATGCCAAGGAAAAGAGCGCTCTTTCAAGATATACCTCGGCAATCGACACTGTGCGCCAGAAGGGCTATGGCGTGGTATCACCTTCAAGGGACGAGATAAGCATCTCAGAGCCTGAGGTCATCAAAAATGGCGGGCGCTATGGCGTGAAGATTAAGGCGGAGAGCCCATCCTACCACATGATTAAGGTAAATATCGGAACGGAGATTGCCCCTATTGTCGGAAGTGAGGAGCAGGCGAATGACCTGAAAAAGTATATCGATGAGAATACGAAAAACGGCGACGCGTGGGATATCAATATTTTCGGAAAGACCATCGAACAGCTTGTGGATGACGGCATAAGGACGAAGCTTGCCATGATGAATGATGACTGCCAGACTAAGCTTATGGATACCATGCAGAAGGTTGTAAATGATAACAGCGGCGGGTTGATATGCCTTATTATCTAGACAGCCTGAATACGGATAATAAATAGAGGTATGTTATTATAGACGATAAAAGCATGAGGATGACACGGAGACTTTTTGCAGTCCACGCCATCCTCATGCTTTTATTGTATCTCCAAGAAAAAACTGGTAAAAATGTTATTATTATGGTATGATGTTGGGGTCAAAACAT
>DNFT01000030.1 GCA_003486385.1 Eubacterium sp. | reverse complement strand
CGAACGTGTAGAACATCTTGCTTCGGACAACTGAGCTGATATGCATAAATATAATACGTTATACACTCAGAGAATAAACAGGCATGTTTTGACACCCGAATCCCTGCCGAATAATTGTCCGGCACATAGTAAAAAATTCTTTCTTGACAAAAACAGTTCTATTGGTATAATAAAAAAGCAATATGAAATTGGTTTTCAAATTCGAATAAAATATACAGGATTGAGACTGATGTGGATATGTGGGGTTCAGGTTATGCGAGGGTTTCACAATTACCTGCTTATTAATAATAGAAAGGATATTTTTATAATATGGACAGACTGCGTTCGCGAAAAAGGCTTGTACTTATAATATGTGCGCTTGCTGTGGGAATATGTGCTTTTGCCGCCGGATGTTCTAAGGGCAGCAGTGATAACAGCGGTGCTGCCGGTGATGAATCCGGAAAAAAATTGAAGATTGTGGCGACATTATTTCCGCAGTATGATTTTGCAAGGCAGATAGCCGGCGATTATGCTGATGTGACGCTTCTTCTTCCTCCGGGGATGGAGAGCCATTCGTATGATCTGCGCCCGGCGGACATGATTGAGATACGGGAGAGTGATATGTTCATATACACAGGAAAGTATATGGAGGTATGGGCTCAGACGATAATAGACAGCCTTGATGACAGCGTTATGGTTGTGGATGTGTCCGATGGTATTACGCTTGAAAAGGAGGAGGACTATTTCGTGGATGAGCACAGTGCACATGAGCACAGTACTCATGTGCACATTACTCATGAGGATGCGGATGAGGATGACGAACACGGTGCTCATGAGGATACGGATGAGGATGATGAACATGATTCGCACGCGGGTCACAGCCATTCCGGACATACACATGAGTATGACCCGCATATATGGACTTCTCCGGTATATGCTATGCAGATGGTTGAGAATATAGTTGATGCACTTATGGAGAAGGATCCGCAGCATGCGGAGGAGTATAGACAGAGAGCAGATGAGTATATAGACAAGTTAGCGGAGGTTGATGCAGCGTTCAGGCAGGTGAGCGAGGAGAGTGCTCGCAGGACGATATTTTTTGGCGGACGCTTTGCAATGACATATTTTGTAAGAGAGTACGATTTTGACTGTGTTTCGGCATATCATGACTGCTCAGCGGAGTCTGAGCCGTCAATAAGCAGTGTTATGAGGATGATTGATGAGATAAAGGAGAGCGGGGCTAAGGCAGTATACTATGAGGAGCTTGCAGACCCGAAGGTGGCGAGGACGATTGCTGAGGAGACAGGAGTTAAGCTTCTCCTGTTACATTCAGCACACAATGTCAGCAGACAGGAATATGAGAATGGTGTGACATATCTTGATATAATGTGGAATAATGTGGAGAAGCTTAAGGAGGGACTTAACTGATGGCACAGCTTAGATGTGAAAATATAAGTGTTGGTTATGAGGACGGAATAGTGGTTTCGGATGTGAGCTTTGAGCTTAACAGAGGTGACTATGTATGTATAGTGGGTGAGAATGGAGCAGGAAAGAGCAGTCTCCTTAAGGGAATACTTGGACTTGCGAGGATACAGGGAGGAAAGCTTGAATATGGTGATGGGATGAGCAGAGCCGATGTAGGATATCTCCCGCAGCAGAAGGATTACCAGAAGAATTTCCCGGCTACGGTGAAGGAGGTAGTTATGTCCGGCTTCCTGAATAAGATGGGTTTAAGACCTTATTATAACAGGGCGGAGAAAGCCAAGGCTATGGAGATACTGAGTGATTTCGGTATGGCAGACTATGTGAGGGCTTCCTTCGGAAGTCTCTCGGGAGGACAGAAGCAGAGGGTGCTTCTTGCCAGGGCGATGTGCGCGACGGACAAGCTTCTGCTTCTCGATGAGCCGACCACAGGGCTTGATCCGGTTGCTACGGAGGAGCTCTATGAGCTGTTAAAGAGACTTAACAGGGAGAAAAAGACCACAATACTTATGGTATCGCATGACCTCAACAAGGCCGTGTCCGATGCGGGACTTATTCTCCATGTGAATAAGCGTTCAGGCTGCGGATATTTCGGACCGGCTGATAAGTATTTAGACAGCGAGGCGGCAAGGCATTTCCTTGGGCTTGATTATAAAAACAGCGAAGAGACAGACAGCACCGCTAAAGTGCCTATTGATAGGAATGAAAACAAAGATAAGGACATGGATAAAAATACGGGTAAGAGTCTTTTGGATAAGGTGAAGAAGGGAGAACGCTATGTTTGATACAGTGAAGCTGTTATTTTCATACGATTTTATAGTGAGAGCCATGATTGCAGGCGGACTTGTTGCACTGTGCTGTGCGCTTCTCGGAGTCAGCCTTGTGCTCAAGAGATTTTCAATGATAGGTGATGGCTTGTCACATGTAGGATTCGGGGCTTTGTCCGTTGCTGCGGTTATGAATGTAGCACCTCTTGCAATCGCAGTTCCTGTTGTGATTGTAGCAGCTTTCTTCATATTGAAGCTTGGCAAGGACAGCAAGGTTCAGTCTGATTCGGCAATAGCGTTGGTGTCATCAGTTGCCATAGCAACAGGTGTCACTGTTACATCATTAAGCGGAGGGCTTAACACGGATGTATACAGCTATATGTTCGGAAGCATACTGGCCATGAGCAGGACTGACGTATATATAAGTGTCATATTGTCGGTGATTGTCCTGATACTGTTTTTTATTTTCTATCACAAGATATTTGCAATCACTTTTGACAGTGATTTTGCAAAAGCAACAGGAGTGAGGGCTGAGTTTTACAATATGCTCATAGCAGTACTCACAGCACTGACAATAGTAATAGGAATGAGAATAATGGGCACAATGCTTATATCCAGCCTTATTATATTCCCGACACTCTCGGCAGGTGCAGTTGTGAAGGGCTTCAGAAAGGTTGTTATCATATCCGGTATAGTCTCCGTATTGTGTTTCTTTGTGGGATTATACAGCTCATATAGCTTCAATCTGCCCGTAGGTGCGAGCATAGTTCTTGCAAATTTCGTTGTTTTTTGTATACTTATGGTAGCAGGAAAGCTTATAAGAAAATAAGTTTTGCCATGAGGAGGTCTGATTACGGAACGAATCTATGTTGCAATTGATTTAAAATCCTTTTATGCGTCAGTAGAGTGCAGAGAGCGTGGACTTGACCCGCTGACAACGAATCTTGTTGTGGCTGATGCAGGCAGGACTGAAAAGACAATATGCCTTGCTGTCTCTCCATCCCTGAAGGCTTATGGGATACCGGGGAGAGCAAGGCTTTTTGAGGTTGTACAGAGGGTACGTGAGGTCAACAGGGATAGGGCGCGCAGGCTGGGAAGCGGCGGACATTTTACAGGTGAATCCGTATTTGCACCGGAGCTTGAAGAAAATCCTTGTCTTAAGGTGGGGTATATTGCGGCACCTCCGAGGATGGCGTACTATATGGAATACAGCACAAGGATATATCAGATATATCTTAGATACATTGCGCCGGAGGACATACATGTGTATTCCATCGATGAGGTGATGATTGACATTACCGAATACGTGAGAATGTATAAGCTGACGGCAAGAGAACTTACAACGAAGCTGATACATGAGATTAAGTCGGAGACAGGCATAACCGCTACTGCGGGAATAGGGACTAATCTGTATCTGTGCAAGGTCGCAATGGACATAGTTGCCAAGCATGCGCATCCCGATGAGGAGGGAGTGCGGATTGCACAGCTTGATGAGCTGAGCTACCGCCGTCTGCTGTGGGGACATACACCGTTGACGGATTTCTGGCGCATCGGGCGCGGCTATACGAAAAAGCTCAATGAATACGGAATGTACACGATGGGTGATGTAGCAAGGTGCTCCATCGGGAAGAAGGATGAGTACTATAATGAGGATTTGTTATATAAGCTGTTCGGAGTGAATGCGGAGCTTCTAATAGACCACGCGTGGGGCTATGAGCCGTGCACGATGGCGGATATCAAGTCCTACAGGTCTGAGACGAACAGTGTGAGTGAGGGGCAGGTGCTTTCATGTCCGTACACTGCGGACAAGGCAAGGCTTATTGTCAAGGAAATGACGGATGGGCTGGTGCTTGGACTTGTTGATAAGCACCTTGTCACGAACCAGCTTGTGCTCACCATCGGCTATGACGTTGAGAACCTCACCAATCCGGAGATTGCTAAAAAGTATAAGGGTGAGATTGTGTTAGACGGCTACGGAAGAAGGATACCAAAGCATGCACACGGAACACAGAATCTTGCACACAGGACTTCTTCAACGAAGCTGATTATAGACGCAATGATGGAGCTTTTTGACAGGATAATCAACAGAAATCTTCTTGTGAGGAGAATAAATGTGGTTGCCTGCAAGGTGGTGGATGAGAGTCTTGCGGATGATGAGCCGGAATTTACACAGCTTGATTTGTTTACCGACTACGAGAAGCTTGAGCGTGAGAAGGAGCAGGAGAAGAAGCAGCTTGCCAAGGAACGTCAGATGCAGCAGGCGGTACTCGACATCAAGAAGAAATTCGGCAAAAATGCCATATTAAAGGGCATGAACCTTGAGGATGGCGCGACGGCGATATCGCGTAATGGTCAGATCGGAGGTCACAGGGCATGAATGAGGGCAGCTTTCAGGGGGAAATAAGTGAGGAATTCTATAAGAATGTGGCAGGCAGCAGCAGATATGACGATATAATAGATATGCCACATCATGTGTCAAGGGACAGACCTCACATGCCGATAGCGGACAGAGCTGCCCAGTTCGCTCCGTTCGCGGCGCTCACAGGGCATGATGCTGAGGTTAAGAAAACACAGGAGAGGGTGAAGCTTGCGATCGATAATGAGATAGAGCATGAGAGAAGCAACGAATAGATAACAGTGTGTCAAAACATGCCAATCTAATTTGTGAGTGTATAACGTATTATATTTATGCATACCAGCTCCATTGTCCGAAGCAAGATGTTCTAAGAACTCTGATATGGGTTATTGTATACATTCGCCACCGAAGCAAAGCATACATCCGTGTATGCA
>DNFT01000044.1 GCA_003486385.1 Eubacterium sp. | reverse complement strand
CGTTCAGGCTGTGTCCTCTCAGATGGATGCACACCAGTGTCAAAACTGCTGAAGGTCGATAAGGCAACTTCATTTATATAAATGTTCATTTCCTTCAGGCTTCCACTAAGCAATGCTGCCACAAATGCATTATAATTTGATAAAGAATTGCTAAACCAACCTTTAAACATACCGGAAAACATGCTCATAGTCTCAAGATTCGTGATTGACAAATGATACCATGGCTCTAAAAGTTCTCCACGATACTCAACCTCGTTCACCTTAAGATACCCCCCTGCAACCAACAGACTCCATATTGCACTCTCATTCGTATCAAGCTGGTTAAATACAATCTGTTCATCAAAATTAACAACAATTGTTCCGCCCCTTAAGAGTTCTTCCATAAGTTCCTTAACCTGTGTCGATGCAGTCTGCAAAAGGCGGCTTACAAGCCCGTTGGAACTTGTAGATGCCCAGTATGGTGCAATTCTCTTCTTATCAAGATAACTCGTTACAGACCATGGATTATATATGTCCTTATGTGATCCAAAAGTAAAACCATCATACCACTTCTTAACTTCCTGCTTTTTATCTGAAAGCCCGAAGGCATCAAGTGAATCAAATACCTCCTCCTCGGTAAAGCCGAAGCATGAACTATATTCATCCGAAGTGGTTGTAACCACATTAAGATTGTTGAGATCAGAGAACATTGACTCCTTCGATACTCTTGTAATTCCCGTCATCACGGCACGTTCAAGATAAGGATTAGTCTTAAAGGTCGCATTAAAAAGGCTTCTTAAAAAAGCCGTGAATTCATCCCAGTACCCATGTATATATGCCTCCTGCATCGGTGTGTCATATTCGTCAAGCAGTACAATAACTTTCTTATTGTAATAACGCTGCATATAACGACACATTATATTTACGGCAGAGCAACACAATGCATCATCCATATACATTGTTATATTTTTAAAAATATCTTTCTCATTATCACTCAACACATTGCTGTCCAACAGGTATGTATTCTGGTCAAACAGTTCTGATATCTTCACTTTTACCTGAAACCTGGCATCCTGTATATTATCCGCCTTGACATCCGCAAAGCTTAAGAAAATTACAGGATAAGTCCCCTGTATCTGCCTGTATCTCTCATCCTCCCATACAGACAGTCCCTCAAATAAGTCTCCTCTGTCCGCATACCCGTTAGAAAAAAAGCAGTTGAGCATGCTCATGTTGAGTGTCTTGCCGAAACGGCGCGGGCGGGTTATAAGAGTAACTATATCCTGAGAGTCCCACCACTCCATGATAAGTGATGTCTTATCTATATAAAAACACTTACGCTGTCTAAGGTTGTCAAACCCCTGATTTCCGATACTTATCCTATATTCCATAATCCACCCGCCTTCGCATCATGTCCAAATATACATTTCTCCGACATTCCGTGTGTTATGTACATAATAGCACAATGTATCATCTTTAGCAATGTGTTTTTATAAACATCGGCAGCCTAGGCAAGCGGCACACCAACCGAAGTCACGAACACCTTATTATCATGCTCAGTGACCAGCTCACCCTTAAGCTCATCCGCTATGCTTTTTATAATTTCCAGTCCGAGTCCGTGCTCTGAGAATGCTCCGCTCCTTCTGTTCTCCACAATTCCGTTAAAGCTGTTCTCCTGTCTTATTACAAGGTAACCGAACTGCTCATTAACCTTCAACGATATGAACGGCTTATGTTCCGCTGTGTTGCCTTCCGTTAATTCACGGCATGCCCTTATCGCATTGTCAATAAGGTTCGACAGCACAATGCACAGCCTTGCATTATCAATCGGCATGTTATCAGGGAAATCAAGGCGGCATTTCAGTTCTATTCCATACTCCTCACACAACTTCGCCTTGTCAGAGAGCAGTGCATCTGCAATCTTGTTGTTGCTGTACAAATATTTTACGGCAATCGTATCAACTATTCCCTGAAGCTGCTCATGCGCTACTTCTCCCTGACGGCTGACAAGCAGAACCGCCGCCTTATCGATATTCTCAAGTATATATGCCTTTGCTTCATTCGCCTTATTAATGTGCTCCTCAAGTTCACTTTTTCTGCTGTTCTGATTTGCAAGCTGTTCCTTTAAAATACGCGCTTTCACAAGCTCACTCTGCTTCCTTAAGTCCTGTTCTCCCGCCATAAACTGAATTATATTGAATATGAGCATACATGTAACACTTATAAGGCACACCAAAGCTGCATTGTAGTTCTCCGTATCATCCAATGTTATCCACAGTGTGCTCCACACAACAATAATTTCCACAAATGCTACGAGAAATATACTTCCGCTAAAACTGTCTTTAATCTTACCAATTTTTGCACACCATACTATCGTCACCACATATTCAATAAAAAATGCAAAAATTGAAAATCCTATTTTCCATACAGTCATTAACAGCATATCCTCAACAGTCAGGATAAGCTGGACATGATATACCGCAAACCCAATGACATAGAACACCGCCTCGCCCAAAATAAGGGACAGATACAGGAAGAAAGTGAATTGAAGTGCTGCGAACCTCTTATCCCTGATAAATAACTGTACCATGAAAACGCAGGCTAAAAACGCAAGAACAACATGCAGCTCATGCCCTATCAGCTCCGTATTCTGTAAAAACGTAAGAACCGACATACATAGTGTAAGAATAATTATATATGCTTTTTTATTTTTGATATTACACACCTTTGTATGAAAATAAAAAGTATATATTGCATTCGGAATATTTAACAACACATCAACTATGTCTTTAAGCTGCACTTCTATCATCCGTAGTTACCTGCCTTTATCGTATCTTTATATTCTCCTCACCATTGTACATATATATACTATTATCTGTTTTATGGCATATCGGCCATACTGTGTAATCAAAATAACTGTAAGAATTCCAGTCATTTATTTCATTCAGAACAGTCACATTATGTCCATCCATAATATTTTCACTATCAATAAAGTTATCATCAATACAATATATTCCATCATTCTTGCTGCTGTCATACATGAATCTCCCTGACAGCACCATATAGGTATAATCATATTTGTGTCCCGTGAACAAATCTCCCTCACCAAGCTTATGTATTCCTGTTCCATCTGTCTTTACTTCAATAACTGAGCCATCCGATGAATTTTCCAGATAAATCGCATCATTCTCAGGCGCAGCTGTGAATGCCGAAACATTACTCATATCTGCTTCGTAAAGCGTAGTTACAACCGGCTGTGACGTGTCTCCTTCAACCATATATATTCCATTATTATCTATATATACAACACTTCCATCATTCCATATATATCCGTTATACACGTCGTCTGCATTGGCAATTTTCTTGACTGAATATGAAGCTTTATCAAACACATATACTCCGTCCATCGCAGCCAAAATAGTCTTGTCAAATGTATCACAGCTGTATCCAAAAGCATAACCGGCATATATATATGGTACTAATAATCCATAATAATCAGAGCCTAATTCTGTCAGCTTCATATTGTCGGTATCAAGATAATACATATCGCTGTCCGTGATTATGAACATCTCATTTTCTTCTCTGTTTGCAATAATATAATATTTCTCATCAGATGAATATAGCGAATATGCCTCCTCATTTCTGAACAATAATATTCCCGAATCCTCTATGTTCTCATAAGCAGTTCGATTTAACCCCATGAACATAACTATATCGCCATTGTCATTTACTTCTATATATCCGCGCATTGCCTTATCCAAATACATTGATGTCTTAAACGATGTAAGCTTCTCCATCCCGTTTACATCATATATAATGTACTGAGATTCCTTACCTTCATCAGAAAGTGCTGCACTTATGGAAGCTTCCTTAATACCTGCATCCTGCTTTACATACACAATGTAATCACTATCAACTGTAAAATATGCTCTCATCACATCTGTATCAATATATATATTCGTATCATAATCTGCATTATATAAATACAAATCCATTCCTACACTATCTGTACCTGACGGTGTGCAATACAATACACTTCTTCCGTTGACCGAAATATCAACATTGGCTGACTCTCTATATAATGTATGGTTAAAACTGCAATTATCAGTAAGAAGAACAGGAGCAATTTTCTTATCAATATAGTACAACTCATACCCATTCTGTCCCTGCATTACATATATAGCTGCCATGCTATAATCTGCTTCATAATTGCCTACAAATATACTCTCATTAAAGATTACATCTTTTCTCGACTCAATTAATTCAGGATTGAAGCAATCTCCCTGCTTGTTGATAAATCCAACATCTTTTACATATGTAATCCAATCATTATCATCTGATATTGTATCCCAGCCTCCTGCTATGCTGCTGATTCCACTGTAAACCGGCTCAGTCATGCCATCAACAGTTGTATCCTCTTCTGTTGAACTCTCAGACTCCTTATTTTCATTCATTCCCTTCGTAGTTTCTTCTGTTGTTACATCAACCATTGTACTTTCCGTACTGTTATCATTATCCTTTACATCTGCCTTAGAACTGCATCCGCTAAGTGCAATAGCGGCAGATACACATATAATTCCTCTTAATAGTTGTCTTTTCATTATTTTTCTTTTTTTTTAATAATGTTATAGTCAGTTCATTAAATCCAAATTCACCACATTCTCTCCGTTGTACATACATACAGTGCCATCCGTCAATGAATATACCATCCATATTGAATTATATGTATATATCTCATAGACTTCCCTGTCATCTATAAGCCTGACCTCATCACAATTTGAATCGGCACTGTATATATGCTCTTCACCACGATAATCATCACCCAACAGTATATACTGCTTTGCATTCCTTTCGCTATTCATCGAAGACTCCACAGGTCATAATTTTCTTACTGCCATACGCGCTTTACTGTGACAAATTAATTTATTACTTATTTACCCCCAAGGAAATAATTATCGCTATCTCACTACCCTTGGCAAGTTTGCTTCCTGCACTCTCAGACTGACTTATCACATACCCCTCAGCAACACTCTCGCTATATTCGTAAGTAACTGAAATAACAAATGGACAATTCTTTAGCACATTTACGGCACTTGATTCATCCATATTTGTAACATCCGGGACTTCAACAACTTCGACTCCCTTTGATACTACAAGTGTAATGGTGCTGTCCTTAGTAACAGTACTTCCCGCTTCAAGAGATTGGCTTATAACAATCCCTTCCGCAACATAATCACTGTACTTTTCTTCTTTAGCAACATTCAGTCCCTGTTGGTTTAGTGTGCTCTCCGCTGATGTATACGGAATACCAGTAACATCCGGTACAGTTATCATCTCCTGCACATCACTTTCTCTGGCTATGCTTTCAATTGTTGCGTCATTAAATCTGTTATCCACCTCCTTAACATCTGCCTTAGAACTACATCCGCTAAGTGCAATAGTTGCAGATATACATATAATTCCTCTTAATAGTTGTCTTTTCATTATTTTTCCTCTTTTCGTTTTTATTCATAGTTGAAATGCGAGCTTATTATTCGCCTCAAATTACATGTTTCAGCCTAATATTGCTTTATATCGCACACTTTAGTATGAAAATAAAATGTATATAAAGCATTGGGTATATTTAAAATAATATCAAGCACATCATTCAATTCTACATTTATCATCTACGTACCTTTTCCGGTTCCTATTCAAATAAAAATTGCTAAATATTTTTACAATTTTCCATATTGATGAAATTATGTAATTCAAAAGTATTTTTTACCAAAAATTCTACATCAATCTGCTCAAAATCTAAATTGCGATAAGCCACTATCTGTTTCTTTTGAGAATTGACAATCAATGTTACCAATTCCCTATTAATATACTGTTGTCCCACATTTAACGGCACATCATTGACGCTTATTTCCGATAACAATTCGAATGGATGTACATATGCAATTCCTACTAGAGAACATGAATTAGGTAAATCTAAAAAACAATCAATTCTCTCTGGCTCTTTTCGCGGAACTACCTTCTCAATGACAATCAGCTTCCCTGATATAAATCCATTAAGACTTACCAGATGTTCGTTATAATTATCTGAGCCTTTCTCTCCCATCCCAAATAGGAAAGTAATTGTTTCGTTGCCTCTGGAGTAAAAAGCAGCTTGGCTACTGAACTGTTTTTGCCTGAAATCTGTATACCCTTCATCTCAGGATAATAGGTCAGCAGTCTTTCCTTTATGCCTTCTTCGGTCTTTATTCTGTCAAACACACTTCCATAGTCAATGGATATACAATTAGGTGCTCCATACAATTTTCTGACATCCTGCATTTCACAGCTTTCCATATTGTATATTCTGTTTACATCCACTTCACACACACATGCATTTTCATATTCATAGCTTGCTCCAGCAAGCATGTCAGCCTTAGGCCAGTTGCGAAAACGATATACCTTATCTGCATTAAGAACACCATCATCAATCAGCTTTTGGATAACATCATTACTTTTTTGTCTGCCGATAACTGGTATACCAAAAATCCGTCCATCTTCCAGTCTGACCAAAATATGATACTGCTGTTCGGCACAATCCAACAGCCCTATTTTTCTCAGATAGACAGAAGTCGCATCTTCCTGAACCGATGCCTCATTTTTCCTGCAATGAGGGCAGGTTGAGGATATGTCTGCATCATAATAATGTCCTTCTGCGCATTGTACTAATTTCATAGTTTTCCTCTTTTCTCAACCCATTATTTTTTACTTTAGTCCAATTCCGGCATATCTATATTTATTACTTTTTCTCCGTTATACATGCACACCATGCCATCTGTCACCATATATACTGTCCATAGAGAATTATCACAATATGTATGTTTAATTGCTCTATTCTCAATCAACTTAACTTCCCTCACATCAGAATCCACACTGTACAAATGCCCTTCATCATTATAATTATATGCCATCAGAGTATACTGACTAGCGGATGGAATATAGCCAATACTGCCAATGTCCAGATCATCTATTAATTCTCCTGATACTTTATGCAATATATTCCCATTCTTATCGATTGCATAAAAAATATAGTCTTCATTCTCTTCTACCGTAAACCATATATTATCATCTGTTGGCTGATATGCTGAAATGTCATACATAATATCCTCTATTATTCCTTCAGACGTACTAAAAAGCGTTGTTATCAACGGTTTATTACTGAGATTTTCGACTCTGCATATTTTACTTTTATCAAATGCAATAAGCATATCCGAATCCGAATAATCAATGACTATTATTTCGCCTGAATGCCAATCCATACTTAATACTTTTTCAAGCTTTAATTCTGCTTTATTCCATAGATATACTCCATCTTCTGAAGCAAATACCATCTTATCAAGTGAATCTATGTTATACAGAAAATTTCTCCGTTTACTTAATATTGGAATACTGATTCTATAATCTTCTCCCAATTCAACATTTTTCATATTATCAATGTCATAATAGTAAATATTATTATTCTTTATCACGAACATATCATTCAATTCCTTGTTAGTGACAATACCATAAGAATCACTATCAAAATTAAGCAATACTTGCAGCTTATCATTTCTTATAAGATATACCGCGTGTGCATAATAACCGGTTCCCGGCATTCCATTGAAAATCAGAATATCTCCGTTATCTTTAATAGCCCACAATCCGGTAAAATCTATATTATCTCCATAGTCGGCCTCAGCATATGTCTTACTCTCATTCATAGTTTTCAAGTCAACTATTGTAAATTTCTTATTATTCGTGTTTCCATTATCAACATAATCCTGTGGCATTTTGCAATACACAAGATGTTTTCCATCCAATGTAAATTTAGCATCCTGTATATCAGTAGCAATAATGGTATCTGAGCGATTATCAACATTGTAAAGATGCAGATCAAAATTATCATAACGTCCCATATCTCCAGATGATTTATAATTATCAAGAGCTTATTTCCTCCGATTATTAAATAAATTATCATGCCATAACTATTTATTTTGAAAGCTCCCGCATAAGCTGTGCTATTCGGCAATACCGCTTTCTGCGTTTTAGTTCTATTGCACGCATAATTATTTTTGAAAGCTTCTCTGAAATCTGCGGATTTAACTCATGCGGCAATTTTGTATCATCATGTATGAATCTGTTCGTCGACTCATCCGGTCTGATTCCGGTAGCCATCTTATACATTACCGCTCCCAACATATACACATCCGACCATGTGCCTGCTTCCGAACAGCGTCCATATCCCTCCGGCGGACAATATCCCGGATACATAGTGCATACATGCATATCTCGAACAGTATTTTTATCCCAACATCCTCCATCCACTATGAGCTTAACATTTTCATATGCATCTCTGTCAGTGCAGATTAAGATGTTTTCCGGAACAATGCGCAAATGTAAAATTGATTTTTTATGTAATTCATCCAATGCACGGCATAGACAACGTGCAATATATCTAATTTCATCTTCCGCAAGACAGCCATTTTTCCTAATGTGAAGCTCTAAATCCATTGCCTCCACCGACTCGGTAACACAATACGCCGTATTATTTTCACAAAATACATCATATGTGCTTAATATATTAGGGTTATTACATACTCTGCCGGCAAGCTTCGCTGATTCGACAAACCTTCCCTTTGAATACTCGCACTCTCTCAGTAATCGTTGACTATGCGGAAGATGTATCTCTTTTTCACCACATTCTCTCACCAAAATACTATGCATATAGAATTCACTCACTACGCACATACACTGTGTCTTACCATCTATTGCTTTATAATCATATTTATAACCATGATTCCCCAACTGCTCTGTAATTTTATAACGATTATTCAAAACAGCTCCTATAGGAAGCATGTTAAACTCGCCCAGTTTCATACAATACCCTCACGAAATTATCCTTTTCGCCACCAGCCCTGCAAGCGTCTTCATTAACTCCTTGGTCGGATGCGTTCCGTCGATTGAATCATACGAAATATTATATGAATTTATCAGATAACTGCTGCCTGCTAATCTGCATCCCCCACGCTCTTATGGTTCCATCTGCCGTCACGTAAGCATCTGCACCCTTTTCTATGGTCTGTGCAAGCCTTATCAGACCGCTGTTCAACGAACCAAGCTGATTATTAATCTGTGAAAGTGTTGAAGCTAATTCAGCATCCATTATTGAATCATCAATCCTGCCCTTTGTCGTGCGGAACGAGGACTGTATTCCCGATACAGTACTTTTTATTCTCCTTATTCGTCCCGAACATGAAATGACCGCTCTTACATCAATTAAAGTCGAACTCATCTGCTTCCACCACCCTTTACGGAGCTTTTCTGAACTTCAATATGTTCCGCATTATACTTGATTTTGTTTCCTGCCTGATTAAGAAGGCGAGTAAGCTTGTCTATCTGCGAGATTGATTTATCAATGCTTCTGACCATATATGTGACTTCCCTGCCCTGCCAGCTTCTTGTGAGCGTGCTTTTCTCCGAAACAAGCTGTCTTCTTACCGATTTGAGCTGCATGGAGTAATCCTTCATATCTGTCGCCTGCCTAAATACCCTGTACATATCAAGTGCCATATTTCTCTTTCCTTTCGCTATACACTGTAACCCTACTTTACAAATTCCTTTATTTTGAAATATCACGCATAAGCTGCGATGTAGAAATAAGCGTTTTATGCAATTTCTTCAATGCGACGCATATCTGTCCTGCAATATTCCTCTCACCACCAGCTCTGCAAGCGTATTCATTCCTTTTTTAGTAGGATGTGTCCCATCCATCGAGGCATACGGAATATTATATGAAGCTAAATCTAACAGGCTGCAGTTTTGATAAAAAGCAGCCTCTCTTATTGCTCTGTTGTATTCCTCTATATGCACTCCTCCGAAGCTTTCAGGAAAATTAAACGATGAATCCTCATCAATACAGGTCTTACAGAGTGTACAGCAGTATATCTCGGCTGACGGATAATTCTCCTTGATACGGTGTAGCATAATTGAATAAGCATCAGAAAATTCATCCTCGTCAATAGTATTCTTTTCAATCTTTACACTTCCGACATGCACACCGCTTCCCCAATCATTAAAGCCCATGTAAATTATAATAAAGTCGGGGGTTCCGCTCTTATCGTGCAGATTTTTGATTCTTTCCATACAGCAGCCCGCCGACCTCGATACAGCATCCTGCTCACTTGATGTTACCTTGCAGCCTGACCACGAATTATTCACCAGCAGCTTTCCGTCAAGATAGTCTATAGCCATTCCCCACCATGTATCCGCCTGACCTTTTATACCTGCCGACTCTGCCACAGCTTTGGAGTAAAATACAGCACAACTCTCAGGATTATAGCCCTCAAGGGTGCTTATCGAATCGCCAAAGACAGAAAAACTCTTACCTGTGAACTTTTTTAATGCTTCATAATTTCCAAGTTCTCTGTTGAATGCCTTGTAGTTTAGCATGCCTTTATTATCAGCAGCCTTAATTGCAAACACTATTTTACTGAAATAATTTCTGTATTGCTCCTCAATGATTACTTCATGGAATGCTTGCGCTACAAGCTCCGGCGGATTATAAAAGGCTCCACAGCCAAATGCTCCAAGTACCATTACCGATATTTTGTTTTCAATGGCAGATTCAAATATATTTTTTATGCGCGATTTAAGCATATTCTTTAAATCATTTCCGTCTATCCAGTCAATTTTTCCAAGATATGGAGCAGCACAGGTAATCACATCCACGCAGAACCTTTCTTTTTTATCAAGCAGAACCGGGATATAATCGTCTGATTTAAACACAGTGACATTCCTTATGTATATAAGTCTGTCCGAGTTCATATTGTTTCCGTTATTCATATGATAGTCATAGAATTCTTCTTTTGCGGCTTTACCTGACAGACATGCAAACAGATTGCTGCTTCTGCACAGGCATTCCTCCTGTGCCATGGCTCCCACTTCTACTCCGCCACCCGGATGCACCGGATTTGCGAAATTGAGAACCGCAGTCCTGCCATACTTAAGGTATTTTGAAGCCGAAGCAAAGCTGGTATTTCTTTCAACAATAATATCTGCCTTTGAATAGAATTTTTTATGTTTTTTTGCCGTAAAGCCTTCCTTGTAAACCCTGACCGATTTTTGTGCCTTTCTGGTTTTGTGTCTTAGCTTACCCTCAGTTGCAAGCCCCATGGTATCATTGAAGCATTTAATCAAATCCATTCTGCATTTCCTCCATGCATTTATCTTTTATCCGTCAGAGGAATCAACTCTGTAGAAATAGCATTCCCCTGCTTATCATAGATTACAAACATACAATAAAAACATTCCGGATTTTCTATTGGCTTGGTTATCAGTTGAAAATATGCACACGGAAATTCATACCCACTCATACGGCCTGAATTTTCCCATTCAGATATCGGAAGAATATTTCCATTTTCATCTCTTGCAATGTAATATTCGCTCACCGCAATTGCCATCATATCATAGTTATCAATACACAATAATTGCTTATCAGGTGTGTCAGAATCTGAATAAGGAATAACACTTCCTATCTGTCCATCTGGATTGTCTTCATTCACATATATTTGCAAATTGGCAACTTCCATATTCCACGATAGTGAATGTTCATATCTGTTAAGAATAATCGGCATTGTGTATCTTCTTTCTTTTGCCTGTGCATTACTTTCAACCAAAAATAATGGTGTTTTCGATACTTCCTCTGTAAGAGCATTTCGAGCATACAGAGCTTTATCAGCATAATATACATGTGCATATCCATCATCCCCTACGGGAATATTCTTACCAGAATACACCACCATATATTTTTCACTTTCTCTATCCGGCTCACGTCCCGTATTCCAATTAAGCTGCCCCGTATTGAACATAATAAATGCGTTTATCTTTGATATATTATTTAGCTGTTCATCATTAATCTGAAGCTTCACATCATAGGACGAACAATTTTCGGAAGTTTCAATTATATCGACATTACTAACCATGCTTGATAAATCCACACTTCTGCTACTTTCATTGCCTTTATCATTGTCATATAATTCAGAAATGAAATTACGATAGCCTTTCGAAAAATCCACTTGCTCCGATATATACATATATGCATACCTATATGTATCATCTGTATTATTTGGATAACATATAGATATGCCATTAGCATCTTCAACGTTTCCAGATTTATACACAACCATGCAATCAATAGCTTTCAAAAGTTTATCAGCTTCCTCTGATTTCTGTACTCTTACCAATTGATTTATTAAATTAATGCTGTCTAACATACCATAACTATAATTTGATGAATATTCTCCAAATCCTTTAACTCTGCTACAAGCTCGTGAGACTTGTGGAATATTTCGGATTGTAAGTCCATCCTTTAATGAAATAAAGAAATTGTCCATTGCTTTCTCTACCTCACTGTATTTTTCCAAATCAATACACGAAAGTGTCAAATCACAGTACAACTGAGGGTAAAGTTCATATGCCATCTCTCCAAATTCAACATATGAATCTATTATTTCTTTTCCAAGCTTTTCCCCATCTATCAACTCGTCTGTAAGACACGAAAGGAACGAATAATCCCATCCCCATCCGGGTTCTGTTTCCTGTGATGCAACCATGTAATTTGCATAAGGAGCAAGGACATCCGCAACCTCTAGCGAACTCATAAGGCAGGCATCAAATCCCGCTAATTCCAGCTTTGTAGCACGTTTCCCCACTGAATCATTCAATGCAGACTGCAGTTCATCAAGTGTCAGACTGTCATCATAATTTTCATCATAACCGAAGCCAGCAACTGCTCCTCCGCCATGATCCCAAAGAATCAACGAATAGCTGTCACTTTTATAATTATCATAACAATAATTTATAAATGAGCTGAGAGTGTCTGCTTCACCCATATTTGATGCATCAACCGTATCAACAACATAAACATTTCCAGAAGTTACCTTGAGTATGCTGTCCTTATCTGCCGAAAGGCCATCTATCTGCCAAGCCGAAGCTCCACCTGTGTATATAATGATATTATTATGCCTTGTATCTGCCTTAGACTCTGCCATCTCTGATAAATCCATTGATGCGTTACCCGATATGGATTCCAAATCAGAGCCAACCATATATACCATTATCGTCATATTCTTTTTTCCGACACCAGCAGCATAAGTAATTTCCGATTCCTGCATAATATTTAAGAATATTGCAAAAGCAATACTTATTCCTAATAGCTTTCTTAAAAATCTCATACACCTTGTACCTCACTCTTCCACTACCCATTTAATTGCCACGACCTTGCCATCTTCACATTTGACGTATGACATAGAATATCCACTCGAATTTTTGATTCTGAACTCCGTTGAAATTGATTTCTTATCTCCATCTTCTGATGTATCAATAGTTTTATCATATTCAATATTGGCATTATTAAGAATATTCTCAAGTTCTGTTTCATCCAACCCTATGCATATTCCACCTGACACCTCTGACAGACTGTCTTCCTCAGTTGAACCTAGTTCATAAATCATAGCATTTCTTGCCAAAATAGCCTCATCATTTTTATTACA
The DNA here is from genome assembly GCA_003486385.1 of Eubacterium sp. Taxonomy (GTDB): domain Bacteria; phylum Bacillota; class Clostridia; order Lachnospirales; family Lachnospiraceae; genus CAG-882. Next base: position 34,595 of record DNFT01000044.1, on the reverse strand, counting down.
CAAATAGGCGATAAATCTGAAGCCATCACGTTCTAAAAATACTCCGATTTTATCATTTCCAGCTATCGTTGTATCTGCTCCATCATCAAGTTTTTCATAGTTTTCTCTCATTTCCCAGCCATTATTAAGAAATGCATACGCAGGTACAGGGAGCCTGTACAGTTCATCTTTGAAGCACACAATATTATCTGCCATGCTATCTGTGAGTTCCGTTGGTTCATCATACTTAGGCACAATATCAGGATTTCCCTTTGAAAACTCGAACCCATCATTCGCCTTAAAGCATGACAATTCAACATCAACCAAAATGCCATTTTTAAACGTCAATCTTTTTTCAGCCCGACTATCAGTGTCTACTTTAAAAATATCTGCGTTCTCAATATACTTAATATAATCCACCTTGACATTATCAGATTCAAATACCTCTGTATTATCAGGTTCTCCCATAATATCAATAACCTCTTCAATACTTGAAGTACCAATTATAATGTTATTTGGCAGCCTGATGGTGTCACTTTCTGTATAATCAAGCATATTTATCTCTACTCCGGCTATCACGCAATCCTTAACTTTTCTTATCGTGATATCCGGATTATAAATAAAGAAGCCAAACTGTAACTCACCTCGTACAAACTGAACCGTAGTGTACTCGCCGCATTTTAGCGGAGAAGTATCATTTCCATAAAGCGTATTCACATTCCATCCTTTCAATAATAACGTAGAATATGGCATTGGAAACTCCAGTACACAATCATCAATCTGTATTTGATAGCTGTTAATATCATCAGAGAGTGTGGCATTCTGCACATCATCTACATTATATTGTCCTCCAAACAATTCCTGGCCTGATATATCCTCTTCGGTTTCCACGTCTTCGGTTTCTGCATTATCTGAGTCACTCACAGTTTCCTGTATTTCCGTGCTTACTACTGTATGCACTACCTTATTTACATTCTCACCTTTATTTTTTGAGCAGCCTGTAACAAAAAACATGCATATAAATATAATTAAAAAAAATCTTTTCTTCATACCCGCTCCTATCTCTGATCCTTCGCCACACTCTTAAGAAGCACCGACGCAAGTATGCCAAACACCACAACGAATATCATAAGAATGCCCCATACCTGCCATAAATGCTGTGCAGAATGTGTAAATAAATTCTCTGCCTGTCTTGGTATTCCCGTCTTTGACATGAGCATATTTAAGTCAGCAGTGCTTCCGAGCCCCTCGATCGCCCATCTGCTTACGGTAACTCTCGAAATCACATCAACCGCTCCTTCAAGCTTGAAGAGAATACCCGAGAACAACAGTTGTACTATCAATACAAAAGGTGCAAAGGTCATTGCCCTGTCACCATTCTTGGCAAATGCAGATATAATAAGTCCCATTGCTGCCGATGCCATCACAGTCAGCAGCAGCGTAAGCGCACACTCAACAAAGCCGGAACTAAATATTATTCCCTCCTTCGGTATTCCGACAAGCACAGCGAACAGACCAAGCATAAGCAATGTCTGAACCAGTCCAAGCACAAGCTGTACCACATATTTAGAAAGAATATATATCGGAAGCCTCAGATTCGCCATATATTCTCTCTTAAGAATCACACGTTCCTTGCATATTTCCTGAATTGAATTGAACAGACCAATCCATATTCCGGAGCATACAAGGGCAAAAAGTATTGATTTCGTGTCCTCATATATATCAAATACCTCCTCCGCTGCAACAATTCCCAGCAAAACAGCAATAATAACCGGCTGTGCAAGAAGCAGTGCAAGCCTTGGTATATCATGAAGCATCAGCTCTGCATATCTCATCGTAAGTACCTTGAACTGGTTCCATAACGATACCTTATTTCCTACCTTTATCTTCTCATGCTCCTTGTGCGGACTCTGAATATTGTTATCGTTGTTATCCTTGAACTTTTTCTCCCACATCAGTGCATCCGAATTGACCATATTATATACATTGACAAGACTGTCCGTTTCAAAAAAGTTCAGTGTCTCCTCAGGTGTTCCCATATAACACAGGCGGCCGCCCGTACCCATTATGATAATCTTGTCACAGAGATTTAAGCTCTGTGTAGTATGGGTTACCATAATTATTGTCTTTCCCTGTGTCTTGGACAGCTTTTTCAGAGTCTTCATAAGATTCTGCTCTGTCCCCGGGTCAAGTCCTGATGTCGGCTCATCAAGGAAGAACAGTTTCGGGTCTGCAAGCAGCTCCACTGCAATGCTTGCTCTCTTCTTCTGTCCGCCGCTCAGCTTGCGGATATATGTATCCTTGTGCTCTATGAGCTCCACCATTTCAAGCACCTTTTCAATACGCTCAGCACGTTCAGCGCTTCCCACGCTGCTATCCATCTTCATCTTCGCAGTATATTCGAGCATTCTCCTAAGCGTAAGATTCTCGTATATAATATCCTGCTGCGGCACATAGCCTATGATTCCCTTTAAAACATCAAAATTCTTGTGTAAATCCGCCCCATTCACAGAAATATTTCCGGCACTCAGCTTCGAATCAAAGCCGCTGATTGCGTTCATGAGCGTCGTCTTTCCCGCACCGGAACCGCCGATTATGGCAACAAATTCATTCTCACCTATACTAAGGCTTACATCATTTAAGATTTTTTTGCCTTTTCCAACCTTTTTCTCAATATGATTCACCTCCACACTAACGCCCGATACCGAGCGAAAGTACAGCAGATAACCATTGTGTATAATTATAACCGTATCCGCAATCTGAACAACTGCCGTGCGTGATACCTGAACTGATTTATTGACTGCTACTCCGTTCACAAGAACTCCATTAAGACTTCCCATATCACCTATAGTGATAATATCAGCATTCCTGCTCACAACTGCATGCCGTCTTGACACCATCGGGTGCAGAAGTCTTATATCACAGTCCTCGCTTCGTCCTATCAGCGTATTTCCCTGTTCAAGATGCACCGACTTAAGCTCACCATTGTTCTGTGTGGTGAACACAAGTATTGCCTCTTCACCAGGATGCCCGCCGTCACCCAGATAGCAGATTGAAGTGGCTTCCTTCAGCTTATATGGTCCTGTCTTTCTGATATCGACCCTGTTTTCACCCTTAATCAGGAAGGTTCCGTTGGTGCTGCCCTCATCACACAGAAAGCATTCTCCGAATTTTCTAATAAAATACAGATGTCTGCCCGATGCATAAGCTGACGCTACCGCAATATCACATTCATTCCCATTCCTTCCAATCAATAATGTCTCTTTCCTGTAATCATTAAAGTCAATATTTCTTACTCCCTGAGAATCAATAATTATCAAAGAAGCCATATCTTCTCTCATGCTAATCCTCCGTGTACGATTATATTATCTGAAAACTGTTCTCACTGTTGCCTATGAATATGGTCTCGCCCTCATTAAGCTCCATATCGATGTTGCTTAACATTCTGTCCCCGTTAGGAAAGTATACACCATTGGTTGATGTATCCTTGAACATTACCTTACCGTTCTCATCAAGCCATATACAGCAATGCTGTCTGCTGACCTTCCCGCCCTCAAGTACTATGTTGCACTTAGAAGAGTCTCTTCCAATCCACAACGGCTGTGTGCTAAGCTTAACCACCGCTCCGGCATACACTCCCGATACACCCTTAAGCGCGTGCTCAGCAGCGGCCTTGACAGGCTTATCATCCTTCTTTTCAACGCTCTTATTCTCAACCTTTTCATCATGCTGCATAAGTGATGCAATGTTCACAACGATATTAAGCACCATAGCTGCCATGAATATTATGCTTCCGAAGGCAGGAACAACCGATGCTATGATAGTTGCAAGAATCACCTCTACAAGTGCAATCACATCAAGAATCACAGGAACAATATTTCCAGACCTTTTGCTATTAAAAATAAGTTTTAACACAACCGCGACAATATTGAGCACCATAGGGATTACAACGAACATGGCTGCAAGTATGCGCAGCTCGCTGCCCGCAAGATTCAGGCTTATGAAATCAACGATACTGTTCCCGCTTCCGAACAGAAGCTGATAACCCGCTATCGAGCTGAACTCCACCTCAAAATCCCATATGCTCACAGGCTGCACTTTTATAATCGGCAAAAACAAGGACACTACCGCAACTGCACTTAGAACCAATGATGCAATAAATAATTCACGTTTTCCTATTTTTTTATTATTCATCCTTATCCTCCTTAAGATCCTCCCATGCGAACTTTTCATTGCAGAATGCCACAAGCATAAGCTTGGTCTCGCCAACGGTGAGAAGCTGTCTGTCCTTTACCTCAACATTGTTGAGAACCACCTCATCATCAACGTAGAACAGAGCTCTCGACTCGCCCGGAAGTGCAAAGAATCTTCTTGATTTAGGGTCATAGATTACCACTGCATGCTTATTTCTCGATACAGTATTGTCCTCTGTGATTGATACATTCATTGAACTGTCACGTCCGATGAAATTAGGTCCCGCTTTAAGCATGTAGCTCTTTCCCTTAGCCTTTCCGCTGAGGGCAACCAGCCAGCCCACAACCGGCTCAATCTCCATCTCAGTCTCATACAGGCGGACAGTCTTCGGTGTCGCATCATCCAACGGCTGTACTATCGGTGCCGTCGGAGCGGTTGACAGCTTAACTGCTGCGTTCGTATTGGCTGTATTCTGGTTGGATGTTACCTCCTTTATTGTAGGTGAGGATGCGGCGGCTCCTGTATCAACCGTAGGGTTTGCGGTGCTGTCATAGGAAATCGTGACCGATTCCTCAGATGACGAAGCTGCTCCTCCCTTACAGTGAGGGCAGGATGAGAACCTATCTCCATCATAATAATGTCCGTTAACACACTGTATTAAATTCATAATTATTTCCTCCTTGGATTGTTATTTATTTGCAGGTATTTCTACCTGTTATTCGTATATACCCACTATTACAGTGGTGTTGTCCATACCTGACGGCGAGTGAAACAGAGCTTCCTCAATGAGCTTATCCGCAAGCCCTTCCACATACATCTGATTCTCCATGACGATATGTTCAATGGCATCATCATCTATACCCTTATACAGCCCGTCACTGCACAGAATAATCCTGTCGCCGTATGTGAGCTCAATGGGTTCACTGTTGGTATCAATAAGTATTGAGCTTCCGATACCAAGGAAGCTTATAAGGGCCTCAGCCCTTGCCTCCTCAAGCATGTATGTATCCATATCAATCATGCCAAGACGAAGCCTCTCATCAAGTCTCATTCTGTAATTATGGTCCCTTGTAAGCCGCATGAATTTATCATCATGTATCAGATATATTCTGCTGTCACCTGCCGACATAATATACAGCTTATCACCCTTAACTACCGTCATGACAATAGTGCTTCCCGACTCAATAGGCACGCCGTTATCATCAGTAAAATCAGCCACCTTCTCATTAATCTTGGCAGCCTCATCATATAGAAAGCGTCTTATATCCTCCGCCTCCTCAAGCTGCGGCAAATCCTCTCTCAGTATATCAACAGCCAGCTGGCTGGCTCTCTCGCCCGAATCCATTCCGCCCATTCCGTCGCATACGGCAGCAACCGACATATTGCTTCCCTCATGCATGAACATTCTGTCCTGCTGATATGCCCTTGTTCCTATAAATGTGCTTCCATACAGCTTAAGTCTGCATTCCTCCTCAAGCTTAATAGTCCTTACAGCTTCATCTCTACTCATAATCCACCCCAATCTTAAGGCAGCACACAGCGGCCAAAATAATAAAATGCTGATTTCTTATAGGTATCCACTGTTCCTTAGGGCATACAATCTGTTCCGTTGTCGTCCCGTTGTTGGAGGTATCATATACGAAGAAGCAGTCCTCCTTCTCATCAAACATTATGTGGCAATGCTCCTTCGATACCGCGGCAAACGATGGAACAACAATGTTGCTCACGGCTGATGAACGTCCGACAATCAATTCCGTCTGCAATGGAATTATCCACCGCTTTCCCGAGAACTCGCTGTTGGCAATCTCAACATACGGCTTAGGCTTGCGACGTGCGACAATATCATTCGATACACCTTGAATATCCTCAACTTTTTTCCTATCGTAAATGCTTATTGTTTTTGTCTTCTCTTCATGTGCGGCAGCCGTTTCAGTTACCACCGCATCGACAGCATTCTCTCGTCTGTACTGCGTTATACCCTGTGCGAATTCATAGGCTGTCTGAAGTCTCTGCTTGTAGTCAAGTTCGAGTGCCTTGTCAATGGTATCTGACAGACTCCTTGGTATGTCGGGACATACCTGATATGCAGGTTCATAGCCCTTTCCGTTCACCCTGTCGGTCGCAGATGGCACCATGACACCCGTGAGCATATAATAAAGCGTTCCCGCCAGTGCATACACATCCGTGTAGGTTCCCTGAGCGCCCTTTCTCGAATACTGCTCTATCGGTGCGAAGCCCGGCTTTAAGACTACCGAGAAGTTCTGATCCTGCTGCTGGCATATATGCTTGGCACTTCCGAAGTCAATAAGATATACAGCACCGTCATCGCAGAAAAATATATTGTCCGGGCTTATATCTCTGTGAAGCATCATCTTGGTGGCATGAATCTGCTGCAGTGAGGTCGCGGCTATCCCAATTATGTTGACAGCATCCTCCACACAGAACTTTCCTCCCGGCATCCTTCTCATAAGATGCTTTATGTCGCAGCCCTTAAGGTACTCCATCACATAATATGCCGTTCCACGTTCCTCAAAGCAGTTCATAACCCGCACAATATTCGGTATATCCCGAAGTGTCATAAGGCACTGTGCTTCCTCCATAAAGCGCTGCTTGCCATGCTCGTAATATTCCGTCTTATCCCCTCCCATGGCAATCAGTTTTCCGTCAGGAAGCCGGCTGCATAATCCGAGCGGTACATATTCCTTTATCGCACATACCTTATTGCTGCTGTTATCAACTGCCTTGTATGTAATTCCGAAGCCTCCCGCACCAATCAGCGATTCTATCGTGTACCTGTCACCGCTGACCATGGTGCCGTTTTTAAGCGAAAATGTACTTTCATCCACTTAAGCCACCCCCTACCATCGTACCCTTAATTTCACGGAACCTGCCGATATGATATCATTGTTATTAAGCTGCTTTGCTCCGCTTAATTTAACACCATTGACACTTGTACCATTGGTCGTCTGCAAGTCACGCACATATATTAAGCTGTTCTTCTCCTCCAGTGCAAAATGCTGACGGCTTATCCTGTTATCCTTTATGCACACATCACATATATCTGCTCTTCCGACAATCATTGACTTGTTAAGCTCAGCCTCAACAATGCTGTTCTGTCCCGCCTCAACATTGAGAATCTCGAATACAATCCTTCTTCCTGCATCCAGCTGAAGCTGAACCGTCTTATTCTGCTTCGGCTGCTGTATACGTTCATCACGGTCTGCGGTCTGCGAACTCTTCCTTAATCGTTCTTCCTCCTGCTGCCTCTTTATCCTCTCCTGCTCAGCATTTTTCTTCTTTACAAGTACTGCCGATACAACACCCGCAGCAATAAGAATCAGAACAGCTGCTCCGACAATAATAAATACCGTATATGATGAACTGCCTTTACTGTCGGCTGCATTGTCATCTTCCGCCTGTCCTGATATCTCGTCCTCCGCCTGTGTGCTGCTCTCAGTCTCCGTATCTGCCTCGTCCGACTCGCTTTTTATTACCTTATTGAAGCTCTCAACAACAGGGTTTTTCTCCGCCGATATATCCGCAATTCCGCGAACCTCAATGACATACTCTCCTGAACTTAAATCACTGTTAAAGCTTATAAGTGCAGAGCAATCAGAGGCATCATATTCCGCATTCATCACGTCCAAGGTTATCCCGTCACATGTAACCACATATGCCGTTGCCTTATCCGCGCCTGACACCTGTTCGGAAAAGCTTATGATAAGCTCCTTGTCCCCGCTCTTTCTCACTGCAATTATTTCAGGTGCAGTCTCATCCGGAATATGCTCGGTTATAAGCACGGACCGTGAAGCCGTGCTGCCATCTGACAATAACGTAAGCTGCAAGGTCTCCGTCTTGTTGCTCGCAATGTTGTTATCCGTCATCAGCGTCACAACCTGCATCTCACCGAGCATTCTTTTAAAATTAGTAAAAATCTTATCCGTTTCCTGTGAGGTAAATTCCGTCACTGTGCCGCCGCATGCCTCGGTGAGCTCTGCAAACGACTGCATATTATTCTGATTGGCTCCCGCCGCATAGCCATATACGGGAATATTTCTCTTATAGAGGGCAGCTATCGCCTCCTGCGCATTCGCTTTGCCCGTGTTATGGTCATCCCCGCCATCTGAAATCATCATAATTACCTCGCGGGAATTATCGTTATTCCTGTCAGTCTCATCCGCCACCTGCATGAGTGCTTCGTAGAAGTATGTGTCATTGTCACCGTTTACAAGTGACATTATCTTCTCCTGTGCCTCCTCATCAGTCTCATCCCCGTCAAGGACAGTCTCAACCGATGACCCAAAGGTTATAAGCACCATTCTGTCCTTATCAGACAATCCGCTTCTGAATGTCACAAGGCTGTTCTGCAGTGCATTAAAATAGGAGGTTGAGAACGAAGCCGACACGTCAAGAAGAATATAGTATGTCACACCTTGTCCCATATTTTCGAAGAAATCAATGCTCTTTACCGTGAGTGCTTCACCATCAAGCTGTGCGGATATATCCGACACACCTATCTGATGGTCACCCCTTATATAAGCCGTAAGCTGCGGTACAACAGCCTGTACCGATTCAATAACAATTCCATCCGACTCATTATCAGACTGTGTCTCATCCGCCCGGACACCTATGCTGCTGCCGAACACATACAAGAATGTAAGCAGAAAGGCAAGCGGACGCATCAGACTGTATTTCACTCTCTTAACTAATCCTCTGTCCATTTTCTTCCTCCTTCGCAAAAAGCAACATAGGTCATCGTGCTGTCACCGATATTGAATGTGTCATAATTCTTAAGCTCCACCGCATTAGAAAGTATCCCTCCGTTGTACTCCACAAGACTTCCGTTCTCAGGCACAAGGAATGTTCTGTTGGACTTATTATCATGCACGATGCAGCAATGCTTGATTCTGCTGACCTTGTTGTCATTTCTGATTACGATATCCATGGAAAAATCTCTTCCGACAAAGTTCTGTCCATGGAAAATTCTGTAATCGGTTCCCTTGTCAGGACCCTTGGTACATACCAGCCAGCCCGTTATATATTCATTCTCATTGTTCTCAAATCTGCCCTCATTCTGTTCCTGCCGATTATCATACGGCTGCTTCCATTCAAATGCCACCGTCTTTCCCTCCTGCGAATCGGCTGTCCCGCCGCTTCTGCCCTGGGAGCCCGCACTGCAATATGGACATTCTATGAACTTGGCATTATCATACCAATGACCGCCCGTACACTGTACCATAGCCATATCTGATTCCTCCTTGGAATAAATAATTATTCTAAATTAAATTGAAGCTCTTCATTGGCAAGTCTCAGCCTTTCCCCCTGTATCAGAGGCACCTCGCATCCTGCCCCAAGTTCTTTACCTCCCACATAAGTGTGGTTAGCAGAATCCAGGTCACGCATATAGTATCCGCCATTGTGAAAAACAATCATCGCATGCCGTCTGCTGATTGCCGGATTCTCCGGAATGATATAATCGCCCTCCGTTCTCCCGATGGTAAATGGCAGACATCTTATATATATCCTCTCCCCGTTCGACAGCCTTGTTATAACAGGCTTTACGCTGCCTGCACACTGTTGTCTCCTTAACGGGTCATAGACTCCTTCGTGCTGCACCGCCGCTTTTGCATCGAATCTTTCGATACTTGGCTTCTGTGCGTCCGCCCTTCTTATGAACTCCTCAAGGTCGAACATTGACATATTCACGCCATGCCTGACTATATCCGCACATTCTTCTATAATTGATCCATCCCCATCCGACAAAGTACACTTTGCACATATATCTGACAGCAGCCCGCGAAGCGGAAGCTGAGAGTCGAAGCCCTGAACAGGAACACATATTAGCCACAGCTTCTTTTGAGCCGCCTCAACCATCACATACTTCACGGAAAATAATGCCATCCTGCTGCTTATATATCTGCGTTCCAACAACTTGAACAGACTCACGCACTGCCTGATAATATCGATGAATTCCTCCCTGCTTATCGGATTTAACAAAAACTCCTCAATGGAAATCACCTTGCTCATGTCGTATATGAAGCTGAAGGAGGATTTATTATATTCCGTGTCGAAGCTTAATAAGCCGTCAATGCCGTCCTTACTTATGGCATATGCCTCCCTCTCGCTTATCTGATATTGGCTTTTCACCTTAATACTCAGCTGTCTTGTGCGCTTATTAAGCTTCATCTTGTACTTAACCATGTCAATCTCCATTCCGTCACAGTACGGCAACGTTGTTATTCAGAATACGCTCCGCATTACATCAGCGGAGACATTGTAACCGTATCCGGATTAATAATCATTATCGCCTGATAAGCCTTATATTCCGTTCCTTCAATATAGACTACAAGCATCGTGCTTCCCTCTGCTATCGCCGTAACCAATCCGTTAGAATTAACCGTGGCAACCGAGGTATCCTGTACCGAATACTTCACATCCGCAATGGAATAGCCCTCAGGAAGTGTCTCTATGCCTACCGTGTACTGTTCTCCCTGTGATAATGAGACACCAAGCTGTGACAATGAAATGTACTTTCCTTCAATGATTGTACCGTCATCACTCTGTATGCTTTCATCCTCCGCTGTCTCACTCTCTTCCTCATCAGCTTCGTCAAATGGTTTAAACTTCTTTGTACACAAATCAAGCTTACGCGCATCACTTCCCCATACCGCGTTAGCAAAGCCCTCGGCGAACTTGAAATCTTCTATGTGTGCATGGTAGAATGTTGAATTATTTTCCTCTAAAAATGTATATGATTTTCCAGATATTCCAAATAATTTACATATCTGCGAATCATTGCCCAGTTCAATTTTTAAAATTCCATACCCTATAATGTCCGCACACATTTCAAGGTGAAGCTGTACTTCATTATCACCAGCCGTATAACTTCCTCCCTGCGATTTTGCAATATCCGAAATTATCTCTGCCGTAGTTGTAATTACTTTTTGCAGCAGGGCTGCATCCGCATTTGTCGTATATTCATCATCCTTCACCATCTCTATAAGATGATTTTCAGGATCTACAAGGTTTACCTTGCCACTTGCCTTAGCACCAACTCCAAAAATAATATCAGCACCAATTAATCGCTTTTTTAATCCCACGCAATAAAGGCCCATGCCGACTGACATGGTTGATTCAATCTTTGCTTCAACACTTATATTCCTATCCCGTGTCTCTTCATTTATAAATCGTATATTACCATTTTTGTATTCGACTCCCTTAGTATTAACAGTAGATAAAACCAGTGTAAGCTTGCCATCAACCGAAACCTTGATGCTGATGTCAATGCATACTCTGACGGGATCTGCACCATTAAGCTGTAATGAACCTATCTTTATTGTCTTAGCACCTTTAGAACTCGACTTTTTTACTGTGCTCTTTAAAATATTAGTCAGACCTTTACCATTTCCATTGTTATATGGTGCCGCCACCAAATCCACAATATCTGTACTTGGTGGGTCAACAGTAAAGGTAGAATTTGTCTTGTAATCTAACTTTAACGAAGCTGATTTAATTTTAAAGAAGGATATATCAACCTCCGGAGTAGCCTTTATATCCGAAATATCAAACGAATAAGTAAAATTAGTGCTCTTATCACTAATCTTGGCACTTACATTTAAACCATCATCAAATTTATAACCAAGCTCTATTTCATAGTCATCATACTGGAATTTTGTAGTATCCCTAGGAAGACTCAAAGCATTTATTGTTCCCACGTTTCCCATTGCCGATGCAAGTCTGGCACCTGTATCCGATGCTTTATAATCTAATGCTGAGAGTTCATTTCCGCCAATCCTGTTGCCATAAACATCATAGAGAGCCATATTGCTCTCATCTGGAATGATTGTCTCCTGAACCAGCATATTCTCAACCACATCCGTTATGAACAGGTCCTCATCGCTGTTCTCAATATATATATTTCCGTCCTGCTCCGTAACCTTCTCTGCCTTGAATGCCTGTAAGCCATCCTCTCCGTTAATAACATACACATCCCCGGCAGCAATGTCTCCGGCTTCCTCCTTGCGAAGCACAACTGTATTATTTTCAATCTTATAGTCTGTAACATCAGTAAGTTCTTTTACACTGTCAGCGAACTTAACTTCCTCTATCGGTGTATCATATGTGCGGTTCGTCCATTTCTGCTGAACCTGTGTAAGCAATGCAACCGCATCATATGGTTCAATAATGTTATTTACCTTCTTTTTGTCTATTTTACAATCGAAGTTAGCCAGTGCATAATCGAGCTTCTCCTCAGAGGTCATTGTATAAGCCCTGAATACACTCGCATTTACAAGTGTCATAAGCGCATCACACCATGTGAGTGCCTTGTTGACATCTATTTTCTGTGTCGTATCTATTACATCCCACTCCACCGCAATCTGAACGGCATCAAAATATATATTGCTTTCAGATACATTATCAAAGTACGGTGTATCCGAATTGTAGCTGTCCATACCAAAAGAAGAATTCAGCATGACAAGCCATTCTCCCAATGATAATGTACTCTGCTTCTTGGACGAACAGCCTCCAAGCGAAAGTATCGAAGACAGTGTAATCGTCATTATCAGCATAAAAGATAATATTCTCTTCATAAGTTATGTTCCTCCAAGCTTTATCATTATTAGTCATCAATTTCATGCAGCAGACATTTTTTGTCTGCCGCATGAAGTTATCACAGCCTTACTTAAATGCACCTGCATTATTCTGTATGGATGTCTCGGTTACATCGTAGCTCTGTGCCGTATTAACAAGGAACTTTGCATACGATTCAACTACCGTCTTATACTCCTCGAATCTCGGCTTAAGCGCATTCATTGCTGCTCTTATATCTGTTGCCGCATCACTTCTCCATGTGGATTCCAAGTCATTCATCGTCTTGTTGATGTCAGCGAGCTTTCCGTCCATTGTAGTATTGATTGTGCGAACCTTCTCTGCCGTATCAAGCAGCACTTGGGTCGATACCTTAATCTCATCTGCCATGATGTTTCCCTCCTTAATTTACAAGCTTCTTTGCCTCAGCAGTAACAGTGTCCTGTGTATTGCGGTATGTTCTTGCACTCTTTCTTAAGAAATCCGCATAGTTGAGCATAAGCGTCTTCATCTTCTCGAAGTCATCCTTGAACCCTGCAATCTGGTCGGTGAATGCCTTATAATCCTTGCCGCTGTATGTAGCTGCCAGCGCACCTGTCTCCTGATAAAGTGCATCATACTGAGCCTTGTAATCAGCCGCAAGTCCTTCAATCTTGCCTGCTGCAGTCTCAAGATACTCAGGTGTAACCTGAATTACTCTTGCCATGTTAATTACCTCCTTAGGTTAATTTATATCAACATCAGTTGTGAGCCGTTATGTATACCAAGCTCACATACTGATTTGTTAATATCTACAATGGAACCGTCGTCCCTGTAACAAAAGGTCGTATCTTCACTCGCAATAAAGCGTCCGTCGGACAGCTCCGTGACAGCCCTCTCCACAAGCTCCAATACCTCCCTCATCTGACTCAGTGCGGGAAACAGCATATCAAATGAGCGTTCCAGTGCTGGAACATATATCCGAACCAATATTTTATCCATCTTCTATGCCTCCTCCGTCGATGAGATAAGCTTGACAAGCTCTGTTCTGCCGCGATATACGAAGTAGCCGAAGCCCTCCTCAACCTCCGCATACAGGTCTGAGGTCAGCTTGCTTATCCTGTATATGTTCTGGTCTGCTATTCCATCGCCTATCCACACTCCGTCAGCTCCATTAAGCTGCCGTCTGTACCAGCCGTCATACATATATGTGCCGATCCCCGCTGCCGTATCGACTGCGATTATATGCAGCTTATATTCAGCCTCAGCCTTCTCCATGAGTACCCGAAGCTTATCCTTCGCATCATCACCCAGCTTGGAAAACAGCTTATTAAGACCAACCATAACATATACGACAGTCTCATATTTCTCAAGAACACTCTGTTCAAGCCCTGAATCCTTATAGACGTTGTTGCGTTCAACCATCTCGGAAAACAGCTCCCTCACATACTGCTCATAATTTCCCGTGATGACCTCAACACCTTCCGCCTCCACATTACAGAGCTTCTCTGCGTCAAATACTCTTACCCTGCACACGTCTGACAACAACTTAATAAGCTCCTCGGCAAACGGTACCGTATCATACATTTCCTGTGCCGTAATCGTATACATTACCCTGCTCTCGATATTGACAACAGCCGGCTTAAGTGTTCTTCTGACAACACCAACCGGAAGGCTCTTAAGCGAATAGCCGCTGCCGGCAAAGTATCCTGCATCAACTCTATCCGGAAGCATCGGAATAGGTCTTGCGTACACGACAGCCTTGTCACTAAGCTCTCTGACATACAGCCTCAGAGCCTCCTGCATCTCCTCCGACCTGATACAGTACGCCGTCTGGAATTCATATACCCTGTCAAGCAGCACAAGTCCTCTTCCCTTGTACTTTGAAGGGACAAGCCCGTCCGTCTTTCCCATGATAACCGGATAATCCGTGGCATCATTCAACTGCATCGTATATATCATCTTAAAGTTCTGTAAAAGCTTATATCTTATGGCGTTGGTGCTTCCTGCCGTAACCACGAAGTATATTCCGAACTTCACGCAGTCTCTTGTTATAAGCTCAAAGACCTCCTGCATATCCTCATATTGCTCGGCAAAGCCTGAATAGTTGTTAAGAATCACAACAATATTCGGAAGTGTGCTGCCGCTGTTCTTACAGTATCCCGCATAGTCACCGCCATATTCCGCGAACAGTGCCTTTCTTGTCTCAATCTCACGATTGAGCAGCTTTAAAAGATTAGTAAGCTTCTCCTCATCCGCCGACAGTACGACTCCGCCTACCTGAGGTGCTTTCTCGAACACCTTGAGTGTCTCAGAGCCAAAATCCATAATATACAGATTGACCTCATCCGCACTGTGATGTCTTATAAGCGAATAGCACAGCGTTGTAACGAACGTCGTCTTTCCATTTCCTGCCGAACCGTACACAAGGCAGTTTCCTTCCCTGCTCAACGGAACCGTGAGTATACCCTGCTTTTGGTTGAATGGGTCGTCATATTCACCTATGACAGGCTCCAGTATATTTCCACACGTTGTATAGCCATACCTGTCCTCAAGCTCATCTATGTACATATCCTTCTTAAGAGGCGGAAGCCACAGCGGTCTCACCGATATATTCTCTTCCTTAGCAAGCTCCGACAGATATCTGACTATCGAGACAAGCTGCTTTACCTTGGAGCCGTTGTCCTTCTTTTTCTGAGGCTTCACGTTCATAACGACTCTTCCGAGATTGTCTATTACCTGAACACTTCTGTCGATTGACCTTTCCACGGTCTCCGTCGGAACATATTCTGCACCGCACCATGCCGACTGTCCGAGTGCAAACAGTTCATCATAGCCAACCTGAAGATAGAATCTTCCGGTCTGTGTAAGTGCTGCCGCATCCGGACGCTTAATCATCTCCTGACTGTCGGACTTATCCTGAACCTTAAGACATACCCTGAACTTGCTGTTGCTCCATATCTGGTCATCAACAACACCGCTCGGCTTCTGTGTGGCAAGAATGAGATGCACACCAAGGCTTCGTCCGATTCGAGCCGCACTGATAAGCTGCTGCATGAATTCCGGCTGCTGCGCCTTAAGCTCAGCAAACTCATCCGATATTATGAACAAATGTGGAACAGGTTCACTCACAAGCTTGTCCCTGTATAGCTGCTGGTACTTGTATATATCCATCGTTCCTTCGTTGGATATCTTTCTCGCCTCGTTAAATATTGCCTGTCTTCTCCTCAGCTCACTCTGAATTGATACAAGTGAACGCTTGACCTCGGAGCCGTCAAGATTGGTTATTGTTCCTGCAAGATGAGGAAGCTTGATTCCCCTGTCCGTATCCTCGAAGGCTCCTGTCATTCCGCCGCCCTTGTAATCTATTAGCACGAATGCAACCTCATCAGGGTGATAGTTGACTGCAAGCGAAAGTATGTATGTGATGATGAACTCCGACTTACCCGAACCTGTCATACCTGCAACAAGTCCATGAGGTCCATGGAACTTCTCATGCAGGTCAAGATTGAAGGTCTCCCCGTTCTCATCAATCCCAACAGGTGTCTTTAGTGAAATAATAGGGTTATTCTCCTTCCACCTTGTAAGTGAATTGAGGTGCTCTATCTTACTTACATTGAACATTTCCAAAAATGTGAGCATATCAGGCATTGCATATGCCGTTCTCTGCTCATCAAGCTCAATATCAGCAATCCTTTGTGATACCTTGTCGAGCACTGCCGTGTCAAAGCTGTCATGTCTGAATCCTACATATTTTCCAGTATTGTCTTCACGGTCATATATTCTGCTGTCACCGCCGTCAGCCGCTATCACAAGCTTGGTCTCCTTCGGCAGCAGCTTAAGCTCCTTCTCGGCAAATATTACGCTGAAGCTTCCATCAGCCTCACTCTGTATCAGCTTCTGCAGTGTACTACTCTTCTCATAGAGCTTCTTATCGGTGCAGATAATGACATAATATGGCTCTGACTTCGTTGCATCCGCCTGAAGCACATTATTCTCTATATACTGTGACAGTTCCTTAACCTCATCCTCCGATGCAGCAAAGAATCTCATGCTTCTGTCATCGTTCCAAAAATGCCGTATCGGTCGTATGAATTCCCAATTATGTACATCCTTCTCACCAGTCAGCAGCATTATCTTGAGCTCATCATAGCTGTGGAGAGCTATGAGCTGAATAATAAGCGTTCTTAAAAGTGCATCTGTCTCCACCTGACTTCCGTATATTCCCACTATATTGTTCTTAAGCAGAGATACCGTAACAGGTACCCCCTTAAGAAGCTTGCCCTCCTTGCCAAGTGCAAGCATTGCAGCCTGAAGGTTGTCATCTTCCATCGAAAATCTCTTATCCGGGAAATCCAGCTCACCATCCATCGGAAGTGTTCCGATTCCAAGTCTCAGATTAAGGAAATCACTCTGCGTTCTCATCCTCTCCCACAGACTTGACTGACATTCAAGTACTCTTTTGGCACACTCCTCAGGGGTGATATTGTTCTCACGAAGAATGTCCTCCTGTTCCCTGCATGTCCTCATTATGCTGTCACGCACACCGTCAAGGTATTCGAGATACTTCCCTTGACGCTTTGCTTCATTTATGATAGCCTGTTTTTTCTCATATTTTTTAGTAAGTACAGGCCACAATACCGTTCCGAGCAGCATGCTGCCGGACATCATTATTGTCGGAAGTGCCTGTGTAATTGCGCCTCCGCTTGACAGAACATTTACCGCAGAGAGAATACCTGTGCTCATGGATGTCATACCCATCGTAATCGACGGGCCGAGCATAAGCGCCATGGGAACCGTGTCCTGTCTTGCCGGCTGAGGCGGAGCATCAAGCTTGAATACCTGATGCTCAACCTCCCTATACAGTCTCGGTGAACGGAAGAAATACTCCTTCTTAGGCTCCTCGAGCTCGGCATTATTGTCCTCCCTGTACTGAGGCGTGTATTTTACAAGCTTGTCCGAGCGTATAACCACTGAATTGTCAGGATTATTCACTGCAAAAAATCCATGTCCGACAATCAGCTTAAGTCCCATAATATATACATAGTCGCCCGCTTTTAATGAATGTCTGCTCTTCTCAGCAATACGACAACTGTTCACATATGTTCCATTGGCACTTCCCATGTCGGTGACATACCAGTTATTCCCGTCGTACTCAAGCTGTGCATGCCTTGCGGAAACATATGCATTCGGGTAGGCTATCTCATTGTCCTCACTTCTTCCCACACCATATGTTCCCGGTGTCTTAGACATTATCTTCCAGAATGCCTGTCTGCTCTCATCCACAGCTTCTGCATACAAAAACAGGTTATACGATATACCATCAATCTGCATATAAAAGAAATCCCTTGGATTAATCGGCATGCTTGAAACAGGCTGCTTATCGGCATTGAGCACTGCGGCAGTCTTATTGCTCTTCACAACCCACTGTCCGCCCACAGCCTCAATGCTTATAAGCTGACGTGGATTTCCGTCACTATCGACATCCTTAATCCAATACTGTCCCTTCACCTTACCCGGAAGGGTAAGGCTGAACATTCTCTCCGGCTTTATCAGATTCACTATCATGTATGGTATGGTTCCTCCTTTGAACAGATGATTATTCTATGCTCTGCCATAACTTCAGATTATTTAGGTATGTAACGAACCCAGTGCTGGATATTGCTTATACCGTCACCACTTGGAGCTGAAGCAGATTCTTTATTTGCAGAAGTGGATTTCATATATTCGAACATTTTTGTATATTGTGTATATGTTGCACTATATACATTGACACGATAAAACCAATAGCTAACATACTCAGCACCAAGTCTTAACCCACCCAAACAATAAGTAGTTCCATCACCAAAAGGTTTTGCACTTCTTGAAGCAGGGTATGTACACTGATCTAACGTATCATAATAGTCTGTACCAGCATTTCCATTTATAAATTCGTGATATTGATTAAGATATACATGTCCCCATTTCTCAAATGTCCACTCATTTCCACCTGTTTGTGAAACTATTCTTGATGTTGCATAATATCCTGGAAATACTGTACCAGAAAATGTAGCATCGAATGTATAATGCCAATATAAATAACTATACAAGTTACCACTTGATGTTATTTCAAATACAGAAGTCTCATTTTCTGAATTAGCAGGTACTCCTACACTTAATCCCTGTTGATTTTGGAGTCCATCTGGTTGGTTTTCTATATAATATACAGTTCCTGATATTGGATTTTCCTTTGAATAATTTCCTGTCCTCATCCAACCATCAAGAGCTGCCTCTGTTGACCATGTTGTCTCAGTAGTTGTCAACGTATATGTCCACTTATTATCAACAACCTTACCTCCTGCCGGAACGCTGCCCTCAAGAATCCAGTCACCTGCTGCCTTGTCAGTCCAGTTCGCTGTAAGTGTCATATTGCCGTTCACAGTCATGCCCTCGGCACTTGAACCGTTGTAGGTCCAGCCGGCGAAGTTACAATAATCCTTAGTCGGTGTAGGAAGACCGCTTAATGTACCGCCCTTCTTTACTGACATTGAATTGACACTGGTTCCGCCATTGGAATCGAAGGTTACTGTGTAGCTTGACACACCCTTGGAGACAATGATTGTGACCGTACTTCCCTTAGCCACACTGCTTCCAAAACTTACCGACTGGCTTATGACATTTCCCTCAGGTACTGTGTCACTGTACTCCGCAGTGCCTCTTGCCACGTTAAGCCCGCTTTGGTCAAGCTTGCTCTCCGCACCTGCTGCATCCATTCCGGTTACATTAGGAACCGTAACCATTTCCTGTCCCTTAGATACAACTATCGTTACCGTAGTTCCCTTCTTAACCTGTGAACCACCTGCAACGTCCTGACTTATTACACATCCGGCAGGTACTGAGTCACTGTACTGTGCCTCTCCTTCACTTACATTAAAGCCTGCTGCCTGAAGAGCACTTATTGCTGCACTTCTGTCACTTCCTATTACATTAGGAACTCCCGCATTCTCTGGTCCTCTTGATACCACTATTCCTACGCTGCTTCCCTTATTTACCGAGGAGCCCGCTGCCACGCTCTGGCTTATGACAACTCCCGCTGCCACATTATCACTGTACTGTTCACTTACACTTGCAAACAGACCACAGCCTGATAATGCACTCTGTGCGTCCGCAAGTGTGGAACCTGCCACATTAGGAACTACAACCTGCTCTACCCCGCTTGACACAATAATTGTAACCGGTGTTCCCGGCTTAACGGATGTGCCGGCACCTACGGACTGGCTGATAACCTGTCCTGCCGCCACTGTATCACTCGACTGCAAAGCGGTGCTCACACTTAAGCCCGAATCCGTCATTGCCTTTACCGCCGAGTCGCTGTCCTTGCCGACAACATTCGGCACCGTAATCATCTGTGCTCCCTTAGATACGACTATGAGCACTGTGGAGTTCTTCTTGATGTTGGTACCCGGTGTCTCAGACTGGCTGATTACCTGTCCTGCTGCGACTGTCTCACTGTACTGCTCATCAACCATAAACGAGAAGCCTGCATTCTTAAGTGCAGCCTCAGCCGATGCGCGATCACTTCCAATCACATTAGGAACTGCGAAGAGTGTCTCACCGCTGCTTACTACAAGTGCAACACTGTCACCCTTCTTAGCTGCCTTGCTTCCTGTTATGCTCTGACTGATTACCTTTCCGTTCGGAACCGTATCACTGTTAGCATAGGATATATTCACAACCAAGCCCAATGCCGAAAGCGTTGACTTAGCATCCGCCTCGTCCATTCCCGTAACATCAGGCACATCCTTCTTAGAAGGTCCTGTCGACACGACAAGCTCTACCGATGTTCCCGGTGCAACCTGTGAATCTCTCTCAACGCTCTGCGAGATGACAACTCCCGCTGCTACATTCTCATTCTCAGCTTCAACTATTGTGTATTTAAGTTCATTCGCCGTGAGGGCTTCTATCGCACTGTCCTTGTTCATATACTGAACATCCGGCACCTTAACAAGCTTGATTCCGAGAGATATTACAAGTCCTACGCCCTCCGTGTTCCTGATTGTTGAACCGGCTTCTGCATTCTGCTCCATTATCACATCAGCAGCATATCTATCACTGTAACGCTTATCGATAATGCTTATCATTATTCCGGCTGACTCTGCCTGTGCAAGTGCTTCATCATAGGTCATTCCGGTAAAGTCAGGAACTACAATATCCTGCTCAACGAGCTGTGTCTGAGGGTCACGTCCCTTAGATACGATAAGCTCAATCTCCGAACCAATCTCTATCTCATCACCGGAATGTACTTCAATTCCGTCAACGTTCTGTCCGATAATACCGCCCTCAGCTATTACGTCACTGTACTCCTCCCGGACTGTTACGGAGAAGCCCATGTCCTCAAGCTCTTTTTTCACCTCATCGCGGTTGCTTCCCTCTGTCTTTGGCAGTGTCTTTGTCTCAGCTCCGCCGCTTATCGTGATATTAAGAACCGTATTCTCCTTTACAGGCATCGCGCCCTCAATATCCTGCGTGAGCACTCTGTCCTTAGGCACGTCAGATGAGTATTCCTTTCCTGCAATGCTGTATGAGAGTGTCTTTTCATTGAGCTTGACACTTGCCTCCTCGAGCTCCTTGTTGACAACCCATGGAACTCTCACCATCCCGAGCTCCGTGTATATATCATCCTGTCTGTTGGCATTAAAGCCTATGATTCCCGCTGCGAAGAGTCCCGACAGCACAAGCACGACGGCAGCCATGGCAGGTACGGCAATCTTAAGCCACACAGGCCACTTTCTCGGGTCGAACACTCTGCTGATGCCCTCGTCCGTTAGCTTGACCGTATCCTCCGTAGTGAGCTCATACATAAGAGTCTCCATATCCTTAGTTCGCTTATCCACGCGGATATGCATGGCATTCATTATCGCATTGTCAAGATTCTTCGATATTCCCTTGACATACTTTGAAGGCGGCTGCAAGGTATTCTTTCCGTCCTTCTCAAGATATGCTCTTCGCTCCATGGCATCCGGAGGTGTTACTCCGGTTATCATCTTATACAGAGTGGCACCTACTGCGTATACATCCGTGTGAGGTCCCTGATCTCCTCTGCTTCTGTACTGTTCCTCAGGTGAATAGCCCGGCTTTACAATAACCGTAAGGCTTCGGCTGTGTATCGTCGTCGCATATCTTGCGGCACCGAAGTCTATGAGCTTTACATCACCGTCCTTGGTTACCATAATGTTATCAGGTGCTATATCTCTGTGTATGATTCCCGCCTTATTTACCTTATCAAGTGAATCAATTACCGGAAGAAGCATCATTACAGCATCCTCAGGAGGAATCGTTCCTTTATCCTTGATATATTGTGACAATGTAACACCCTCAAGGTATTCCATTGCAATGTATGCGGTCTGATTTTCCTTAAAGCAGTCATACACCTTAACAATGCCCGGACAATCGGTGAACTTTGCCAGTCTCCTTGCCTCATCCACGAACTTATCCATTCCTGCCGCATACTGTTCTCCCTTATCACCATCGTATACGGTCACCTGTGACACGCCGGGTGCTCTTGTTGAGAATTCACTTGGAAGGTACTCCTTAATGGCAACTCTCTGTTCAAGCACCTTGTCCCATGCAATGTAGGTTACACCGAATCCGCCGTAGCCGATTACCTTGCCAACCTCATAGCGGTTGTTAAGTATCGTTCCGCCTGCAAGGTGAAGCGGACTCTCCGGCCTGCTTCCTTCGACATAGCCGCAGTTCGGACATACCTTAAGTGATGAATCATATGTCTTCATACAGCCGTAGCATCTTTTTTCCATTATCCTTCGTTCCTCCTTCGGGTATTTTCTTATAAGCTATTTAACATGTCTGTACAGCGCGTCATACTCCTCGTAGCTGTCCACATACGCCCCGAGCATGCCTCTGTTAAGTGGGAGCATATTCTGTCTTCCCTGAACAAGAAGGACATCCTGCGAATATGGTGTCATCAGATATTCAAGGAATTTTTCCGCAACCTTCCTGCTGTCCTTGTCATCCGCCATGATACTCCACTCATAGCAGAAATCTCCTCTTCCCTCCAACGGGAAGCTGTCGCTTGTGAGTATTACCATCACATAGCTTCCACTAAGATGTGACTGCACAGCCGAATAGTCGCTCGTTGAACCGGCATATGCCGGGTATTTCTTGTCATAGAAGCCTTCACCGTCGGTGCATACCATTTCATCATATGTGCCGTCGCCGATAATATCCTTCATATTCTTGGCTGTATCCTTATCATATGCAAGCTGTGCCGTATTCACATACACAACAGGGTATGTAAATCCAAGCGGAATCTGTCTGCTGTCATGGTACTTGGAATTATACTGGCTGTAGAAAATACAGTTATTCTTGTAGTAATTCTTTGCAAGACTCTCAAGACTGTAAGCATCCGTCAGATAGCTCTTATCAAGTCCCGATGACAGGAACAGGTCAGGTGCCTTGCCCTCGTCAATAGCCTCAGCCAGCTTATCGAGGTACTCATCCTGTGGAAAAGCCGTGACGTTGATTGTCACATTGTCATAGCTCTCCTTAAATCGGTTCACAATACTGTCAAAGCTGTCCGTAATCGAGCCGTATGTACCGTCCGCGAACTCCGTACACCACACCTCAATGGTCGCCGTCGGCAGAGTCTCCTCCTCACGCTGCTTTTCAAAGTTGAATGCAAATATCGAAAAACCTGCAAGTACAACCGCCAGTGCAGCACCGATGGTTGTATTCCTTATTCTCTTCTTTCTCTTCTTTAACTGAACCGGGCTTAATACCTTTTTCTTTGATTTGCCCTCATTAAGACAGATGTTGATGGCATCGATGAACTCCTGTGCATTCTCGAATCTTAAATGCCTGTCAACCGCCATCGCCCTCATTATCGTGTTGCTGAGATTCACCGATATGGAAGGGTCAATCTCATGCGGAGACAGAACCTCATCTCTGATCTTACGATTGGTCGACTCCTCCGGTCTCTCTCCCACGACGAGGTGATACATCGTCGCACCAAGTGCATATATATCCGTCCATGGTCCCTGTTCATTTACCTTCTCGTACTGTTCTGCCGGTGCATATCCGGGCTTAAGTATGATTGACAGCTGCGCATCCTCATTCTCAGCAAATCTTGCCGCACCGAAGTCAATAAGCTTTACGACACCTCCCTTGCACATGAATATGTTATCCGGAGATATATCCCTGTGGACAAAGCCCTTCTCATGAACGGTTATAAGTGCATTGGCTATCTTAAGTACAATATCTGCTGCCTCCTGCACCGATAGCTTGCCACCCTTCTCCTTGAGATATTTATTAAGAGGTACTCCGTCCAGGAATTCCATAACGAAGTATGCCGTATCGTTCTCTTCAAAGTAATCAAGTACGTCAACAATATTATGATTGCGCTTGCTGTTATCCTGATTAAAGCTCTTGGTATTCACCGCCTCATCCCAGAATCGCTGCTTCTGCGCATAATATTCCTTTTCCCTCTTAGCCGCATACAGCATGACATTGTTGGTTCCCGGAACACGATTGACTATTCCGCTCGGATAGAATTCCTTGATGGCAACATATCTGTTAAGCACCGTATCCCATGCCTTGTAGGTGATACCAAAACCACCGTTGCCGAGAATCTTACCGATGATATAGCGTCCGTTTCTTAACGTAACGCCAATCCTTAGCATGTATACTTCCCTTTTTCCTGAACCCCTTACATATCCGCAATGCGGACATATATCATAGCCTTCATCATATTCCTTAAAGCAATTTTCACATATGTACATATCTTCCTCATTCCCGCATCATCTGCACGCTTGTTATTCATTCCAATCAAAGTTATCACCGCAGAGCGGAACAAATATAAACGTGCTTGCGCCTATCTCAATTCTGTCACGTTCATTAAGAATGCTGCTTCCGCATATCAATTCATCGTTAAGGTACGCAAGTCCCATACCTTCGCCCTGCTGTATGTAGAACCTCTTCTGCTTAGGCTCGAATGTAATTACAATATGCTCTTTTCTTGATATCTGAGGGTCCTTCGCGACAACCACGTCATTAACCGAGGCAAGCCTTCCTACCTTATTGGCTCCTGTCTTAAGCACATAGTTCTGTCCTGCCTCTGCACCCTTAATACATACCAGCCAGCCGACAACAGGCTCTGTCTGTACATCCGTATTCTTATCCCAGAAGGCAACTGTCTTATTGTCGTCTTTTTTCTCTTCGTTATTCTCAGGCACGGTCTTGACGTTTCCCTCAAGCTTTACTGTCGCATTGCCTCCGCTGTTCAATTTTACCGAATTGGATGAGAAGCTTAATGTCTTGGAATCCTCGTCCGACATTGCAGGAGCATCACTCGCGGCGTTCTCCATGCTTACTGCTGCCTCCATATCAGGCTGCTCCGCCAAAGTTTCATTCTTCTTATGCTTTTCAGCCTTTTTTTCATGCTTCTTAAGCTTAGCTTCTTCCTTCTTCTCCCTACTTTCCTTAGCTTCCTTATCGCTCTTCTTATGCTGCTTTTCCCCGAGCAGTGTGTAGACGCTGCTGCTGCATTTCGGACATTTTTCAATGCTGTTGGCATCAAAGAAATGCCCGTTCTCACATTTTGCATACAAGACCTTCATAATGTCCTCCCAACTAACACCATAGTGCTATTGCCGTGTAATTATCCATATTTTTACCGATGCCGTTCTGCTTTATAACCTCCACCATCGCCTGCATCCATTCCTCAACGGTGCTGCTGTTCTTTAACAGCTTACACATCTGCTTCTCATCTATCAGCTCCCAAAAGCCGTCACTGCACAGCAAAAAAGCCTGATATTTCTCAAGCTGCGTCTGTTCAGCCAGTTCATACATTGGCTTCTCCCATTCAATTCCCATCACGCGGAGAAGTCTGTTGCGGTCAGGATGATTCCTTATCTGCTTCTCCTTTATCTCCCTTGCAAACACAAGCATCTGTGGAACACTGTGGTCAAGTGTTCTAAGCTTCACCTTATTCTTTGCAAATGCATAGAGCCTTGAGTCCCCGACATGGCCCCACTGCACCTTATTGCCATCAATATACATCGCCACCGCCGTAGTCTTCATGTCCGTCTTGGCATCCTGCCTTATCTGTTCATCGATCAGTGCCTCCTGCGATAATTGGAAAGCGCTGCGCAGAAAATCCTCATCTATTTTCTGCGCACTGTTAAAAATCTGTCCGACCGCCTCCACAACAAGTGCCGATGCGACCTCCCCCTTACCATGACCTCCCAATCCGTCACATAGAACGAGACATTTCTTCCCATCCTTCTCAAATACTCTTGCCGAATCTTCATTGACTTCTCTGCCGCCCCTATCGGTAAACACGGTGTATGTTATCATTCGATATGCCCTCCATTTTCAAGCCTCGGTCAATTACGAACAACACTGCATTGACTTTTAATACTATTTTTTTCACTTTTTCTTTAAATCACATTATAAACATTAATCCTTATCAAGTCAACTATACCAATACCAATTCCACCAAATAAATACAGCATGTATTGTACACTATAACAATTGGAGGTTTTAATATGGTCGACTTTGGTAACACTTTAAAAACTTTAAGAATTAACAACAATCTTACTCAGTCTCAGCTCGCCGGACAGCTTGGGCTTACCAAATCAGTTATCAGTGCATACGAGACCGGGCTTCGTATGCCTTCATATGATGTCCTTATACAGATTGCGAAAAAATTCAAGGTAACAACCGATTATCTGCTCGGAATAGAGAACCGACGTGAAATCGACTTGTCCGGTCTTAGCGAGGAGGAAGTTGCTGCTCTTCTCAATCTCATAAAAGCCATGAAGCGTTAGCAGGGCTTTTTCTAATCGAATACTACCACACATTAATCTAAAAAAGTTCGCACTTGTAATAACTTGCAGTTTTTTTGTAATAATCTGCATAATGTAAAAAAACTCATACAATGACATACTTCTTGTCATCGTATGAGTTTTCTTCTATCATTCATTATAAGCTATAATTCAGCAGTGTCCTTCTTGTATCTGCATAGCAGCCTCTGCTCACAGCTATCTCTCTGCCATTGTCAAGCAGTATATTATTGTCATGCAGTTCTCTAATATGTTCAATATTAACAAGAAAGCTCTTATGGCATCTTACGAATCCGTTTCCGAGCCGTTGCTGAACCTCCGACAGCTTCCCGTACACCTCAATCGTGTTATCCGTACATGTATATACAAGCTTCCTCTTGATGCTCTCAATATACAGAATGCTACCAGGCTTCACGTTAATAATGCTGTGACCGTTCGTTATTCTATGTACACGGCTGTCATTCTCGGATATATTCTGAACCGCCTTGTCAAGAGCAGCATTAAGACGTTCCCGGCTGATAGGTTTTCTTATGAAGCTGATGTGATTAGTCTCATATACCTCCTCGCAATACTCGACGTAACCGGTTATATAAATAATCTGCGTGTCAGGTGATACCGCCTGCAGCCTTTTGACAACGTCTATGCCTGTCTCCTCATCTTCGCCTATACATATATCCGTGACCAGTATATCCATCCTGTTTCGAAATTCCATATATCTGTCAAGCTCATTTCTCTCCGAAATTATTACAATATGTTTCATAAGGTCAGGCTTATACTCACCGACCATCTTTTCTATAATATCACACTGTGTCTTATCATCATCAAATATAACTATATTGTAAATCACGTTACTGCCTCACTTTATCAGCTTATAATTCCGATCATATTTCTGTCGTAAAAGCTCTGTCATTCTTAATCTTCTCTGACAAAACCCTGAGCATATCCTCTGCCTCCGTATATGCCCTTCTGTCTATTAACCCATATACCGTCTGCATATAATTTCCAAAATCATGCCTGAACTTTGACATAGCATCCAGCCTGTCTATAATCCTGTCATAGTGTGCTATCTGCTCCTCCAGTTCGGCACGAAACGCTTCATTCTCCAGCTGTCTGCGCTTCCACTCACCTTTCTTGGCTGAATACCTGTACAGCATCAGATCAACTATGACAAAATTGAGGATAAATATCATGGGGATAAATCTCCAGTCGACCGTCTTATATCCGGCATTGTATGCCGAAATACCAATCAATATAACCATAATTCCCTGTATCACAGGTATAAATATATTCCATAATTTCTTTTTCATATGGCAATCCCCGTTTCTGATAATTTTCACGCATCACCGATGTGTCTAATCTACAACATGATAAATACTTTGTCAACGCTCTTATTTTTCATTCCTTTACATTTAAGAATTAAAACCGTATGGTATTGCCTCCCAAAACATTATATTTTATACTATATAATCAGGGATAAAATTGCACCCTGATTTAAAAAATGCTTCAAAGAAATGAGGTCTGTAACTATAATGAAGAAAAGCTCATCCGCCCGGAATACACATAAAAATATTGTCAGCTGCTCCAATGACGAACGCTTCCTTGCCGCGTGTGACAGAATAATCCACACCGAACATATAGAAAACGGCATCGGTACCCTCAGCGAAAAGACCGTTCACTCGGTGTTAAAGTATTACCTTGAACCTGACACAAGCTTTCATGAAGTTAAGACCGGGCGGTATGTCGCCGACATAAGAACCCCTGATGGTATATATGAGATTCAGACAAGGCAGTTTAACAAGCTGCGGAACAAGCTCGAGGCCTTCCTGCCCGAATACTCCGTGACGGTGGTCTACCCCATACCGCACATAAAGTATCTACGCTGGATTGACGGACAGACGGGCGAGATTACACCTGCCCGCAAATCCCCGAAAAAAGGTGTGTTTCAGTCCGTTTTCTACGAGCTTTACAAGATTAAGCCGTACATTACGCACCCGAACTTCCATCTGCTGCTCATGCTCATCGACTTGGAGGAGTACAGGTTTCTCAACGGCTACAGTAAGGACAGAAAAAAAGGCTCCACCCGCAGCGACCGTATCCCTACGGCTCTGTATGCAAGTGAAACCATTATGTCTGTTGACGATTATAAAAAGCTTATACCTGATGAGCTTGACGATACCTTTACAGCTAAGGATTTTGCCAAGGCGTGTCATGTCAATATGACTATTGCTCAGCCTGCCGTCAATGTTCTTACGCATGTCGGTGCGCTAAAGCATATAGGGAAGCGCGGACAGGCATATCTCTACCAACGCAGCACTGCGCCAAAATAATCTGCCGGCGTCGCCCTTATTTATCTGATTCGGCAGACACAAAGACTGCCATGGTGCGCGCAGCGAGTCTTATGCGCTTTCTGCCCGCATCGTATATAACGCCCGTCTCGTCCGAGCTTAATGCGCAGCTCCAGTTTTTTCCTGCCATCTCGATCACGGCAAACTCGTGCGGCTCGGTGTGCATGTTGTAGAGAACATACACGTTCCCCTGCTCCCCCGCATAAACGCCGCTGTAGAGCAGCCCGATATTGTGGGAGTACTCAGCCATAATCGGGAACCACGCCCTCTCGCTGTGGCAGGACAGATCCGGCATCCCCTTTATCCTGTGGTCATTCATGGAAAAATCCTGCTGCGGACGTATACACGGGTGCTCTTTTCTGAACTGTATAAGCCTCCTCGTAAACTCATATAAATCTGAATTTTTCTCAAGCAGCCCCCAGTCTATATAGTTAATCTCATTGTCATGGCAGTATGGGTTATTGTTTCCCCCGTGGCTCATTCCCAACTCATCGCCTGCGATGAGCATTGGCACCGAAGCTGACAAAAATACCATGGCAAGTGCATTCTTGACCATCTTTTTCCGCTCCCTGAGTACAATCTCCCGCTTCGTCTTTCCCTCAGCTCCGCAGTTGAAGCTTATATTATAGCGTCTGCCGTCCATGTTGTTCTCGCCATTGTACTCATTGTGCCTGCGCTCATAGCTTACCATATCCATGAGGCTTAAGCAGTTCTGGTCAGCCATGAAGTTCACAACCGGGTGTCCGCACTCGTGCCTTGTCTCCCTGTCGACAAAGTCTCCTATGCTGTCCTCGTCACCTCTTAGGAAATGTCTGCCCGCCTCCATGAAGCCGTCGTTGTACCTGATAATTCTCCGCCCTGCATCGCTCACAGCCTGAACCGTGCCCACATGGAAGCTGTCCCCACCGAAATCATCGCCGAGCAGCACACATTCAGAAAGATACAGGTCAGTCCTCACGGCATACAATAGTCCTCCGCTCCCGATTATCCTGAAGCCGTCCACGCCGAGTCTCATATGCCAGTATCTTAATATCTCCACTGCCATCGCCGGTGCCATGTCAAGTGGGAACCAGAACTCCATCAGCACCGCTGTTCCATGCTCATGGAACACGCGTACCATCTGCGAAAACTCCTCCACACAATTGTCACCTGCACAGTACGCTCTCTTAGGCGCAAAATAATAGCCGTCCGTGTAGCCCCAGTAATTGACCCTTCCTGTGCCGGCTCCTGCAGAGCCCATGCCATAATGGCTCCTGTTGTCCGAATGTGTCGGCAGAACCTCGTGGAACTCGTAGCACGGCATAAGAAGCACAATATTCATTCCAAGCTTCTGTATATATGCTGCCCTTTGTGCCAGTGCCGCGAAGGTTCCCCCCTCTGTATCTCCGAGTCCGGGCGCAAGCTTCGTGAAGCCCCTGACATGGAGCTTGTAGATGAGAGGATTATCAAGTATCGCATGAAAAGCAGATTTCTCACCGTAAACATTTTCAACAATGTCCGCCTGCCCGCTTCTTAACACACTGCACAGCTCATCCCTGTCTCTTCCAAAGCCGTCCCCGTCCTGCTGCTCCTTAGCCGCATAACAGTACTCCTTCGCATATATATCCGCTTGTTTCCCATCACCTACGGCATAGCACGCACCATCAAGTCCTGCCGCAGCCTCCTCATTGCCAAAATCCAGCACAAATGAGAATATCCGCCCACACTTAAATTCCTGCGGTATCTCTATTGTCATGCCGCCATCCGGCTCACCGCATTCAAATATGGTCAACGACAGCACCGCAGCATCGCTGAAAATACCAAACTGCCATCCATTTGTAATTTTCTCAGCTCCCGGAATTACATCCGAAGCCTTTCTAAGCGTAACTGATGCCTTATCAGGTATTTTCATATATTCACACAACTTTCCAATTATTTTTTTGATGCCTCTATCTTCTCTGCAAGCTCCGTAAGATACTCCCACCTTGCATACTTTTCATCAAGCTTGTTCTGTGCAGCTTCTTTTTCCCTGCCAAGCTCGTTGAGCTTCACAAAATCCGTCGCATACTTCACCATATCCTCATCAAGCTTCTCTATATTTTCCTCAAGAGCCGCTATGTCATCCTCTATGGTATCATATTCCTTCTGCTCCATGTATGAGAACTTAAGTGCCCTCTCGCCCTTATTCCATGTCGCCTTTGTATTTTTCTCCGAAGCCTTATCCGCCGTACCCTGCCCCATGCCTGCTGCCGGGACAGCCGCCATCTTAGCAAGTATCTCATCTGCCTCCTGATGCACTTCCTCAGTTATATTCCCGCAATCATCGAAAACAAATATCCTGTCCGCCGCCCTGTCAAGAAAATATCTGTCATGGCTCACGATTATGGTTATTCCGGCAAAGCCCTCAAGGTAGTCCTCCAGAATCGACAATGTCTGGATATCAAGATCATTCGTAGGCTCGTCCAGTATCAGTACATTCGGTGCGGACATCAGCACCCTTATAAGGTACAGTCTCCTCTTTTCTCCGCCCGAAAGCTTTCCAATAAGTGAATACTGCAATGTGGAATCAAACAGGAACCGCTCGAGCATAAGCGAAGCCGACACACTTCCCTCCGGTGTCTGAACATACTCCGCAACATCCTTAATACAGTCAATAACCCTCTGCTCAGGGTCAAGCTCACCGTTCTCCTGCGCAAAATAACCTATGCGTATGGTGTCACCTATCTCAACCTCACCTGTATCCGGTTTCTCCATTCCTGTGATAATCTTCATAAGTGTTGACTTTCCGCATCCGTTCTTTCCGACAAAAGCCACCGCCTCATCGCGCAGAAAGATATATGAAAAATCATTTATAAGTGTCCTGCCGTCAAATGACTTGCTTATGTTTCTAAGCTCTATCGTCTTTTTCCCCATGCGCGTATATACGCTCGACAGCTGTGCAGACTCAGTCCTGCGCGAAGCTGCTGCCTGTGCAGACGCCTCCTTCATATCGTTAAAGCGGTCAATTCGCGCCTGCTGCTTGGTGGAACGTGCCTTCGCGCCTCTCTTAATCCACTCAAGCTCCCTTCTCATAATGTTCTGTCTCTTCTGCTCCGTTGAATCAGCCATCGCCTCTCTCTGTGCCTTAAGTTCAAGAAAGCCCTCATAATTCGTCTGATAGCTGTACACCTTGCCGCGGTCAATCTCCAGGATTCGGCTGCTCACCCTGTCAAGAAAATATCTGTCATGGGTTACCATAAGAATAGCACCCTTGTACGCCCTCAGATAACTCTCAAGCCACTGCGTCATCCATCTGTCAAGATGGTTGGTCGGCTCGTCAAGTATCAGTATATCCGCTCTCGCAAGAAGCGCCCCCGCAAGTGCAACTCTCTTCTTCTCACCGCCGGACAGCCTATCCACCACCGTATTAAACTCAGTAAAGCCAAGCTTGCCGAGTATCGTCTTGGCATCACCCTCTATCGTCCACTCATTCTCATGGGTTGTATTCGCCTTTATGACATACTCATATATCGTGATTCCCGGTGTAAATTCAGGGTTCTGCGGAAGATATCTTATATGAACATTATTCCCCTTTACGACACTTCCCTCATCCGGTATGTCAAGCCCTGCGGCAATCTTTAGAAGAGTCGACTTACCCGTTCCGTTTATTCCGATAACACCTATCTTTTCATTCTCATTTATTGAAAAATCAACATGGTCAAATAGCTTCTTATCAGTATATGCCTTGCACATGTCCTTGATTGTAAGTAAATTCATTTTATCTATTCCTTCTAAAACCTAATAATAAGATGTCGGGGTCAAAAATGCAAATTTAATGTATGAGTGTATAGAGCATGTTTTGACCTCAGCATCATAATAACAGACTATATACAGTTTAACAAATTAACACCCATTATGCAATTACAAATCACAGTATTGTTTTTATAAGAATATATCATTATAATAATGATATCAGGGTCAAAAGGTCAAAAAGCCGTTCGTGCTTGCACGATTAGGCTTTTGACCCTCATATCATAATAATAAGATAATAGAAAATGCTTTTTGTTGAAAAGCTTCTTCTCTGATAACTTTTATAGCTTCTGCGGATTTTCACAATGAAGTTTTTTAACCATAAAAATTTTAATAAGACGGAGCATATATATTAACTATGAACACAACAACCGATGCACTTGCCAATGATACAACGGACAATATCCCCACCTACAAGAGAGCTCATATATGGCAGATAGGCTTCTTCTCGCTAAACACCTGTGCGACGAACCTGTATCTTGCCATGATGGCGTATGTCTCATATTATGCCAACGGAATCGCCGGAATATCGGTTGTAATGATTTCGCTGCTTCTTACAGTCATGCGTGTATTTAACGGCATTACAGACCCGATTGTAGGCTACATAATAGACAAGACTCACGGACGCTTCGGAAAATTCCGCCCGTTTATGGTAATCGGAAATATTCTCCTCGCACTTAGCTGTATTCTTTTGTACTTTACAACACATCTTATGCCGGTATTCTTGAGGATACCATATTTTATACTGGTATATGGACTTTTTATCATAGCCTTCACATTCCAGACAGCTGTTACCAAATCAGCACAGTCGATAATAACGAATGACCCAAAACAGCGCCCGATATGCACCTTCTTTGACTCCACCTTCATAAGTGCGGCTTATGGCGGTGTGGCGCTGTATGTCGCTCAGAGACTCATCCCACACTACGGCTCCTTCAACAATCCGAAGCTCTTTGCGGAATTTATAATTGTGACCGTTGTGCTCTCCATGCTCTGCACCCTTCTCGCGATAATCGGGATATGGAGCAAGGACAAGGACGAGAACTTCGTTCTGCCACATGGACCGGAACATGAAAATGCAGTGACAATACACGCATACCTTGATGTGCTCCGTCACAACAGACCTATACAGATGCTCGTAATCGCCGCCTCAACGGATAAATTTGCCTCCGTTGTGTATTCACATGCTGCCGTAACGGTAATGATGTACGGAATAATCATGAATAACTATTCCATATACGGACTCATCGGTATAATAACAGCCCTACCATCACTTGTCATTGTGGTGTTCGGAATCTCACTCGCAAGACATTTCGGACAGCGCAGGGTGCTTATCTGGTTTACATGGGCTTCCATCGTCTTTCAGACAGTGATTGGGCTGTTACTGCTGTCCGACAATATAAGCACTGTATCGCTAAAGCACATAAATCTGATAACCATACTGTTTTTCACCGTGTTCGCAATCCTCAACGGCTGCAAATCAATAACCAACAACATGGTCATACCGATGATTGCCGACTGCACCGACTACGAATTATACCGCAGTGGACGCTTTGTCCCGGGACTTATGGGCGCCCTGTTCTCATTTGTGGACAACTTCGTATCATCCCTAGGGACTGCCTTTGTCGGAATAATGTTGAGCATTATCGGCTTTGGAAATGCATTTCCGCAGGTCGGTGACGCCATGACCCCGCTCATACTGTGGAGCACCATATTTTTTTACTGTATCACCCCTATAATCGGCTGGATAATCTCCCTTATATCCATGCAGTATTACAGGCTTGACAGAAAGCGCATGGAGGACATAGTAAAAGAGCTCAACAAATCCAAAAAATAATATTTTTACGATGTTGGGGTCAAAACATGTGCTATAAACTTAGCATGTATAACGTATTATATTTAT
>DNFT01000037.1 GCA_003486385.1 Eubacterium sp. | reverse complement strand
GGCATGTTTTGACCCCAACATCAGATTATTTATGTAATATATTAAGTGTAACATTATAGACTGTTTTGTAAAGGGACACTTTCACCTTATTTTTTAACGAAAAGATGAAAAAATAAGAGTGAAAGTGTCCCTTGCAATGTTATTGGGAATATGGTAGTTTTTAAGTAAGAATATACACTTGATGGGAACAATTAACTTGGGTGCTTTGAAACAAGTTTTAAAGTTTTTGCTTTTTAATATAGGGGGAAAATAATTTGAAAAATTTTAAGATGTTGGGAATATTTTTTATTGTTACAATGACATTTTTTATCAGTGGCTGTGGCAGTCGGGAGAATGAGGCTGATAAAAAGTCAACATCATCTATTGAGTTAATGTGGAAAACAGATGGTTTTGTCACTGATGATGAGGTTGTCAAGGAGCAGGAACTATGGATAGACAGATACATAAGGTGGGAACATGACGATGTGGAGCTGCTTAGCGATGATGAGCGAGCTCTTGAGACTATTGAGGGAGATGCGCTGCAGGACTGCATTTACAGATTCACTCCTGTTAATACTTTATCTGAGTTTACTACTGTGAGGGTGGTCATGGAATGTATTGACACGGTTTCTATGGAAAAAAAGGTGACGTTATTCCTGCCTGAGCAGATAGGAGCTGGTGAAGACAATTCAGGTTTTGTCTGCGGTGTCAATGCAGCTGTTGATGGTTCGTACATCTTTCATTGGCTAAAATATGGATATGACGGGGACGACTTTGTGCAGAAGGCTAATGAACTGGTGTATTTAACTGAGGACAGCGGCAAGGTGGAGACGAATCTTCTTCCGGCATATATTGAAAAGGGATTGATTCGTGAAAAATATAACAGCATTGTGTTTCGCAGTCAGGAGCTTTCGTTTGATGTTTTTGGAAACAGCTATGTGATTGGAGATAATTCGGATAGTCTGTTTGTGCTGGATATGGATGGAAAAAATATTTCAGAATACTACTGCTCTGCGGGAGAACAGATTGGAAAGCCGATGAACACGGAAGATGGAGAGTTGATTTTTCCATGTTATAATAAAAATGATAAAACAACAAGCTTGTTGTGGGTAGATGTTAAAAATGAAAATATAAAAACTCTGGCCACAATAAACGACATCATTTTGCAATTGTATGGTTTGAAGGAAAATAATTTATATTATGAGAATAACGACGGTATTATAAGATGGGACGTTACATCGGGAACGAGAAAGCTCATATTTGAGTTCAAAGAAAATGGGGTTTTGGATGTTTATAAAAAACAGCTGGTACTGCGAAGCGATGACACTACGGTGTTAAGGATGTACGGACAGATAAACGGAGAATTTGAGGACTGGCTGCTGGTTATGTCTGATAAACCGGTTGATAAGAATGACCCGGTTCGTGTTGTGAGCCTTACTAATGAATCAAACAGGGTGAAAACCTGTGCCAGAGTTGCTGCAAGGAAGAATCCTGAGTATTCATATAAATATGAGGATAAAAATGGCATTGACGAGACAGATTTTTATGCCAGAATTATGGCAGAGCTGATGTCGGGACAGGGACCTGATATCCTGTATGTATCGGCAGAAAATATGGAACTGCTAGGTCAAAAGGGGCTTCTTGCCGACCTGCGTGGATACATTTCTGAGGAATCACTTAATAAGGTTATTCCGGGAGTATTGAAGCTTGGAATGGATAATGGAGTGCTAATCGGAATTGCCTCCGATATAACGGCTACGTCCTTAATGATTAGGGATGATGTATGGAACGGAGATAGCTGGACACCGGACGATATGCTTTCGCTGCTTGAGGATGGAAGAATATCGGGAAGGCTGTTTGATGGTGGAACATTGCATGCTTCAAGGATATCCATTAAGATTTTACTGGAATATTTATTGGCAGACTCCTTTGTTATTGACTGGGAGAAAAATGAAAGCCATTTTGAGGATGAACGTTTTATAAAGCTGATTGAATATCTTGGCAACTGTCAGGCAGAACAATTGGATGAAGATGATAATAAACCGTCTGATGCGTTGATTCTAACCTCAATATCAAGTCTTGATCTGATAAATTCTTTCACAGGAATAAGGGGAAATACAGGGTGGCATTATGTAGGATTTCCTTCGCGGCAGGGTTGTGGAAATTATCTTGAAGCTGGAGGTATGCTGGTTGTCAATGCAGCCACAACTGCGAATGAGGCTGTAGCCGCTTATCTTGAGTGCTTTTTGGGCAGGGAAGTTCAGGACGCTGTCTCATTCGGTGAAGGTATGCCGATAATTCCATTGCCAACGGAGAATGTAGTATTTGATGAGGATAAGGCGTATTGGCAGGGACAGGAGATGCCGCTTTTTGATGATGGCAGTACATCGCTGGATGAGGTGAATGATTTGTTGGAAAAATGTGTTCCTGCTCCGAAGAAATATCCTCAGATAGAACAAATTGTCTGGGAGGAGCTGGAGGCATACTATTCAGGCGGTAAGACCGCTGAGGAGACAGCGTCTGTTATTGATGACCGTGTGCAGATTTATCTGGATGAGTTGCAATAAAAAATGATTTTTACCAAGGAGGGGCAGATTTGAAGAAAATACGTTTTATATGGGTTGTATTACTTTTATTATGTTTGTCCGCATGTGCCAAGGAAAAGGTAAGTGAGCAAGGTACATATGGGACAGAGGAAAGTACGGTGGACTGGCGTGGGCAGGAGTTTCAGGTACAGGAAAATGTTGCCAGGAATTGGACAATATGGATGGATAAGTTTAATCTGATTGATATTTCGGATATGGTTAGTTCGGATGAGAGTGTTTTTATGAGTATATATCTGGGACAGTTTGGTGAAAAGGTATATTATCTTTACGAGCTGTATAATAAAGAAAGCCAGAACAGCAGGTATGCCTGTGTCAGCGTCAATCTTACGGATATGACAAGGTCGGTACACAGCGAATTTACAATGAGCGATATAGGCTACATGGCACCGTATTATCTGGTATTTGGAGCCTGCATGCCGGAGGAAGGAATATTGATGCTTGATTTGGAGGAGGGCTATTATAATGCTGATGAAGAACTGGTACGCAATCGTTATTGGTCCTACATAGAGGATAAAAAAATAGTCAAACAGATAGATATGACTTCTTTTGTAAAAGATAATGATTTATTTCTGGATGCCGGATTTATTGGAAATGGAGAAAATCAGGTCTATCTGGCGGACGATGGCTGTATATATTATTTACCGATGGATAAATATTACGATGTCAATTTTCTCTACGTGTTTGATGGTGAGGGTAATCTGCTCAATCAGTATCAGAAACCGCAAAATTCAATATTTCGTAGTCCTATAAGAACACAGGATGGGGACTATCTGTTTCCGATATATATGAGCCACAAAAAGTGTGTTGATATAGTCTGCTATGATAATGAAAGCAATTCAGTCAGAAAATTGGGAGGTATTGAAGACAATGGTGCCATGAAGCCGGTGGTGATGCATGGCAGCAGGATTTATTATATATCAGAAAATAAAGTGATTAGCTGGGATATAGTTACAGGTGACAGGACGGAGTGTTGTAATCTGGAGGACTTAGGTTATTACAATAACAGCAGTTTGCTGATGCTCTGGTGCAATGCCAAGCCATATATCAGATTCAAGGACGGCTCCGGTGAGTGGATAGTGAGTACTTCGGAAAGTGAAATGGTC
Source organism: Eubacterium sp. (assembly GCA_003486385.1). Classification (GTDB taxonomy): domain Bacteria; phylum Bacillota; class Clostridia; order Lachnospirales; family Lachnospiraceae; genus CAG-882. The sequence continues at coordinate 35,978 of DNFT01000037.1, read as the reverse complement.
AACGATAGTGCAATTGAGGTTGCAGATTTGCTTGGAGATTCAAGGCGGCTGAAGGCGGCGATTACACAGGCTAAGATGGACAATAGAAATATGTCTGTCTCCTTTGCGGATGCAAGCGGTGACACTGATAAGAACAGAATATATGCTGAATTTGCGGCGGGCAATGGCCCTGATGTAATGCTTGTAAGCAGGGATGAAATGTTTAATATGGTTGATAAGGGAATGCTTGCTGACATGGAGGATATCATTGGCTTGGAAAACAAAGAAAAGCTTATTGGGAGTGCAGTTAAAGTAGGCATGGTAGGTGACGTGTTCTATGGTGTGCCGCAGGGTATATATATGGAGAGTGTTATTGTCCATGAAGATTCTGTCAAAGAAAACACATGGACGCATGAGCAGTTTATGGATTCAGTGCTGGCAGGAGACATATATCCATGCGTAAAAATAGGCAATTCGTTGTGCTCATCACAGATAAGCTTTAAATTGATAACGCGATTGAATTTGACAGATTCATTTTTCATTGACTGGGAAAAGAGACAAAGCAGGTTTGCAAGTGATGATGTCAAAAGGTTTATAGAGACGTTTGGGGACTATGAGCTGACAAGCATCGATGATGTTGATGTAGATAAGAAAAAGACATATCAAATAGGTGGCGTGAGCAATGGCAACATACATGATGAAGATAGTTATCAGGATTATTTAGAGTACCTTGAAAAATCAGGCTATAAATATATTGGATATCCGACATCGCAGGGAAATGGTAATTATTTACGCGATGATGGTGTTATCGTTGTCAATGTAAACACAATCCATAAAGAAGAGGTACGGGAGCTCATTGAAGCCTTTCTGGGTGATGAGGTTCAATCATTGAAATATATTGGAGATGATTATGTGTCGGTGACGGGATATGGAATTGAAGATTTTATTCCGTACCTTGAAATGTGTGTGCCTTTCCCGGCAGAGAATACGGTTATCCAGAGCATAGTGTTTGAGGAGCTTGAGCCGTATTTTGAACATGATAAGACGCTTGAGCAGGCTCTTAAGCTTATAGATTCGCGTGTGCAGATTTATCTGGATGAAACGGAGTGAAATTGTGACGGATAGATGGGAGGAAACGAAGATGAATAAAAACTACAAAAAAACAATTGATGATAAAGATACAATCGGATATGCAGGCAATGAGGCTGAGAACGGTTATGGAAAAACCCGGAAAATAAAACTCATAGTGGTAAGTGGGCTTGTTCTGTTGATTACTGTATTAGTTGTAGTGGGGTTTATCAGGTGTGCTCCTAAAACGATAAAGGATACGGGCTTGTACTTTAACGAAAAAGGCGAATCTGCGACAATCACCTTGGATGTTAAATATCATAAGGGGCTGAAGGACTATTATTATACAGGTGAGGTCATTGTCGACGGTACAGTCTATAAGAGCGTGTATGACTTATATAACACAAAGACCAGTATGTTCGTTGTGGAGAATGATTATGCGCTGACTGCCTTCAAAAATTCATTGGCACTTTCGGATTTTAGCTATGAAGAAAAAACGGTTAGGATAATAAATATTATGAGAAATGGAGAGTCGGAAGCCTATATCGGGCCGGCGGAGAGCTATGAGGAACTCATGAGCTTGTTTATTCAATGAGAGCCAAATTCATGGGAGAAGTTTTGAATGAATAATATTAAAAATAGTTCTTGCATTTTAACAATTATCGTGCTATTATTATAAAGTATGTTACAGCCGTAGCTATGCCTTTGGATTACTCCAACCTGTGGCTTGGTTATTGGCGATTATATTATTTTATTATATGGAGGAATATCACTATGATATCTAAGGAAAAGAAGGCAGAGATTATTGCCGCTTACGGAAGAACACCTAACGACACAGGATCACCTGAGGTTCAGATCGCTCTTTTAACAGAGAGAATCAACGAGCTTACAGAGCATCTTAAGTCCAACATGAAGGATCATCATTCAAGAAGAGGTCTTCTTAAGATGGTTGGTCAGAGAAGAGGTCTGCTTGAGTATCTCAAGAAGAATGATGTTGAAGCTTACCGTTCTTTGATTGCACGTTTAGGAATCAGAAAGTAATTATGGGAGGGCGGAGTTTATCCGCCCTTTTATGCGTTAATAAGTCCTTTTTGGGCTTACTGGCGTTTAAGGCAGTATTTGCCGAACACGCAGGAGAAATTTTCCGAGACTTCTGAAAAATACATGAAATGTGCGTGTACTTTTCAGTTGTTTCGGTTTCTTCTGCGAGATATTAAAAAATATGACGAAGAGGAGACAGGACATGTATAAGAGTTTTTCTATGGAATTAGCCGGCAGAACACTTACAGTTGATGTCGGAAGAGTTGCCGCACAGGCTAACGGTGCCGCATTTATGCATTACGGAGATACAACAGTATTATCCACAGCTACAGCTTCTGAGAAGCCAAGGGATGGTATTGATTTCTTCCCATTATCAGTTGAGTATGAGGAGAAGTTATATGCCGTAGGTAAGATTCCGGGAGGTTTTAACAAGAGAGAGGGTAAGGCTTCTGAGAATGCCATCCTCACATCACGAGTTATCGACAGACCTATGAGACCTCTTTTCCCTAAGGATTACAGAAATGATGTCACACTCAACAACATGGTTATGTCGGTTGATCCTGAGTGTGCACCGGAGCTTACCGCAATGTTAGGTTCTGCTATCGCGGTTGCTATTTCAGATATTCCATTCGACGGACCATGTGCCACAACACAGGTTGGTCTTATAAATGGTGAGTTCGTAATCAATCCTAACGCATCACAGAACGCAGTATCAGACCTTAAGCTTACAGTTGCTTCGACAAGAGATAAGGTTATCATGATTGAGGCAGGCGCCAACGAAGTACCTGAGGCTAAGATGGTTGAGGCTATCTACAAGGCACATGAGGTTAACCAGCAGGTTATCGCCTTCATCGACAGGATTGTTGCCGAGTGCGGTAAGCCTAAGCATGAGTATACAAGCTGTGCAATTCCTGAGGAATTATTCGCAGCTATCAAGGAAATCGTTCCTCCTGCTGAGATGGAGGTTGTTATGTTCGCTCCTGAGAAGCAGGTAAGAGAAGAGAGAATCAGAAACTTAAAGGACAAGCTTGCCGAGTGCTTCGCAGACAAGGAGGACTGGCTTCCACTTATAGATGAGGCTGTTTACCAGTATGAGAAGAAGACTGTCCGCAAGATGATTTTAAAGGATCACAAGAGACCGGACGGCCGTGAGATTACACAGATCCGTCCACTTGCAGCGGAGGTTGATATCATCCCTAGAGTTCATGGTTCTGCCATGTTCACAAGAGGACAGACACAGATATGTAATGTATGTACACTTGCTCCTTTATCTGAGGCACAGAAGCTTGATGGTCTTGATGACACAACATCTAAGAGATATATGCACCACTATAATTTCCCTGCTTACTCAGTAGGTGAGACTAAGGTTTCAAGAGGACCGGGACGCCGTGAAATCGGACATGGTGCTCTTGCAGAGAGGGCTCTTGTACCTGTACTTCCATCGGAGGAGGAGTTCCCATACGCAATCAGAACAGTATCCGAGACATTTGAGTCCAATGGTTCAACATCGATGGCTTCAACATGTGCTTCCTGTATGTCACTTATGGCAGCAGGTGTTCCTATTAAGAAGATGGTAGCAGGTATCTCCTGTGGTCTTGTGACAGGTGAGACAGATGACGACTATGTACTTCTTACCGATATCCAGGGTCTTGAGGACTTCTTCGGAGATATGGACTTCAAGGTAACAGGTACAACAGACGGTATCACTGCTATCCAGATGGATATTAAGATTCATGGTCTTACAAGACCTATCGTTGAGGGTGCTATCGCAAGATGCCGTGAGGCAAGAATGTTCATCATGGATACCTGCATGAAGCCGGCTATTGCAGAGCCTAGAAAGGAAGTTGGTCCTTACGCTCCTAAGATTGTACAGATTCAGATTGACCCTGCTAAGATTGGTGATGTTGTCGGACAGAGAGGAAAGACAATCAACGCAATCATCGATGAGACAGGTGTTAAGATTGATATTACAGATGACGGCGCTGTATCTGTATGTGGAACAGATAAGGCTATGATGGACAAGGCCATCAAGTACATCCAGACTATCGTAACAGATTACGAAGAGGGACAGGTATTTGAGGGCAAGGTTGTAAGCATCAAGGAGTTCGGCGCATTCTTAGAGTTCGCTCCTGGCAAGGAGGGAATGGTTCACATTTCCAAGATAAGCAAGGAGAGAATCGAACACGTAGAGGACGTTCTCACACTTGGCGATGTTGTCAAGGTAGTATGCCTTGGCAAGGACAAGATGGGACGCTACAGCTTCAGCATTAAGGATTACAAGGAAGAGGTAAAGTAATATGTCAGGACATTCAAAATTTGCCAATATTAAGCATAAGAAAGAGAAGAATGACGCAGCAAAGGGTAAGATTTTTACAAGAATAGGTAAAGAGCTTATGATAGCTGTCAAGGAGGGCGGTCCGGATCCTAACAATAACAGCAAGCTTCGTGATGTTATTGCCAAGGCTAAGGCCAACAACATGCCTAATGACACTATCGACAGAAGTGTTAAGAAGGCAGCCGGAGACAGCAACGCAGCCAACTATGTGGTTGCTACATACGAGGGTTATGGTCCAAGCGGCACAGCCATCATCGTTGAGTGTCTTACAGATAATAAGAACAGAACAGCAGCCAATGTCCGCAGTGCATTCACAAAGGGCGGCGGAAACATAGGCACGCAGGGCTGTGTATCCTTCATGTTCGACAAGAAGGGGCAGATTATCATTGACAAGGAAGAGTGCAGCATGGATGCAGATGAGCTTATGATGGCAGCTCTTGATGCAGGCGCAGAGGATTTCGACGAGGATGATGACAGCTTCGAGATTCTTACAGACCCGGATTCCTGCGGTGCTGTGAGAGAGGCTCTTGAGGCTCTCGGAATCAAGATGGCGCAGGCTGAGGTTACAATGCTTCCTCAGAACTATGTGACACTCACATCTGATGAGGATATCAAGCAGATGAACAGGATACTTGACCTTCTTGATGACGATGACGATGTTCAGGAAGTATGGCATAACTGGGAAGAGTAATTGAATAATTTAATTGTAGTATGCACAAAAATAAGACCGGTCTTTATACTTAAAGACCGGTTTTTTGATTAATTGAATGTTTTAATACTGACTACTCAAGCTTAAAAAAGAGGCGATGGGGAGAGAAAACCCATCGCCTTTTGCAGTTATTACGAATATCTTTGAAGGTAAGATGAATTATTGATATGATATGGTGAATTATTACTGCACAATGAACTTCAACACCTCATCAAGCTTCATGCTTCCACCGAACAAATCGAGTGCGCTTCCGATGGTTACGTTGATTTTTGACCTGCCAAGCTCTTTTAATTGCGCAAGATCATCGAATGAGCCGACACCGCCGGCGTATGTCAGCGGCAGCCCGTCATACTGTGCAAGCTGACGCACAAGTTCTGTCTCTATACCATGGCATTTTCCCTCAACGTCAACGGCGTGAATGAGATATTCGTCACAGTATCCGGAAAGCTCATCGAGCAGTGCCGGGGTGACACATGTGTCAGTCATTTTCTGCCAGCGGTCAGTGACTATCCTGTATTCATTTTCAAATTTCTTACAGCTTAAATCGAGCACGATATGTTCTTTTCCAACCTTTTTCACAAGTAATTTCAATCTGTCGTAGTCTATATATCCATCACGGAAGACATATGATGTGACAATTACATGTGAAGCTCCGGCTTCAATGAATTCTGCGGCGTTGTCCGCATTGATTCCACCGCCTATCTGTAGAAAGCCGGGGTGACGGGACAGGGCGGAAACAGCCTGCTTTTTCGTATCATCATAGTATGGGGAAGCCGAAGAGTTCAGCATGATTACGTGTCCACCGAGTATTCCAAGGTTGTAGTATAAATCTGAAAAATATGCGGCATCGGCCTCCGATACATAATTTTCTCTGGCGTAGTCACCTTTATCCGCGAGGCTGCCGCCGACAATCTGCTTTACCTTACCGTTATGTATGTCTATACAAGGGCGAAATTCCATCTTTTTTCCTCCGCATTTTTTATTTGTGCATCCGGTTTAAAATATATTTGGTATAAATTTCTAAGCATTGTTCACTGTATTTTTAATTTAATCATTTTTTGTAATCGGGTGACAAGACAGAAAATGGTACAAGCTTACGCAAAATAAACTGACAGGCTTCTGATTCAGAATTAAAATGCTTATCGGTAGTCTTTACTCCTCTTTCGCTATAATAAACCTGCCATATACCATTATCATATATTAAGCATAATCTTTCATCATCCCGTCCGGCACCATCGAGATTATACTTAAAATCAGAAACATGATTTTTCTTTAATATTGTTTTTAATTCAGCTCTATTCATACAAATAAACCTCTTTTTTTCTTTGATTATTAATTCTGTCAGTTTCTGTTTGCCTGATTCATTGTTGAAAATGACTTGGAAATTTATATTCATACTATCATGCAATAAAGCGTATTACAAGAGCTTGTGAAAATATCGGAGAATACTGCAGAACCGGCACCAAAGAGACAGGCATATCTGATGGCATGTATTATACTATGCGGAAGCAGGATAAAAATAGGCTTCAAATATTTAAGAAAATGTGGTATGATAAACATTCAGGTGAGTTAAAAAACGAAATATATAAAATGAAAGCTGCTTGTTGGAGCAGTACGGCAGGCAATGTCTGCAATATAGGGTGATAGCTATGAAAGAAATTAATTACAGAAACATTCAGGGCAGTGTGAGCACCAGAAAACAGTGGAATGCCGGAAACAGGCATAAGAGAAGCAGGAACAGGGCGTTTCGCACCGGCATTATAGTTTTTTTATTATTATTAATATTGATACTCATAACATTTTGTGTTATTTTATTTATTAGGGTCAATAAGCAGAATGACACAGGGGGCAATGCAGTGACTTTGCCGCCTGTATCCGGTAATCCGGTTGATGCTGGAGAACAGCCGTCCGGTGATGAGAGTGAGGATTATACGGTATCTAAGGAACCGGTTGATAAGCTCCCGTCTGAGCAGGAGGTTCTTGAGGAAGGACATAAGGTTGTGTACCTCACCTTTGATGACGGACCGAGTGACAACACGGAGAAGCTTCTTGATATCTTACAGCAGTACAGAATCAAGGCGACATTTTTCACTGTGGGTAAGGATGGATATGATGATGTCTACCGTAGAATAGTGGGTGACGGACATACGCTTGGAATGCATTCATATTCGCACGATTACAGTAAGGTATACAGCTCTGTTGAGGCGTTTGGCAGGGATTTTGAGAAAATCTATAATCATATAGAGAGAATAACCGGAGTAAGCCCTACGCTGTACAGGTTTCCGGGAGGCTCAAGCAACACTGTAAGCAATGTTCCTATGGAGAAATTCATTAAGTATCTGAATGACAGGAATATTACCTATTATGACTGGAATGCGCTTTCGGGTGATGCGGAGGGAAAGGAATTCCCGGCGGACGAGATGATTGACAGGGTTCTTAAGGGTGTTGATAAGTATGATGTCTCAGTTGTCCTGCTGCATGACACAAATGCACTTGATGTCACGGTTGAGATGCTTCCTGAGCTTATAGAAGAGCTGCGTAAGCTTGGAGCCGATATGCTTCCGATTACGAGGACTTCATCTGTAATACAGCATATTGACGCGGGCAGTGTGAAGTAGATACAGCTATATACCGGATTTTGACAGCGCATATATGGACAGATTAGTTCAGCATTGCTGAATTACAGACAGGTGGATTTTTAAAATATCTGCCTTATAAAAATAAAATATAGGAGTAAATTAAGATGAAGCTGGACAGAATTATGTTAAAATTAAGCGGCGAGGCTCTTGCCGGTGAGAAAAAGACAGGTTTTGATGAAGCTACCGTGCTTGCGATTGCCGAGCAGGTTAAGAAGGTATCGGCACTTGGCAAGGAAATAGGAATTGTTATCGGTGGCGGTAACTTCTGGAGAGGACGTTCCAGTGAGAATATGGACAGAACCAAGGCAGACCAGATAGGAATGCTTGCAACGATTATGAACTGTATATATGTTTCAGAGATGTTCCGCTCTGTGGGACTTTCGACAGAGATACTCACACCTTTTGCATGTGGCTCCATGACCAAGCTCTTTTCCAAGGATTTAGCTAATGAGTGCTTTAAGCAGGGTAAGATTGTATTCTTTGCAGGCGGCACAGGTCATCCTTATTTTTCAACAGATACGGGAATTGTTCTACGTGCGATTGAGATGGAGGCAGACGCCATTCTTCTTGCAAAGGCTATCGACGGAGTGTATGACAGCGATCCGAAGCTTAATCCGAATGCGAAGAAGTTCGACACACTCTCGATTCAGGAGGTTGTCGACAGAAAGCTTGGAGTAATTGATATGACAGCTTCGGTTATGTGCATGGAGAACAGGATGCCGCTTGTTATCTTCGGACTCAACGAGGAGAACAGCATTGTCAACACTGTTGACGGAAAGATTAATGGAACGGTTGTTACAGCTTAACAGACAGCCTGAAGCTGAGCATTGATATTTGTATATAGCATTTGTTAATAATCAGGTATCACACAGCTACATAAAAATAATTAAACTATGAATTATAATTTTGGAGGACATTATGGCAGATATTAAAGAATTTGAAGAGAAGATGAATAAGACAATTGATACATTGCTTGAGGATTATGCAACAATAAGAGCAGGAAGAGCCAATCCGCATATTCTTGATAAGATAAGAGTGGATTACTGGGGAACACCTACACCGCTTCAGCAGGTTGCCAATGTTTCCGTACCTGAGGCAAGAATGATTCAGATTCAGCCTTGGGAGTCAAGTCTTATAAAGGAAATAGAGAAGATGATTCTTGTATCTGATATAGGTATCACACCTACTAACGATGGCAAGGTTATACGTCTTATCTTCCCTGAGCTTACAGAGGACAGACGTAAGGAGATTGTCAAGGATATCAAGAAGAAGGGCGAGAATGCCAAGGTTGCTGTGAGAAATGTAAGAAGAGATGCCAACGATTTCTTCAAGAAGCAGAATAAGGATAATCTTATCTCTGAGGATGAGTACAAGAACATTGAGGAAGATGTTCAGAAGCTCACAGATAAGTACATTGCAGAGATTGATAAGGCTGTAGAGGCTAAGTCTAAGGAGATTCTTACTGTATAAGAATCAATACCGGGAATATTGAAGGCTGTTACGGATGCAATACACATCGGTGACAGCCTATTTTGTGTAAATAGGGAGGCACAATTGGATACATTTAATGAAAAACTAGGAATGAACGTACCGAATCATATTGCGATTATTTTGGATGGAAACGGAAGATGGGCTAAGAAGAGAATGATGCCGCGCAACTTTGGACATTCACAGGGCTGTAAGGTTATTGAGCAGACCTGCAGGGATATGGATGCCATTGGTGTTAAGTATTTTACCATATATGTTTTTTCTACGGAGAACTGGAAGCGCTCAGAGTCGGAGGTGACAGGACTTATGAAGCTTCTCAGAGGTTATCTGACAGATTGCATCAAGCGGAGCAATAAGGACAATATGCGCGTCAGGATTCTTGGCAGACGCGATGAGCTTGCACAGGATATAGTGGATAAGATTGATGAGCTTGAAGAGGCAACTAAGAATAACACAGGTCTTAATTTCCAGATAGCACTTAACTACGGCTCAAGGGATGAGATAACAAGAGCTGTGAGGGAGCTTACGAAGGAGTGTATTGAGAAGGGAATAGACCCTGATACAATCACTGAGGATATGATTTCGGCTCACCTTGATACCAGGGATATTCCGGACCCGGATTTCCTTATAAGGACTAGCGGAGAGAAGAGAATATCCAACTATCTGTTATGGCAGTGTGCATACTCAGAGTTCGATTTTCCGGAGGTGTTATGGCCGGATTTCAATATGGATTATCTTATTGAGGAAATCAGAAAATACAATAAGCGTGACAGACGCTTTGGCGGCGTGAAGGAGGAGTAGGTATGTTGGTTAGAATAGCGAGCGGAGCAGTGCTTACTGTTATAGTCGGAGCCGGACTTATATTCGGCGGACCATATTTATTTATTCTCACCCTTGCAATTTCGCTTGTTGGAATGTATGAGCTATATAAGGTTTATCATATTGAGAAGAGTGTAATCGGAATCATAGGCTACCTTTTTGCTGTGTCATATTATGTATGCATGTGGCTGGGACAGAATGAATTTATGCTTCTCTGTCTGGCGGCAGGGCTTATCTGTGTGATGGCAGGGTATGTCATTTCGTTTCCTAAGTACAAGGCTGATCAGGCGGCGATGGGATTCTTTGCGGTTGTATATGTGGCGGTTATGATATCGTTTATATATAGGATACGCCTGCTTCCTGATGGCAATTTCTATGTATGGCTTGTATTCATCTGCTCATGGATTGCCGACACATGTGCATATTTCGTGGGTGTAAGGTTCGGAAAGCACAAGATGACACCGGTACTCAGCCCTAAGAAATCCGTTGAGGGAGCAATCGGAGGAATCATCGGTCCTATGCTCATAGGCGGAATATACGGAGCGGTGATTAACTCGAGAATAAGCATCAATGCTCCGGTTGTATTTGCTGTAGCATGCGGTGTCGGGGCGGTTATCTCTATTATCGGAGATTTGGCGGCATCGGCAATCAAAAGAGATCATTCGGTGAAGGATTACGGTAAGCTTATCCCGGGGCATGGCGGTATTATGGACAGGTTTGACAGCACTATTTTTACCGCACCGGTGGTGTATATTGTGATTGAAATATTCAGGGCGTTAAGTTAAAAAATTTATTTATGAATTTTAAGCTGTGTTTTAAGGATGCTTAAGTTTGCCCGGAAATGAGGTTTTTGTTTTGAAAAATATATCTGTACTTGGGTCTACAGGTTCAATAGGAACCCAGACTCTTGATGTAGTGAGAAAAAACAATGATATCAAAGTTGTTGCCCTGTCAGCGGGGAATAATGTTGAGCTTTTAGAGCAGCAGGTGAGGGAGTTTAGACCGTCCTTCGTCTCAATGGCGGATGATAAGGCGCTTGCCAGGCTAAGAGCAAGACTTTCGGATGTGACGGGAATAGAATACGGAACAGGGATGGACGGACTTATCCATGCCGCTGCAATGGAACAGGCGGAGATTGTTGTCACTGCGGTTGTCGGCATGATGGGAATAGTTCCTACTATTGAGGCTATCAATGCGGGTAAGGATATTGCCCTTGCAAATAAGGAGACACTTGTAACAGCAGGACACATTATTATGAAGCTTGCTGCAGAAAAGGGAGTAAGGATTCTCCCGGTTGACAGCGAGCATAGCGCTATATTCCAGTGTCTTAATGGTGAGAGGCAGAATAAAATCCACAAGATACTTCTCACTGCCTCAGGCGGACCGTTCAGGGGAAGAACCATTGAGCAGATGAGGGATATCAAGGTGGAGGACGCACTTAAGCATCCTAACTGGGCGATGGGAAGGAAGATTACCATAGATTCCTCAACGATGGTCAATAAGGGGCTTGAGGTCATGGAGGCAAGATGGCTTTTTGGTGTGGAGCTTGACCAGGTTCAGGTTGTAGTCCAGCCTCAGAGTGTTATACATTCGATGGTGGAATTCGAGGATGGAGCAGTTATGGCACAGCTTGGAACGCCGGACATGAGGCTGCCTATACAGTATGCACTCTATTATCCTGAGAGAAGATTTCTTGACACGCAGCACCTTGATTTCTGGAAGCTTAACCAGATTACCTTTGAGAAGCCGGATATGATTAATTTCAGAGGACTTGCACTTGCTTATGAAGCAGGAAGAAAGGGCGGAAATGTTCCTACCATGTTCAATGCTGCCAACGAGCTTGCAGTTGCGATGTTCCTTGACAGAAAGATAAAATATCTTGATATTATTGATATAATAGAACAAACTATGACTAACATAGAATATATTGATAATCCTGATGTAAAGCAGATTCTTGATACGGAGGCGGCAGCTTATGAGTTTATAAGGAGCCGTTATTAGAGGCACCGTGTAATGTGCATGTATGTCGGGTGAGCGTAGCTGCATTATGTGTGTATGCGGTTTATTAACGTATTTTTGAGGAGGATATTACAACTTGAATATTATTATCGCAATTATTATTCTCAGCATCATTGTAATCATTCACGAGTTCGGACATTTTATAGTTGCAAGGGCGAACGGAATAGCGGTGAGCGAGTTCGCACTTGGACTTGGTCCTACAATACTTAAATTTAAGAAAAAAGGAACACTTTTTTCACTCAAGCTTCTGCCGTTTGGAGGAGCCTGCATTATGGCGGGGGAGGATGGAAGTGAGGATGGGATAAGTGAGCTTGACAAGGATAAGCTCTTTACCTCGAAATCCGTCTGGAGAAGAATCTCCGTTATAGCTGCAGGACCTATTTTTAATTTTCTTCTCGCGTTTATAATGGCAGTATTCATAATCGGAAGCATTGGCTATGACCCATGTAAGCTGTACAGCGTGACGGAGGGAAGCGTTGCTGAGGAGGCGGGGCTTCAGGCAGGGGATGTCATCACCTCGGTAAATGGCAAAAGAATACATTTTTATAAGGAATACAGTCTGTATTATCAGCTTCATACCGGAAATACACTCAACATAACCTATGAGCGTGACGGTGCTAAGTATGAGACGACAGTTGTTCCAAGATATATAGAGGAGGACGTCTACCAGCTCGGTGTATATCTTGGGGAGAACGCGGTTATCTCAGGACTCACACAGACGGGCGCGGCTGCACTTGCGGGCTTTAAGACCAATGACCAGATAATTCAGGTGAACGGCGTGGCTATAAAATCCACTGATGAGGCTATTCAGGCGATAAGAAGCTGTGGAGGCGGAAAGATAAATGTTGCAGTGTTCCGTGATGGGGAGGTTGTCGACCTCACGGTTACGCCGGTGCTTAACCATAATTCTTATTACGAGACAGGAATGTCATTTTCTGCGGCGCGCGTGAAGGTCAATCCTATTCAGACACTGAAATACAGCGCCATTGAGGTGAAGTACTGGATAAATACGGTATTTGAGAGCCTTAAGATGTTATTTACAGGCAAGGTGACCAAGGACGATGTAGCAGGCCCGGTCGGAATTGTGTCGGCAATCAGCGATGTGGTTGAGCAGAGCAAGCCGGATGGAGTGTTCTATGTAATCTTAAATCTTGCCAACTGGGTAGTAATGATAAGCGCCAACCTTGGTGTTATGAACCTGCTTCCTATTCCGGCTCTTGATGGGGGAAGGCTTCTGTTCCTGCTCATAGAGGCAGTGAGAGGAAAGCCTGTCGACCAGAAGAAGGAGGGACTGGTACATCTTATAGGCATGGCATTGCTTATGATATTGATGTTCTTTATATTGTTTAACGATATTACCAAGCTGTTTTAACACCTTACCCGGTATAACAGACAGGCAATTGCAAAATTCAAATTTTACGATAACAGTTGTTCGATTTTACCAGTATACTGCCGGATCTTTTGAACACCGTAATAGTTCGCGTAGCTAGCTGATGTTCTTAGCGGCTGTATTTTAGCCGCTTATGTACTGCTGCGGTGTTCAAGGAGTGAGAACGTGTCCGGAAAGGAGCATATATGAGGAATTATAATAATTCGATTGAGAGAAAGCACACGCGCGTTATAAATATCGGCGGTGTGCTGATTGGCGGAAATAATCCTATAGCGATTCAGTCAATGACAAATACCAGAACAGAGAATGTGGACGCCACGGTGGAGCAGATTGCAGGACTTGAGGCTGCGGGCTGTGAGATAATAAGATGTGCAGTTCCGACTATGGAGGCTGTGCAGGCTATTGGGGAGATAAAAAAGAGAGTTCACATCCCGGTTGTTGCAGATATACATTTTGATTACAGGCTCGCGATTGCGGCTATGGAAAACGGCGTGGATAAAATCCGTATCAATCCGGGCAATATCGGAAGCCTGGACAGGATAAAGGCTGTTGTGGATGTCGCGAAGGAGAGAAATATACCTATCCGTGTCGGGGTCAACTCAGGCTCACTTGAGAAAAATCTTGTGGAAAAATATGGTGGTGTGACGGCAGAGGGGCTGGTTGAGAGCGCCTTAGACAAGGTGCGCATAATAGAGGATATGGACTATGATAATCTTGTCATAAGCATAAAATCCTCAAATGTAATGATGTGTGTAAAGGCACATGAGCTTATTTCCGCAAAGACAGATTATCCGCTTCATGTCGGAATCACAGAATCGGGAACGGTTTTAACGGGAAGCATCAAGTCGGCTGTCGGGCTTGGACTTATACTTGGTCAGGGAATCGGCGATACAATAAGAGTCTCACTCACAGGCGACCCTGTGGAGGAGATTAAGGCGGCGAAGACGATACTTAAGACATTGGGTATAAGACAGAGCGGAATAGAGATCGTGTCATGCCCGACCTGCGGAAGAACGAGTATCGACCTTATCGGTCTTGCGGAGAAGGTGGAGAAGCTTGCCGCCGGTTATGAGGAGCTTAATCTGAAGCTTGCAGTTATGGGCTGCGTTGTAAACGGGCCGGGTGAAGCTAAGGAAGCGGATCTTGGAATTGCAGGCGGAAAAGGGGAAGGCGTGCTCATAAAGAAGGGTGAGATAATACGCAGGATGCCTGAGGCTGAGCTGTTGTCCGCGCTCAAGTATGAACTTGATAATTGGAAGGAAAAGTGATTTACAGATGAAGTTGTTTGATACATTTCCTACACTTGAATTTAATGAAGAAATGATGGATATTTTGGCCGATGTTGATGTGCTTAAGGTTGCAACCAACTCGGCCAAAACCAGACTTAGGGTATATATTGTATCTAAAAGACTTATTCCAAAGCATATTATATTCGCGTTGGAGGATGGCTTCAGGAAACAGATTCCTCCGTTTAAGACGCTGGATATCCATGTGGTGGAAAAGTATGAGCTTTCCAGCCAGTATACACAGGAAAAGCTGTGGGGCATATACAGGGAGAGTATTCTTGAGGAACTGAAGGCGGAGAGTATTTTTGATTATGAAATACTAAAAAAGGCAAAGGTTGTATTTACCGCACACGACAGAATGGAGCTTACTGTCAAGGATGGAAATATCGTGAGGGACAGGATAACACCGCTGCGCGAATATCTCCACATGGTCTTTTTTGACCGCTGTGGATTTGAGATAGATTTTGATGTTATATACAAGGAAGCAAAGCATGAGGCGAAGGAGACTCCGGTTGTCCACATGCAGCTTGCCGTTGTGACGGAGGATGGTGTGACAGAAGGCAGTCAGACTGCTTCAAGCGACAGTGCTGCCGGTGCGAATGATAAGAAGGCGGATGAGGCGCAGGGAACAGGGGCTGCTGCCGGAAGGCTTAAGACGGATGCCAAGGTATTCGACAAGAATAAGAAGGGTGCTGCGGCAAAGGATGATAACAAGAGCAGCTACCGTTCTGTAAAGCTGTCGCCGAATCCGGATGTCATCTACGGCAAGGATTTTGATGATGAAGCGATTGAGCTTGCGACAATAACACATGAAATAGGCGAAGGAGCCATAAGGGGTAAGATAAGAGGCGTGGAGGTTAAGGAGCTAAGGACAGGTAAGCAGCTTATCACATTTAATGTGACGGATTTTACCGATTCCATGTCCGTCAAGCTTTTCTTAAACTCTAAGGAAAACCTCGATGAAATCAAGAATGATATAAATGATGGCGCTTTTGTCAAGATTAAGGGTGTCATTGCCATGGATAGCTGGAGCAAGGAAATCGGAGTAAGCTCAGTGAGAGGAATCAAGAAAATTCCTGATTTCACAGTCAAGAGAATGGATAATTCAGATGTGAAAAGAGTGGAGCTTCACTGTCATACCAAGATGAGCGATATGGATGGTGTATCCGAGGTGTCCGATATAATAAAACAGGCAGCCAAGTGGGGCATGCCTGCCATTGCAGTCACCGATCACGGAGTGTGCCAGGCGTTCCCGGACGCTAATCATACGGTGGAAAAGCTGGAAGATTTCAAGGTTATATACGGTGTTGAGGCATATCTTGTGGATGACCTAAAGGCACTTATTGAACAGCCTGCCGGACAGACCTTCGATGATACATACGTCGTGTTCGACCTTGAGACAACCGGCTTTTCCTCTGAGTATGACAGAATTATAGAAATCGGCGCCGTGAAGTATCAGAACAGGAGGCGTGTCGACAGTTTTTCGTGTTTTGTCAACCCTGAGATACCTATACCGTTCAGAATTGAGAAGCTCACCGGGATAAATGATTCCATGGTGATTGATGCGGAGACTATAGAGATAGTACTGCCTAAATTCATAGATTTTTGCGAGGGGGCAGTGCTTGTCGCGCACAATGCTGATTTTGACTCCGGATTTATAAAGACGAAAGCGAAACAGATTATGGGTGTGGACAAGAAGTACACGGTCGTCGATACGGTGGCTCTTGCAAGAGCGCTCCTGCCGCAGCTTAACAGGTACAAGCTTGACACGGTTGCCAAGGCTGTGGGCGTGTCGCTTGAAAATCACCACCGCGCCGTTGATGATGCAGAGTGCTGTGCCGGAATATTCCTCAGGTTTATGACCATGATGGAGGAGCGGGGCATAGTTAATCTTAACCAGGTGGAAAACCTTGCCGATGAGAGGGAGAATATCGTAAAGAAGCTCCCTTCATACCATGCCATAATTCTTGCAAAGAATGATGTCGGCAGAACTAATCTGTACAGGCTTACGTCAATGGCACATCTTAAGTATTTTAACAGGAGACCTCGAATACCTAAGAGTGAGCTTATAAAGCACAGGGAGGGGCTTATACTTGGCTCAGCGTGTGAGGCGGGTGAGTTGTACAGGGCGATACTTGACAACAAATCGGAGCAGGATATAGCAAGGCTTGTGGAATTTTACGATTATCTTGAGATACAGCCGCTTGGAAACAACAGGTTTATGATAGATTCGGAGGATATATGGGTGTCCTCTGAACAGGATTTGATTGATATAAATAAGAGGATTGTTGCGCTTGGAGAGCAGTTCGGAAAGCCGGTTGTCGCCACCTGCGATGTTCACTTTTTAAATCCTGAGGATGAGGTGTACAGAAGGATAATAATGGCGGGACAGGGCTTTGACGATGCTGACAAGCAGGCTCCGCTGTATTTAAGGACAACGGAGGAAATGCTGTCTGAGTTCCAGTATCTGGGAAGCGACAAGGCGTATGAGGTAGTAATACGGAACACCAATATGATTGCGGATATGTGTGAAAAAATATCGCCTGTGCGTCCTGATAAATGTCCGCCTGTAATTGAAAATTCGGATGAAACGCTGAGAAAAATCTGTTATACCACGGCGCATGAGATGTATGGCGAGGAGCTTCCTGAGATAGTTAAGGAACGTCTTGACAGGGAGCTTAATTCCATTATCAGCAACGGATATTCCGTTATGTACATCATTGCACAGAAGCTTGTGTGGAAGTCGAACGAGGACGGATATCTTGTAGGCTCCAGAGGCTCTGTAGGTTCATCCTTTGCGGCGACAATGGCTGGAATAACGGAGGTTAATCCGCTTCCGCCACATTATCTGTGCATGAATGGGGACTGTCATTACTATGATTTTGACTCTGAGGATGTAAAAAAATTCTCCGGAGGTGCGGGCTGTGATATGCCGGACAGAATATGCCCTAAATGCGGAAAACCGCTCACCAAGCAGGGTTTTGACATTCCATTTGAGACCTTCCTTGGCTTCAAGGGAAATAAGGAGCCGGATATCGACCTTAATTTCTCAGGAGAGTATCAGTCTAAGGCACATTCGTACACTGAGGTTATTTTCGGAAAGGGACAGACCTTTAAGGCGGGGACTGTCGGCACTGTAGCCGACAAGACGGCATACGGCTATGTCCGCAAATACTTTGAGGAGCGCGGAATGACCAAGCGCGACAGTGAGATAGTGAGAATATCGGAGGGCTGTACAGGCATCAGACGTTCTACAGGACAGCACCCCGGAGGAATCATAGTTCTTCCGATCGGGGAGGAAATCCATACCTTTACACCAATCCAGCACCCTGCAAATGATATGACAACAAGTATTGTCACAACGCATTTTGATTACCACAGCATCGACCACAACCTTTTAAAGCTTGATATTCTCGGGCACGATGATCCTACCATGATTCGTATGCTTCAGGATCTTACAGGTATCGATCCAAAGACGATACCGCTTGATTCGCCGGAGGTTATGAGCCTTTTTAAGGATACATCGGCACTTGGCATTTCACCTGAGGATATAGGCGGAACGAAGCTTGGGGCACTTGGAATACCTGAGTTCGGAACCGATTTTGCCATGCAGATGGTTATTGACGCGAAGCCTACCTGCTTCGCGGACCTTGTGCGTATATCAGGACTTTCACATGGTACGGACGTGTGGCTCGGAAACGCGCAGACACTCATTATGAGCGGCGTTGCCACGATTTCAACGGCAATCTGTTGTAGAGATGATATTATGATATATCTGATTGGAAAGGGAATGGATAAGGAGCTTTCCTTTACCATAATGGAGAGTGTGCGTAAGGGAAAAGGACTTAAACCGGGCTGGCCGGAGCAGATGCTTGAGCATGGAGTTCCGCAGTGGTATATTGACTCCTGTCTTAAGATTAAGTACATGTTCCCAAAGGCACATGCGGCGGCTTACGTTATGATGGCGTGGAGAATCGCCTACTGTAAGGTATTCTATCCGCTTGCATACTATGCGGCATATTTCAGTATACGTGCGACAGCCTTTTCCTATGAGCTCATGTGTATGGGCAAGGAAAAATTAGATTACTATATCGCCGACTATAAGAAGAGAAGTGACAGCCTTTCAAAGAAGGAGGAGGATACGCTCAAGGATATGCGTCTTGTACAGGAAATGTATGCGCGCGGGCTTGAGTTTCTTCCGATTGATTTATATAAGTCACATTCGCGCAATTTCCAGATAGTTGACGGAAAGCTTCTGCCGCCGTTCAACTCCATAGATGGTCTTGGAGATGTCGCTGCGGAGCTTATCATGAATGCGGCAGAGCAGGGACCGTTCCTTTCAAGAGACGATTTCCAGACGAGAACTAAGGCGTCAAAGACAGTTGTTGCACTGCTTGGTGACCTTGGAATACTGGGAGACTTACCTGAGAGCAACCAGTTGTCGCTGTTTGATGGGCTTCTCACCGGCTGACAGATTTGGGACAAGGGGTCAGACCCCTGTCCCATGGGCTGGGACAGGGGTCTGACCCCTTGTCCCAAAGTTAAATTATCTGAAAATGATATAAAATATACACAAATTGAACAACTTAAATAAAATGCAAAAAAAAGCTTGCTTTTTTGTCAAAGCTAGTGTATATTGTAGAAGTGTTCGGTATGGCTCGATGGTCAAGCGGTTAAGACGCCGCCCTCTCACGGCGGAAACCGGGGTTCGATTCCCCGTCGAGCTGCTGATATTGATATGATATGTGAGAATATTATATTGATATGATGGCTGCCTGTGCAGCCGGTAATTTAAGATAGGATATGGCTCGATGGTCAAGCGGTTAAGACGCCGCCCTCTCACGGCGGAAACCGGGGTTCGATTCCCCGTCGAGCTGCTGATATCGATATGATGTGTGAGAATGTCATATTGATATGATGGCTGCATGCGCAGCCGGTAATTTAAGATAGGATATGGCTCGATGGTCAAGCGGTTAAGACGCCGCCCTCTCACGGCGGAAACCGGGGTTCGATTCCCCGTCGAGCTGCTGCTATCGATATGATATGTGAGAATGTCATATTGATATGATGGCTGCCTGTGCAGCCGGTAATTTAAGATAGGATATGGCTCGATGGTCAAGCGGTTAAGACGCCGCCCTCTCACGGCGGAAACCGGGGTTCGATTCCCCGTCGAGCTGCTAGCTATTATATGAATAGCCCAACCCGAAAGGTATCGAAGAATTATTTCTTCGATATTTTTTTGCTTTTCTTGTTCTTGTTTTTTTAAATCCGGTATGTTATTATGTTCTGGTAAGAAATCCACGTCTTTTATTCAGGTCTGGTTACGTCAGATGTTTTATAATTCCCACACAGCCGGTTATCTGTAACAGTATATCCCACATATACGAAAATTTGTTCGATTTTATATTGACATTTGAATATGAATGTATTATATTATGCTCATACGAACATTAGTTTGCTTTTGAGCGTGAATTGAGAAGGAGATTTTATTATGGCTAAAGAAGATAAGATTAAGGCACTGGAGGCCGCTATTTCTAATATAGAGCGTTCCTATGGAAAGGGAGCTATTATGAAGCTTGGAGATCCATCAGCTTCACTCAATGTAGAGACGATACCTACCGGTTCAATCAGTCTTGATGTAGCTCTTGGTATGGGCGGCGTGCCGAAGGGAAGAATTATTGAGATATATGGACCGGAGTCAAGTGGTAAGACAACAGTTGCACTTCACATGGTTGCTGAGGTTCAGAAGCGCGGAGGAATTGCAGGCTTCATTGATGCAGAGCATGCGCTTGACCCTGCGTATGCCAAGAATATAGGTGTTGATATTGATAATTTATATATATCACAGCCGGATAACGGAGAGCAGGCACTTGAGATAACAGAGACTATGGTTCGCTCGGGAGCTGTTGATATTATTATCGTTGACTCGGTCGCAGCACTCGTACCTAAGGCTGAGATTGATGGCGATATGGGTGATTCACATGTCGGACTTCAGGCAAGACTTATGTCACAGGCACTTCGTAAGCTCACGGCGGTTATCAGCAAGACGAACTGCGTTGTTATTTTCATTAACCAGCTTCGTGAGAAGGTCGGTGTCATGTTCGGTAATCCTGAGACTACCACAGGTGGACGTGCGCTCAAGTTCTATTCATCCATCCGCCTTGATGTAAGAAAGACGGAGACGCTTAAGGCAGGTGGTGAGGTTGTCGGTAACCGTACACGTATTAAGGTTGTTAAGAATAAGATAGCACCTCCGTTTAAGGAGGCTGAGTTCGATATTATGTTTGGCCAGGGTATTTCAAGGGAAGGAGATATTCTTGATCTTGCGGTTAATGTGAGCATTGTAGACAAGAGTGGTGCATGGTTTGCATACAATAATGCCAAGATTGGCCAGGGGCGCGAGAATGCGAAGCAGTATCTCAGAGATAACCCTGCTGTTATGGCTGAGATTGAGAAGAAGGTGCGTGAGCATTACGGACTTACAGGTGATGTGGTTGTACCGGAGAGTGCAGCACCGGCGAAGGCTGATGGCGCTGTAGAAGAGAATGCGGCAGAGCAGTAGAATGATTGTAACAGATATAGCTGATATGGATAAGAAGCGAAAGAAGGTATATCTGGATGGTGAATATGCCTTCGCGCTTTATAATTCCGAGATTTACAGATATAATATTGAGGTCGGTGAAGAGCTGGGGGAGGATGCCTACCGTGAGCTTGATGAGGAGATTATACCGAAGAGGGTGAAGGCGAGGACACTATATATTCTTAAGGCATCACTCAAGACGGAAAAACAGCTGCGTGATAAGCTGACAGATGGCGGCTACGCTCCGAGATATGCTGATATAGGCATTGATTATGCGAAGAGCTTCGGGTATATAGACGATTATCGCTATGCACAGTATTTTGTGGAGAATTCCTGTAAGGGCAGAAGCAGGAGGGATATAGAGCAGAGATTGTACCGCAGAGGGATTGATAAGAGCATTATATGCGATGTGCTGGATGAGTTACGCCCCGGCTCCGGTGATGATATAGAGGCGGTATGGAGTGCACTGCGTAAAAAATCAGTCACGAGGGATAACATTGCGGAGCTTGATTATAACCGGAAGGGCAGGCTCTATGCATATCTGATGAGAAAGGGTTTTTCGGCGGAGGTTATAGGCAGAGTGCTTCACTGTGAAGGCTGAAGTTGTGGAATTTATTGTGATTTTGTATATTATTTAATCTACACTTGACACAAATGCTAAAAAAGTATACAATTTAAATGTTGTATTTTGTACAATGAAAACTAAATAAGGAGGTGCTCCTGTGTTACAGACGATTTTAGCTATAGTAATTACAAGTATTATAGTTGCACCTATTACTTGGTTTGTCGCTAATGCATATAGACGTAATGTTATCGAGAAGAAGATTGGCAGTGCGGAAGACAAAGCAAGAGAAATAATAGATGAAGCCCTCAAGACAGCAGAGACCAAGAAGAAAGAAGCTCTTTTGGAAGTGAAGGAGGAGTCCATAAGGACTAAGAATGAACTTGATAAGGAGACTAAGGAGAGGCGTGCAGAAGTCCAGAAGTATGAGCGTCGTGTTCTTGCAAAGGAAGAGACCTTGGATAAGAAGCTTGAAGCTGCTGAGCGCCGTGATGCGAATCTCGGACGTAAGGAAGAGGAACTTAATCGTAAGAGACAGGAAGTAGAAGAGCTCAGCTCTAAGAGAGTACAGGAACTGGAAAGAATTTCTGGTTTAACCTCCGAACAGGCAAAAGAATATCTTTTGAAGACTGTTGAAGACGAAGTGAAGCATGAAACCGCGGTTATGGTAAAGGAAATGGAAACCAGAGCCAAGGAAGAAGCGAACAAGAAAGCGAAGGAATATGTTGTTACAGCAATACAGAAATGTGCTGCTGATCACGTATCTGAGGCGACGATTTCAGTTGTTCAGCTTCCTAATGACGAGATGAAGGGCAGAATTATCGGTAGAGAGGGAAGAAATATCAGAACTCTTGAGACGATGACAGGTGTTGATTTGATTATTGATGATACACCTGAGGCAGTTATTTTGTCCGGATTTGACCCGGTACGCCGTGAGGTCGCAAGAATAGCCCTTGAGAAGCTTATTGTTGATGGCCGTATCCATCCTGCAAGAATTGAAGAGATGGTTGAGAAGGCTCAGAAGGAAGTTGAGACCATGATGAGAGAAGAGGGTGAAGCTGCTACACTTGAAGTAGGTGTACATGGTATTCATCCGGAGCTTGTAAGACTTCTCGGTAAGATGAAGTTCAGAACAAGCTATGGTCAGAATGCTCTTAAGCATTCAATTGAAGTTGCTCATCTTTCCGGTTTGCTTGCCGGTGAGATTGGCGTTGATATCAGAACAGCCAAGCGTGCAGGTCTTCTGCATGATATTGGTAAGGCGCTTGACCACGAGATGGAAGGCTCGCATATCCAGATCGGTGTGGATCTTTGTAAAAAGTATAAGGAGTCCGATATTGTTATCAATGCAGTAGAGGCACATCATGGGGATGTTGAACCACAGTCACTCATCGCTTGCATTGTACAGGCCGCAGATGCTATTTCCGCTGCAAGACCTGGTGCACGTAGAGAGACACTTGAGACATATACCAACAGACTTAAACAGTTAGAAGATATTACCAACTCCTTTGATGGTGTTGAGAAGTCTTTTGCTATTCAGGCAGGCAGAGAAGTCAGAATTATGGTAGTTCCTGAGGCAGTTGATGATGCTGAGATGGTACTTCTTGCAAGGGATATTTCTAAGAAGATTGAAGCTGAATTAGAGTATCCTGGTCAGATTAAGGTTAGCTTAATCCGCGAGTCGCGTGTAATTGATTATGCTAAGTAAGGCTTACATAGTCATACCATAAAGAGTAGGAATTCACAGAAGTAAAGAGGCTTGATTTCTATAGATGAAAATCTATGGAGGTCAAGCCTTTTTTAATTTTCAATGGTAAACAAAAAGGGTGGTAATTTACAATAAAATCAGTGTAATTATTTTGACCCCGGAATCAGTATTTTGCAAATATAAGAATGGATAAAACGGAAAAGAAGAATAAAGAGAAAGCGGAGAAGTAAAACAAATAATAAAAAAATTAAAATTATTTGAAACAAATATGTGTTATATATACACTTATATATGACTTTAAAGTTACAGATAGATGGAGAGCTGCCAGGACAGCAATAGATTAATCGGGCGCGCCGGTCAGGGGGATGGTACATGAAGGATGAATTTATTGAATTGTATACCGGTATATACAAGGATTTATATAGATATGCACTGTACATATTGTGCAACAAGGAGGATGCGGAGGATGCAGTCAGCGAAGCAGTTGTGGATGCTTATGCAGAGTTTGATAAGCTGAGGGATAAGGCAGCGTTTCGGAGCTGGATTTTTAAAATTTTATCAATTAAATGCAAGAGAAAAATAAGGGGATATGTCAATAGAGATGATGAACTCGACGAGACTGTGGATGCAAAGGTGTTCAAGGAGGCGGAGGATATTGCAGGTAAAGTTGATTTGCGGAATGCCTTTGCAAGGCTGGATGAAAGGGAACGGCAGATACTTACGCTGTCGGTTATAGCGGGCTATGAAGGTGAAGAGGTTTCAAAAATCATGGACATGAATCATAACACCGTGAGAACCATAAAAAGCAGGGCGCTTGAAAAGATGCGAAAGCTGCTGAGTGTATAATGAATGTTTGAACGCAGAATAAGCAATCCCACGCTTCAAGTGCGTAGAGCACTAAGCGGTGGGTAAGGGGAATGCGACTGCGTTCATTAGCAAGCAGCGAAAGCGGATTGCGAATGTCCGCTTTACAATTAAATTCTCAAACTACTTATTTATGGCAGTGCTGCAAGTATATAAAATGAAAAAATCTAAGAAATTAAACTGTTTATCTAGATGGAGGGAACATATATGGATGATAAATTTTTGAGGGATAAGATAAATGATGACAATATAGAAATACCTGAGTCATTGCTTCCTGAGAATATATCCAAGCTTCTTGAAAAAAGCGAAGAAAAAGTAAATGGGCTTGCAGGTGAAAGCGATATAGATGGAAGGGCTAAAGGTACAAATGAAAACATTGTAAATATTAAAGGTATAAATGAAAAAACTGTAAATGAGTCGGATAAAAAAAATAGAGAAAAGAGACAAATGATAAAATATCTCAGAAGCTGTGCTTTGGCAGCAGCGGCACTTATCGTTGTCCTGACAGGTGCATCGATGATGGGGCGGCTGCGTGAAAATAAATATACAGCAGCAGGTCAAAACGGAAATCCGGTGCCGGGAACCGATATGCCGGAGACAATGGAGGAGACATTTGTATGCGGGACAACACAGGCGGCAGGGGATACAGATATGAATAAAACAAAGTATGACGAGTTATATGATAAACTGGTACGTGGAAATGCATATAATATTACAACTGATGGAGGATATTATATAACAGATGATGTGCAGGCTGCGGACGGTGAGTCATCCACACAGGCTGATGGCATTTATAATGAAACTACGGCAGAGAATGGCAGGTGGTATGCCAGCACGAAGGATCCTGACGCATCGGATGATGAAGGTACGAAAGATGAAGAAACAGGAGATAATTTTTCCGGGAATAATGACCAGGAGGAAGGAGTATCCGAGGGCAATATTTTTAGCACAGATGGTAAATATCTGTATATATTGAAAAAACCAGACGACGTCTATAATGGAACACGTTCTCTTGTAATATATTCAGCGGATGATGGGGAGCTTGGCAAATGCAGTGAAATATCACTTGGCATGATAAATGACTCGACACATATAGACTATGGGACAATGTATGTTGAGCAGGATAAACTGATACTGACAGGATATGCATATAATGGCGTTGAGTACTGGGAAAAAAGTGGTTTTACTTTTGCAGTGATATATGATATATCGGACAGGACAGCTCCGAAATATGTCAATACTCTGACACAGAGCGGTTACAATATATCATCGAGAATCACGGACGGAGTATTATATATGGTGTCCTGGTATACACCATCAACCAGCTGTACCAGGGATGAATATGAAAAATATATTCCAATGTACAACAATATGCTTGTAGGTGAGGATAATATCTATTGTCCGGTATATATAAATGACAGAAGCTACACAGTTATAGGGTCGGTTGAACTTGACAACCCTACGACATATAAGGACACAGAGGCGGTTGTGCTGAATCCTGATAATATGTATGTGAGCCGGAATGCGATATATTTTCTTGAGCAGATATATGAATATAGATTGTTTCAGGATTATGTAGTGCCGGAAGAAATACAGAATGGTGATGGAACAACTCAGGAATTGAATAATAAAGAGATTATAAAAGATAAAGACGTGAAAAACGATGAATCGCAGACCTTAGATGACGATAAGACTAAGAGTAAGCTTGTAAAACTTACGATAGATAAGGGGAATATTGAATTTGCTGCCAGTACAGAAGTGTATGGCAGTGCCGACAATCAGTTTTCATTCAGCGAATACAATGGCTATCTCCGCCTTGTGACAACCACCAGGGATTACGAGAGCTGGGAGCAAAGCTGCGGACTGTACATTTTTGATGAGGAGCTCAATATGGTCGGTCATATTGATGAGCTGGCAAAGGGTGAGAGCATAAAGTCATCGCGTTTTCTTGGAAATATGGTATATTTTGTGACCTTCAGGAACACAGACCCACTGTTCGCAGTCGATGTTTCCAATCCGGAGAATCCGGTGATAGTCAATGAGGTGAAACTGCCGGGTTTTTCAGAGTATCTTCACCCATATGGAGATGGTCTGCTCTTTGGTCTTGGCTACGAGGCAGACGAGACCGATGGAAAGCTTCAGAATGTTAAGATGAGCATGTTTGACATAAGCAATCCTGCTGACATTGTGGAAGTTGACAGAGAGCAGCTCGAGGCATTCTATTCAGGTGCGATGTATGAACACAGGGCAATGCTGGTGAATCCAAAACGAAATCTGATAGGCTTTGCAGTCGAGGAGAATGTAATCGAAAAAGATGGAACCGGTGCTAATGTGTATGGCAGGCTTGCACAGATATACAGACTGTATTCCTACGATGAAAATGAGGGCTTTGTACAGCATATCGAGTGCGTTCTTGACTTGTATTCCTATGATTACCCAAGAGCTAATTACATCGGTGATTATCTGTATATATTTGATGGAGCACGAAGCGTATACACATACAGGCTTACGGACTATGAATTTCTTGGAATAACAGTTCTTTGAGGGGGTATAAAAAGGATTACAGCATATTACATGCTGCTGGCACATATTGTTGTCTAAAACCGTAATATATTTAACATGTTCGTAATAAAAAGTAATAATTCTGTAACAAAATGTAATACTTTTGTAACCATTAATTTTGAGTGAAGTGTTAATATATTACTAGCTTATGTTATTTGGTTGATTGCGAAACTCTGTGTATTGCACAGCTGTTCATTTAGGATAGTTGAGTTTCGCAATTAGCTAAGCTTATGTTATTTAATGAGAGGAGAGGTACATATGAGAAAAGGTGTGCTGATTTTTACGGTAGGGGCTATAGCGGTTATGGCTGCCGGCTGTGCTAAGGACGATGCGGGTAAAAACATAGGTGGAGAAACGACAGAGGTTATATCAACTGGCAAATCGGAGACGGAAGAAACTGTATCGACAAAAGATGGTGCTGCTATAGATAACGAATCAACATCTGATACAAAAAAAGATGTCAGTGACAGTCAGGGTGAGGAGACTGCGAACGGACAGGAACCATGGGAAATCGCTGATGGTGGATACGATGTTCAGGTTATGAGTGATATGCGCCAGAGTTATGAGGAGTATGCACAAAAACTTTTGAAAATTGAAAATGCCGGAGTTTATGGGAATGTAAGGGAAGTACAGGCTGAATGTAAAACAGGTGACGATATTATTGTATATTCTGCTGATGACATTGCGTTGATTTATGATGCAGCGGCAGACAACACTCAGGAGTGTGTGCTTGAATGGGGAGATAACAGTTATACACTTGACGGTGTCAAGGAGTGGGCTCAGGTTCAGGAAAGCCGCAAGTTTTTCATCGTGTCGGATTTAGATGGTGACAATCAGGATGAGCTTGTTATAAAGGCTGAGAATGGTGCGAGAGGTTCGCTTGGATTCTGCTTTATAGATATTGTTGATGGTGAGGTAAGGTGTGATTTCTATAAAAGTGCAGATTTACTGCAATATAATGTATATAATGATTTTCTGTTTACTTATCAGGTAGAAGGCATGACTCAACCGGCTGTAAAGGATGTAAGAGAATGTCTTGGAGCTGATGAGCTTGAATTTTACAATCTGATGGGTGATAAAGGCTGGTGGAATGATGAAGGACAGCTACTGGAAAATCCATATATTAATCTTATGGCGGGATGTACATATGAATGTGATTTCTATAATGATATGAGAGAGAGCGAGGAAGGCTGCGTTATAAGGATAGGAATGGATATTAATTTTGAAGCATTGTCCGGTCCTTGCGTAGAAGTGTATTCATATTATAAGTTCATTGATGGGAAGCTTGAACTTGTAGGAATAAGGTAAAAGAGGCTGAGAGGGAGTATAATTTATAGTAGAAAAGACTGCACATTTGATATGTCCCCTCCTTACTGTACAAACCAGTAAGGAGGGGACATATCAATTAATTATTTAGTGTGACAGTCTTTTTTTATATTCTATATTGACAACTGTGCATATCTGTATATAATGTATATATACAGATATGCACAGTTACATGTGGTAGTTACATGCGGTAAATAGTTAAAGGAGGGTGGATATGAACGGCTTACATATTGAGAATATGAAAAAGGAATTTTACAATTTCAAGCTTGGACCTATAGATTTGGATATGGACGCAGGCTATGTTGTGGCGGTTATCGGGAAAAACGGATGCGGAAAGAGCACGTTCTTTAACTGCCTGCTAGGTACAGAGAGCTTTTCGGGTGAATGTGAATGGAAAACGGGTGAAACCGGACATGAAGCTGATGGCTGCACAGACGGCAGCAGTGCGGTGAACAGAATATCCGGAAAATTCGCATATATTCTTGAACGATGTCCCTTCCCGAAGGATTACACTCCGCGGGAGCTTGAGAAATGTTTCGGGGAATTTTATGAAAATTTTGACAGGAAAAAGTATTATGATGTCTTAAAAAGGTACAATATTCCGCTGAACAGACAGCTTTCAAAGCTGTCGCGCGGAAATATCATGGTTGTCCAGATGGCATTTGCATTTTCCTATAAGTCGGAGGTGCTATTCCTTGATGAGCCGTCGGCACATCTTGACAGCTATGCGCGGGAGGAGCTGTATGAGCTTATCGGGGAATATCAGGATGAGGGGCATATTATTTTCTGGTCGAGTCATCTGATGGAGGAGCTTGACAAGAGGGCTGACTATGTGCTGGCGATAAAAAAAGGACAGCAGGCATACTTCGGGACGAAGGAGGAACTCACCGAGAGATATCATGTTGTTAAGGGGAACAGGAGACAGCTCGATTACATGAGTAAGGTGATGGTCGGACGAAGGGACGAGGAGAACTTCAGCATGGGGCTTATCGATGCCTCGGAGGATTACTTAAAGCTTGCATCGGTCGATGAGCCGGCAGGACTGGGCGATATTGTGGAGTATCTGTTATAGGAGTGGAGGATTAGTGTGAAAAATTAACTTGAAAGCAAATTTTTCACACATGCAATTTGTTTCTGGGCGAAAACAAATTGCTTTTGATGACAGATGAGAAATCGCCTGCACGGATTTCTCATCGTCTCCTCGCGATAAGTCGCTCGGAAATGAGGATTAGTATGAAAAAAGAAATATTTAAACTTGCGATAAATACTCTGTGGTGCGATATCAGGCATAGCTGTAGGGGAGTCAGGGGGATTTTGATGCTGTGTCTTGTGGCAGGTTCGATTATGGCACCTGACGGAACGCTCGTGCTGTGTCTGGCATGGCTGATTGAGATGGCGATGATGATGCTGCTTCCGACATGCGGGAGGATATTGTTTATAATGCCGGTAAGTGCGGCGGAAAGAAAAAGGCTGATGATATACAGGCAGTTTGCCATGGAAGCTGTATTTATAGTGCTTATCCTGAGCTTTGGATTGCTGAGGGTTCTGATTTTCAGAAATGAGTATCCTTTTGCAAAATGTGTAATCAACAATGTATTTACGATAGCACTCATGCTGTTTGAGGCAGGAAGTGCAGTCTTTTTCTGCGGCTGGTGCAAAAAGGCTTCAATTCAGGAAAAAGGATTCGGAATCTTTTTTAGTATACTTGCATGGGTGATATTTTTCACAGCGATTGCGTTGTCTGACAATGAGGTGGAAGGGCATGAGGCACTGATGCTTGGGCTCGGCGTTGCAGGATTTTTGGTTCAGGCATTTGTGAAGATGTATTATATGGTTCATGCGTTTTTCGCCGAATACAAATTTGTCGATGTGGCGGGGCTGAATGGGACAAAAAACAAGAAAACGAATATGGCAGATGAGATGTTTTGACGGAAAGGTTGTGGATGGATGCAGATAATTATTTCGGATAAGAGCAGTGCGCCTATATATGAACAGATTACAAAGCAGATAAAGGAAGGGATATTAAACCACGCACTTGCCCCTGACGAGATGCTGCCGTCGATAAGGCAGCTCGCCAAGGAGCTGCAGATAAGCGTGATAACAACTAAGAGGGCTTACGAGGAGCTTGAAAACGAAGGCCTGATTTATTCGGTGCCGCAGAAGGGCTTTTTCGTGTCACCGAGCAAGGTGGAGATACTCAGGGAAAAACGGCTGAAGCTGATAGAGGATACGGCGGCGCAGCTTATAAAGGAAGGGAAGGCTGCGGGGCTGTCGCTCGATGAAGTGCAGACGATGATAGAGCTGCTCTGGGCATAGTGCGATAAATTAACTTGATAGCAAATTTTTCACACCTGCAATTTGTTTCTGAGCGAAAATAAATTGCTTTTGATGACGGATGATAAATCGCCTGCGCGAATTTCTCATCGTCTCTTCGCAATAAATCGCTCGGAAATGAGGATTAGTGTGAAAATACACCTAAAATAGCGGGAGGGAGAAGTCTATGGAAGAGAGTGCATTGATGGTCAGAGGGGTGTGCAGGCAGCAGGGGAAGTTTGAACTGCGGGATATAAGTTTTACGTTGCCAAGAGGCTACATAATGGGGCTTGTGGGGAGAATGGGTTCGGGAAAGACTACGCTTTTAAAGAGCATATTAAACCCGTCTTTGATAAAGAGCGGAAGCGTGGAGTACGAGGGTCAGGCAGGCTTTATAATGGAGGATGCGCCATTTTTTGCGGAGGCAACCCTCAAAGAAAATATGGACGTTTTTAAGAATCTGTACAGGAATTACGATGAAAAAGAATTTTATGAGAGATTAAAAAGAGTGGAGCTTGAAGACCATAAGGTGTATGGACTTTTGTCGAAGGGTGAGAAGGTCCGTTTTCAGTTCGCATTTGCGATGGGGCACCACCCGCGGCTGCTGCTTTTGGATGAACCTACCAGCGGGCTTGACGTGACATTTCGCAGGGAATTTCTGTATATGCTTCAGGAGGCGGTTGAGAAGCAGATGATAAGCGTTATTTTTTCGACACACCTCACCGATGAGCTTGAGCGCATTGCGGATTTTATCGGGATTATGGATAATGGAACGCTCACGATGAAGGAAAATACAGCTTCGGATACGCAGATACAGGATATTGAAACAAAGAATGCACAGATACAGGATATTGAAACATGGGGGTTACAGCCACGGAATGTGGAATCACACAATGGAAAAGCGGATAATTCAGAGGGAAAGGGTATAGCCGTAAATGATGGCGGTGGAGATGATGACAGAGCTGATAGTGGGAATGATAGCAGGGATAATGGTCGGAGTGCTGGCAGAAATAAAAGACTGCATAGAGGAGCGGCACCGGAATTAAAGGGTATGTTACGCTTCTGCCGTGGTGTGTATCTGAAAAATTCATTCAGATTTGCCGCGTATATACTGTGCGTCATGCAGTTTACGCTTGGCTGGATTGTATTTGTGGCTGAGGATGAATGGAGAATGGCAGCAGGTGTCATCACGGGGATGGTGATTACGGGAGTTCTGTTTCAGTATTTAGGAAGCGCTATGCAGGTGGACGCAAGCTCGGGAAACAGGCAGAGGATGGTATTCATGCATGCGGGGCGGTTCTTCGGACTGAATCCCTTGCTGCTGTGGACGGCACGAATGCTGTGTACACTTAGAAATTCGCTGTGTTTTACGGCGGTTGCGCTTGTACAGTACGGTATTGCAGCGGCTGTGTCGGGAAATCCGGTGTATATGCTTGTGCTGCTCGAGATTGCAGCGGGCTATGCGGTTATAGCGGTGCTGTCGGCGGTCATGACGTTTATTGAGTGTTGATGACTTGATATAAATATTATTTTGATTTATAATATATGAAATGTGTTTCCAGCAGGTATTTTTGAGATGGTATGAAATGCCTGCCGGAGCAGAAGGAAAGTATGCAGCATAATTTTAGAATCTGAGGTTTTATCTATATGGACAAGAGCACGATTTCTAACAACGGACAGACAGTCAAGGAAAAGATAAATGCCATGCTGCCCTCGTTCAGCAAGGGGCAGAAGAAGCTTGCGGAATATATTCTTGAAAATTATGATACAGCGGCTTTCCTTACGGCGGCGAAGCTTGGACAGAAGGCTGGTGTGAGCGAATCCACCGCTGTGAGATTCGCCATGATGTTAGGCTATGAGGGATATCCGCAGTTTCAGGAGGCTATGGCTGTTTTTCTCAAAAAGCGGCTGGGCTCCGTCGAGAAAATTGAGGCAGCGGCAGGGGATATAGAGCAGTCCAAGGTTCTTTCGTATGTGCTCAACGCGGATATAGAGAAGATAAGACTTACCATGGAGACTATTGAGCCGGATGCGTTTGACCTGGCGGTCGACATGCTCAATTCGGCCGGGCATATATACATTGTCGGTGTGAGAAGCTGTGCTCCGCTTGCGGAATTTCTTGGCTTTTACTTAAGAATGATAAATGATAATGTCCGCATGGTGACCACCAACAGCGCTTCGGAGATGTTTGAACAGATGCTGCCGATAAATGAAAAGGATGTTGTTGTCGGCATAAGCTTTCCGCGGTATTCCATGAGGACGCTCAAATGCATGGAGTACGCTAATAACAAGAGCGCAGAGGTAATCGCCATCACCGACAGCAGAAATTCACCTATGAGCCTCTATTCCTCGTGCAATCTGCTGGCAAGAAGCGATATGACCTCCATCGTGGATTCACTTGTCGCACCGATGAGCGTTATAAATGCCCTGATAGTGGCTCTGTGCATGAAGAACAAGGAGCGTGTGGTGCAGAAGCTTGAGGAGCTTAACAGGGTGTGGAGCGACTATCAGGTGTACAATAATGACGAAATCAATCAGCTTGATGAGGATTTATTTGAGTCACTGAGGAAAATAGAGGAATAGCCTGGGTATAGATTTATATTTGAGGATTTAGAAGGGCGTTGGCGGATTGGGGAAATATCAATAAATGTACAGATTAAGAAAATGCTTGTTGCATAGGAAAAATGGCAATGATATGGGTAATATGCAGGTTGTGGTGTTTTTTGATTGTGAGGTATAATCGGCAGATAAATATATGGAAAAGGATAGTAAGGATATATGAGTAATGTCATAGTAATCGGAGCCGGGGCGGCTGGAATGATGGCGGCGATAGCAGCGGCAGGAAACGGTCATCAGGTGACGGTTCTTGAGAAAAATGAGAAGGCGGGAAAGAAAATCTACATAACGGGAAAGGGTCGCTGCAATATCACCAATGCCTGTGATGTCGAGGAGCTTTTTAACAATGTTGTCACCAACAAGAAGTTTTTGTACAGTGCATTCTATGGCTTCACCAATGATGATGTGGTGACTATGCTCAACACTGCAGGGCTTGCAACGAAGGTTGAGAGGGGCAACAGAGTGTTCCCGGTAAGTGACAGGGCCGGGGATGTCATAGCTGCTCTTGTGAGAATAATGAAGAAGCTTGGTGTGAAGCTTGAATATGATACCACGGTGACAGAAATAATTACCGGAACCTTGGATAAAACAGATGACACCGCGGATGCTGCTGATGGCGGAAAATGTGGAGCTGCCGCCGGAGCCATTGCCACCACTGTAACCGGAGTCAGGTGCGCTTCCGGCAAGGTATATCCTGCGGATGCGGTTATCGTTGCGACCGGAGGGGTGTCCTATCCTACAACCGGTTCAACAGGTGACGGTTATGAATTTGCGCAGAGAACAGGGCACAATGTGACGGCGCTCAGTCCGGCACTTGTGCCATTTAATGTCGCTGAGGAGGATGTGAAGGAGCTTCAGGGTCTTGCACTAAAAAATTCCGGTGTGACGATATATGACGGCAAAAAGAAGCTCTATGAGGATTTTGGTGAGCTTTTATTCACACATTTCGGTGTGAGCGGACCTACCGTGCTCAGCGCGAGCAGCTATGTGGCTAAGAAAATCAAGGACCATCCGCTGAGACTGGTGATAGACTTAAAGCCGGGGCTTGACACAGAGCAGCTTGATGCGCGTGTGCTCAGGGATTTTGATGAATTCATGAATAAGAATTTCAACAACGCACTTGATAAGCTGCTCCCTAAGTCACTTATTCCTGTTGTAATCAGAAGAAGCGGAATAGACGAGTACAAGAAGGTGCATGAGATCAGTCGTGAGGAGCGGCTGAGACTCATAGGCACGATAAAGAATCTTGAGTTTACGCTCACAGGACTCAGGGGGTTCAATGAGGCGATAATCACACAGGGTGGTGTGAGCGTCAGGGATATAGACCCTTCCACAATGGAATCTAAGAAGGTCGGCGGACTTTATTTTGCCGGTGAGGTGTTAGACCTTGATGCGGTGACAGGGGGCTTCAACCTGCAGATTGCGTGGTCAACGGGGCACCTTGCCGGAATGAGCGTGTGAGACAGTTTTGCAAATGAAATTAGAAAAACTCTTAGAACAGTGATGGAGCAGCTTGAATCCGGGCAGGCTGGGCAAGGAAAACAAAAAAATCAAAATATACCCGGAAAGTGTCAAAAACACATAGAAAAAATGCCGGATATGGGTATAGAAGGCTGATAAATCAAAATATGCCCTTATAATCATCAGTAAAGTATAAAATAAGGGTATAAAACAAAGAAATAAGAGTTATATACCCACGAAACATTTCAAATCACATAAAAATTATTGAAATAAGGGCATGGGTTGGCATATATGCTAGAATGTACCCAGAGAAATTATAAAAAGGATAGAAGGAGAAAACAAAATGGCATACAGCATAGCAATAGATGGTCCTGCCGGAGCAGGAAAAAGCACAATAGCAAAGAGAGTTGCAAAGGAACTTGGATTTATATATGTAGACACGGGGGCTATGTACCGCGCGATGGCTATATATTTTGTGGACAATGGCATTGACGGCAGGGATGAGGCGGCAGTATCTAAGGCATGCGCCGATGTTGACGTAAGGATTACTTATGAGGACGGCGCACAGCAGGTCATCTTAAACGGTGAGAATGTCACCGGGCGCTTAAGACAGGAGGAGGTCGGCGCAATGGCGAGTGCCGTGGCTGTATATGCTGCCGTGAGAAGCAAGCTTGTGGAGCTTCAAAGACAGCTTGCAGAGGGAACGGACGTCATTATGGACGGCAGGGATATCGGAACCTGTGTACTTCCTGCTGCAACAGCCAAGGTATACCTTACGGCGAGTGTTGAGGCGAGGGCGCAGAGAAGATATGACGAGCTTTTACAGAAGGGCGAGAAGCAGGATATTGAAGTTATAAAAGCGGATATCGAAAAAAGAGATTACAATGATATGCACAGGGATATTTCTCCACTTAAGCAGGCTGAGGATGCGGTGCTTCTCGACTCCTCGGATATGAACATTGAGCAGGTCACGGAAGCGATAATGAACATTTTCAGAAATGCGGTAAAGTAGAAAATAATCAGTACGGGGAATACAATAAAGCTCCGATGTAATAAGTTTGAAAGAAAAACTTTCAAACTACTTATTGTTGGCAGTACTGCAAGCAATGCTTGCAGTATGCAGGGGTATAAAAATGGAATTTAAAGGTATAACAAAGCGCGAGGAAGGCAGATTTATAACACGCTATGATGTGGAATATGAGACGGTTGACGG